>NZ_DKTK01000018.1:314078-336569 GCF_002473195.1 Pantoea sp. UBA7232
CATATTGCACAGTGAGAGGGGGATGAGAACCTCCGACCGGGTTCGACAGTGACATCATGACCTTCAGACATGAGCTCACATACAGCTTTTGAGATGGCGCAAGCGACCAACTCAGCCCTTCCGTGATCATTTTCCCTATATCTTCATGCTTCGTGACTGCCTGCGCTAACACATGGTACGGCTAATTGATGTGATTACTATTTGCTCAGGCAATGTCAGGCTTGATGGCGCCTTCATACAGGAGGCCATAAGCGACAGTACAAAATGAATTTTCCATGCTGGATCGCTATCATTCTAATGATTGCATTCGCCGGCGCAGGTAGCGTCGCGCTGGTTAAGATTGCCTCACAGGTTTCTAACAATAATGATGAGAAGGAACCATAACAGGAATGATTGTTTTTATAGTCGGGCGCTATATCCCCTGTCATGTGATATACTGCCCGTCCCTGAGAAATTTGATATGAAATCTGAAGACACGCTGGACTGGTACCCTGCCCAGCTTCCTCCTGTAAAAACCATACTCGGTGATGCTGTGATCGAAGTCGGCAGAACCGGACGGCCAGTCAATACACGCACACTTCTTGAATACCTCCAGATACAGCAAAACAAACAGAAGTTACGCGATAATAAAATAGCAATGCAGACCGCTATTGATGTTCTGAGAGATAACCAGCGCGTTAACGGAAGGTTATAGCCTCGCGGTTATCGATAGCCTGGCAAAGTTAAGCCGCGGCTCTGTATAGTCCTGCGCCGGTGAAGGGAACCCCTCAGAGGCCACCGTTAAGGTTGAACCGGAACCACGTCATGTTCTCGCCCTCCTGCGTTGAAGCGTCGCGGAAGGTGGTTGTATGGCTCCGGATCCAGTCATTGGCTGCCTTGAGCGTAAAGTGCCAGTTAACGCGCTCCAGCTCCTCTACGAAGTCAGAAGTGGCAACGGTGCTGCGGCCTGATGGCTCGCGCTTGATGGAACTGACGAATGCTTCTTTTATCTGGTATTCGCATGGCATGGTTAAATCCTCCTCTGATAATAACTGTATATAAATACAGTAGTATCGATCGGAGATCCGATCAAGATGCGCCAGGCGTATCTTTTGCGAACCTGCTGACTGGTATGGATATGTATTTGCTGCGGCTCGCGTGAATGGCTCTTTTAAGCCTCCACCCCTGGTCTGCTCATATATCAGTAAATCACATGTGAATTAACACTGGCTGGTTAATTCAGGTTTGAGTTAAAGTCATTCAATAGACTTTAAATAAGGACCGTAATGAAAATTATTCTACTGATTGCTTCCAGTGTATTACTGGCAGCATGCTCGTCCCGGACAGACAAGCCTCAGCAAACAGGCATGTCTAACCCTGCCTCAGTTTATTGTGAAAAAATGGGGGGTAAACCAGACATAGTTAAAGGTCCTGATGGTGATTCAGGTTACTGCACCCTTCCGGGTGGGGAGCGTATCGAGGAGTGGGCGCTGTACCGCCGAGATAATCAATAAGCTGTGGTGCCGGTTAACGGTAACTAAAATGTAAGGTGCCGGGCCTGGCGATCGGGACGAAAATGCGTCTGGTTTACTGTTTGATAGCAGGAAGAAAATTTTAGCTAAGGAGATGGCATGTCAGTTTTTGCGAAGATATCAATTCCGATGTTTTGCATTGCGTTCGCAATGTTCTATTTGGCGCGCAATAAGCGGGACAAAAATTACCTCGTTCCGGGCTTTGTTCTGTTAGCTGCTGGCTTTGTGAATGTCGTGATAGCGTTTACTACGGGTTAGTAGCCGGAAAGAGCGTTTAGATAAGATAAGGCCGCAGAAATGCGGCATTGCACACACTAAGGCATTTACATCGATACAGCTTAGCGATCAATAAGTTACACTTGTTTCTTTCCGAAATCGGCGTCAAATCTTTCAGGCAGCACATCGTTAAGCTCCCGGGCGTGGCGGCCATGAGTGATAACAAAGAAGAATATGAAGCTGATATTGAGAAAGTATTTGGGAAAATGAAGCCTGAACTGTAAAAAATATCCGGATCGCATCCTGGTTTTTCATGCTCCCTCACCCATAAGCCTGCCACTGAGCGGGCTTTTTATGTTTATAACTTGCCTTTCTTAATGATCACTATGGCATCGCGGTATACATCTGCCATGAAGACATCATTGGTTGCTCGCCGGTAGGCCTCAAGCCTGCCCAGCAACTCTTCGATTGTGGTTTCAGCCCCGGTGTCAGCGAGTTCGAGTGCTGCTTTCAAAATGGCATTAGCTATCAATTCCACTCTGTCATTGTCATTTTCCATAATCCCCCATCTGTAACTGCTAACCACATTAACACTTGCGGGGTCGGGATGTCGGTTTATCGGGCTTTTTCTTCTATTGAGCTACTATGCTTCCTCTTAAAGCCGGCGCTAAGCGGGCTTTTTTATGCAATGCGTGCCATGCAGAGTAATTTGTCGAATGGTTGTTTCCTTAAGTAACACTGAACGCATATCCTTACTGTCGTCAGCTAACGCTGACAAATGATTTGCCCTTATTGAACGAATTTACGCCCGTGTAACGCGGGTTTTTTTACGTCTGAAAAAAAATAAAATCACATATCAGATGCATTTAATCTCATCAGCAGCACGCTGAAGCAACGCAGGGGCACGGAACTGAGTCCCGCCGCTCCTTAACATCAGGCGCTGAAAAAGCGCAAACATACAAAGCAGTAAGCTTTGGTGCGCGGCAACGCTCAATCAAAGCTAACTGACAGGAGAATAACTATAAACGCACAAGAACGCCGCCGTGCTGCCCACGCTGATACGATGGGCACCTGTCGAGACCTGGGATCAAAACAGAGAGTGAAAAGAGCCTGAACTCTCGTTCAGGCTCTTTTTTACCTGCCGCAATACTCTCTCAGGCGGTTAAAAATAGGCGAGCTTGCGGTTAACGCCGTTAATCCTGACGGTAATGTAACCCGCCGCCGTGGCTGATGCGGCCGGTGCCGATGCCGGATCGGACGTCAGCGTAACCACTTTGCCGTCATAACCCACGCCGGCGGTGCCATTGTGATAGTTCATCACCGTTGACAGGTTAACGCGGTTATCCGTATTCAGATTGGTCACTTCAGACAAATCAGGATTAAACAGTGAACATTCACCGCCATCGAACCGCGACGGGCCATCAGTAGTAAGGTTGATGACTACATCACCACACTGTGCTTTAAGCTTGATCCAGACTTCAGCATATTTTCCTTTATCATCAGTGGTGCGAACAATGCAGTCGATGACACCGGAATCACCTTCATAATGCAGATTGCCGCCGACCGAACTTTCTCCGCGATAAATATTGAGCAATGTTTTACCGCAGACGTTGGTAAGCAGTGGTGCGGTAGCTGGCTGTGTCTGAGTATCACGCAGCGCTTTGCCCAACATGTCGATGTTCCAGTGCTGATTAGCACGAGGGAAAAAGAACTTGCCAAGGCGGAACCACTTATCTTCCGTGCTGGTATTGGAGACGCGATATCCCGAGTACCAGCCCGCCTTCATCGAACCCGTCATCTGGGTGCCAAAGTTCTCATCACGGCGCCAGCCCTGTTCATAGTTTGAAAGCAGCGCAAAGCCGGTGCGCTCGGTATCAATGCTGGAACCGGACTGCAGGCTTAGCTGGCGCATCAGAACACGTGAGTAGTTAAGCTTCAGCGGGTTAATGGAGGATTCGATGCTCAGCGCATCAATGATCCACTGACCATTACTCAGATCGCCAGGGAAGCGCGTATGTTCAATCCATACATTACGGATCAGGCCCTGCCCCACGCGCGGCATAAACAGCGTGGCATCACCATAACCGTGCTGGAAATTGGAGTTGGTTAGCTCCACGGCCGTTGAGTGGTCCCAGTTACCCTGGGGTGAATCGGACCAGGTAATATCAAATACCCGACCATAGGTATTGCTGGAGTAAATCTGATCCAGTCGCGTATCAAGCGTATCGATAAACCTGAACACCGAGTTACCATTGTTTTCCACACGAAAACAGGTGACGTTGATGTACTGGCCTTCAATGGTAATATTTTCAAAAAATGGCTGCTGGTTACTTACCATTGCAGTGGTAATCGCGCCGGTGTTTGCCGTGGTATCGGCGGTCGCCTGACCATCCCAGAAAATACCGCGAATAGCCGTCCGGCGCGCTTTAATTTTGAAAACGGTGTTAGCTGACTTATCCGAGGTAATAATCGTTCTGGGTGCAACACCATATTCGCAGTCGTCGCCATAGAGATTGAAGAATGGCAGCTCGCCTTCACCGGTTAAATCGACAGGATTAATAATAAACTTACCGGCAGGAAAACGTATTCCGATATCGCGGATAGGGTTTTTGTTCGGATCATCAACCAGTGATACAAAGCCTCTGGCCCAGCGGTACATGTTGATACAGGCATTGTGGTTAACTGCGCCGTTATCGGCATCAAATGAAACCGAGCCGCGTAAGCGCTTGCCGCCAAAATGGAAAATATTAATAGCGGATACATCATCAATAATACGCTGCCAGTAATAGTCGCCGGCAGAAGAGACCGCAACGGTGCCACTGTCATCCGCAGGGGCTTTACCCTTTGTGTCGACAAAGCCTACAAAGCGGCCACCACCATTAAAGGTTGAGTCCCTGTCGTAATAGCGCTTAAGAAATGCAATTTCACCTGATGCAGAAGGTTTGGTGGTGCGGAGTTCAGCAAATGAATTTACTTCGATCATGATATTTCCTTTTAGGGTTTATTGAGCCTGTTTGCTCGTGGAGAAGCTTTATTTTTCGGTTAAGGTAAATAACCTGCAAAATGCAGATAGTGAGAAAATCGCCTGATGAGTTACCGGAGCGATTCAATTTTTCTTATGGCGCGCTTATCCCGGTTGCAGTTTTCAACCGACGTCATAAGCCTTTCGTTAAGTTCGAGGCTGTCGCCCCAGGTCATAGGATCGGGTACGGGGGGGATTTCGCAGTCAGCCAGCAGCTCTGCCGGAACGGGCATTGCCGGAAGCTGAACGTATTCTTTCTCTGTGTCTGCGCAGGCTGTCAGCCACATCAGCAGGAACAGAGTGAGCGGAACACGCATCCTCTTTAACCGCCTGCCTGATGTAGACAACGCGCCTCTCGCTTTCAGCGTCGTTTTGATATCGATCATGATGAGCAGCCTTTGCGATATCGTTAAAGAGCATTACTGCGGTAATGAGGTTGCTGGTTACTGACTCCGCCTTTTTCCGGGCCTGGACTGCCCGGGAGATCTCCTCCTGCGCCTGCAACATTCGCGAGTGATAGTGACTGGCAACGGCGGCAGATATCACAACCGTCGCCATAAGGAAGAGCCTGAGAACCAGATGCCCGTTATTTATCAGCCAAATCATCACTACTCTCCGCCAGGCACAAAGCGCGTTCCATGTCGCGACGATGCATCAGCCCGCGCCATTTTATGCCACCGGCATAGACCCAGCGGCGCAGCTCTTCGCAGGCCTGAGCCCGATCGCCAGCGTTGAGTTTTTTGAGCAGAGTGGAGCGGGTGAAAGCAGACGGGCCGATGTTATAGGCAAAGCTGTATAGCGATGCGCGCTGGTATTCACTCAGGGGAACCTTTACTACGCCATCGACCACCTTTTTAACGGACCGGAGATCGTTTTGCAGCAGCCGATCGCAGTCGCTATCGCTATACTGCCTGCCGCTGATGATATCGCTGCCGGTATGCCCGTCACAGACGGTCCGGACGCCGGCCACATCCTGATAAGCTTTATAAGTACGCCCTTCCGCTCCCTCCTTTCCGCCAAGAAACAGGGTGGCAATCAGCATGGAGCCGCCACCTGCGGCGGCGATCAGTTTTCTGCGCACGCTGCCGGACATAGTCATATCAATCCTCCTCCACTTTTACGGCCGGACCATATTTCTCAAGTGCTTTTACCTGAGCGTTGGCGACCTTGCGTTTGAAGTACCAGTTGATGAGCCCTGTAATGATGATGCCGGCAATACCTGCCAGTACGCCGATGGCAGACCACTCATCAGGACTCAGGCTGGTGAGTACACCGTTAAGAATGGTGCCCCCGGACGTGCCCAGGGCAACACCAGTAACAAGTTTGCTCATAGTTTGAGTGCTCGCAGACGCCGTCCGATCGGACAGGTGCTGTTGATCAACAGAAGAAAAGAGGCCCTCCGCCACAACGGATAGCATTGATGTCGCATTGAGTGGCGGGGGCGGAAACGAAAAAGGCACCGCCGAAGCAGTGCCTTTAGAAAAGGAAATAAACTATTCAGGATTATTTTTTAAGCGTTTCCAGAACGTTTTTGATACACAGCGGCATCATTCTTCCCCGCAAAAAATCTCTTGTATCTGCATAGGGATAGCTGACACCCTTAGCCATCTTTCTGTAGGTTTCTGCGCCTTTTACAGAGACGCTTATGAAGTCATCTTTTTCAATAGCGTAGTCGGAAAGAGCGTGCCCATCCGCTTCAAACGCCTGAACTTCTTCTGACACTATTTGCCTGGTGCTGAGATGGGTCGACATTGATCGGTCAGTTATACGCCATTCCATTTCGCACAGATCGTTAGCTGCGCGTTGCGCATCCGATATCACAGCAAAAGATGGCGCGCACAGCACGATTAAAGGGGCGCACAGAATTCTCATTATTCCTCCCTGAAACCGGCGTCATATATTTCAAATGCCCATAAAAAAAGCCCTCGCAGCGTGTGAATCTGCAGGGCTCTTTTATTATCACAGAGTGATGAAAGCTGATTTAGTTTGCGGGCTGAACATCATCACGCAACTTCAACTGTTGAAAAGTATACCCCCGGGTTCGGGAAAAGTAAATAGCCTGCGATAATTTAATACACTATTTTTTAGGGTGCTATTCAGTGGCGCTTTTCAGCGCGGCATCTGCGCGGGTTTCCTCAGCTTCCAGCTTAGTAATAAGCCGATCGTAAAATGGCTTACCGCTCTTCTTCCATGTGTCCAGGCTGATAGCGCCGGTGAATTCTGAAATTGCCTTATACGCCTCGGTTGAGGGTATGCGCTCGTAGCCGCGCCCGCAGCAGCGCCTGCACTCACTCTTCACCGGCACCCCCTGCTTTTCCGTTGCCGCTTTTAGCACTGCCTGTCCGCGTCCGTTACAGTCGCGGCATGCAGTTGATACGACGCCCTTGCCTTTGCACGCCCCGCAGAGCACGCGTACGGCCTCTTTGACGTTTCTGGTGAGGCCGCCGTGCAGAGGCGATTTCATTGAAAACACCTCTGCCTCGATGAATCCGGTGGCCTGACAGCATTCGCACGGCTTCACGCTGGCGGCGCTGCGGCAGTAATCGAGCCAGGCATAAGCGGCGAGCGTTTGCATAACTGCCGTTCTGACACCGGCATCAAGCTTGCGAAAGGCGGCAACCTTATCGCAGCTCTGCAGTGCAAAATCAGTTAGCAGGGAGACGGCCCGTGCTGCGTCGATTTCACTGACGCCCATCTTCCCCATGAAAGCGCTGTAACCGAGCTGAACGCGGCTCTGCGTCATACCTATGGCGGCGATATAGTCGATGCCGGTAAGCGTATCAGGCGACGTCTGCGGTGCTGTTCCGCTAAAGTTCTGCCCCTTCGGAAAATGATACTTAACCGTTGCTTCTAAGCTCATACTGCCTCTCTTTGCTTAATCAGTTCGCCTGTTTTATCCCGGCGGTACATCTGCCGCCACAGCGGGATATCGATGTCGTGCTGAATCCTTTGCATCATGCTGTAGTGCGTTTTGCTTTCAGCGTAGCGCGCAGCAGGGCCACGCCCTCCCTCGCCTTTTCCGGGGTGGAGGGCATTGCAGCCTTCAGCAGCTGCCTGCGCGGCTCCGGAATTGTTTCACCGGCCTCGATCCGCGCAGACATTTTGCGCAGCTCAGAGCGGCACGTAATGCGCAGCTCAGACTCGCTCAGGTTGTTCGCGCGCATCAGGCTGCAGAGGCTGGTAACCATCCAGTAATCGGCGTTGCTCTTCCACGGATAGTGCTCCGGAGAGGCATAGTCGCCACGCTGCGCGCAGTAGGTCATCACCCTGCTATAGAGCGTCTCTTCATCCGGCAGGCCCGCAGCGGCGAAAGCGTCCTGTTTACACCAGCTGATGAACTGGCCCGGTGATGGAAGAAATGGCGAGCCGCTGGCGCGCGCCTGGCGCATGCCGGCTGAAAGCTGCTGTTTGCTGGTCACGCCGTTCTCCGCTAAGGCGGCTATCCACTGACGTTTAGCGGCGGCTTCGTCTGCCGGATCCCGCCAGACCGTGCTGACTGAGGCAGGGAAAACCTGCTTCAGCCCGCTGAAGAACTCATCTATCACTTTTTCGATCGCCTGATGCAGGCGTCGATCCGCCGGCTGCGGGACATCACCGGCCATGCGCGCCAGCGCGCTGCTGTCACGATGATTAACTGCCGTGACGAGATCTCTCATATGAAGTTCTCCCATGCTTCCTGGCTGTTCCAGTGGACGGCAGGCTGCTGCCCCGCTGGTGCCGCCCGGTTACGGTCTGGCTGGTTCATCTGAATTTTCAGTGTGTCCCACTTTTCCCGCAGCTTCGCAGGGCTGAGCACGTTTGACTGCCAGAAGCGATCGCGGCTGGCCCAGAGAAATACCTCACAGATATCGCGGTGCGTAACCTGCAGGGCCGAGCGCAGCAGTCTGATGTCGTTTGACCAGGCGGGCCAGGCGGGCTGCCGGGCATGCGGAGCGACAATCTGCACCCTGCTGAACATCCACCTGGCTGTTTTGAGATCCTCTTCGGTTCCCCACTTGTCCCCCCTGGGAGTCCGGACCGCGGCTTCAGGACGCGATGCAGAAAGCGTTGCAGAGGATGTGTCAGGGGATTCGACACAATTCTCTGACGCAGAATTATTGTCTTTTGTCACAGTGTCTTTTGTATGCCTCTGTTTTGGTGACAGCGCTGTCGCTGATTTGGTGACAGCGACACCCTCCCGGTGACACCCCGGTATTTGCCACTGTGAAAGGTGTTTATTTGGGCCGATCATCGTCCCTTCCCGGATAAGCACACCCATCTGAATCAGCTCATTTTTTGCCTTGTTAACCTTCTGTCTTGGCAGCCCGGTTAACTGGCTTATCTGGCTGTCAGCAATACGGTCCATGCTTTTATTAAAGCCGCAGGTTTTCCGGCAAACGGCGTGTGCGACTTTGGCCTGATTTCGCGTCAGGCTGGCCCCTATCAGCTCCTCATACAGCGCGTTTGCCAGACGTGTAAATCCCTCTTCGGTATCTGCCATACTTGTCTCCACGGCCCGCAGTCCGGGCCTGATTAGCGTCATAAATTTTCACTTTTTTCTATACACGCACTTTCCGCGATGGCATTGTGGCAATGCATTTAAATAATGCGTATCACGCATATTATGAGTATAATCAAATATGCGCAAGGCGATTTGCGTGTACCGCATAAAAAAGGTTAACTATCCGCTATGAAAATAGGCGATAAAATCAGACAGATTCGCAAAGCGAATAAGATGACCCTGAGTGAACTTGCCCTGCGTACAGATAGCGACGTGGGCAATCTGTCACGCCTGGAACGCGGCATACAGGGATACAGTGATGGTCTGCTACACAAAATTGCAGCAGCCCTGTCAGTTCCTGTTTCTGAGCTATTCTCTTCTAATGAGGCTAATGATACTGTAGATTCATACAGTGTAAGTTCCATTATAAAAAAGGGGAGAAAAGATGTGTACAGGATTGATGTTCTTGACGTTTCTGCAAGTGCCGGAGACGGGTCGCCGTCTAAAGATGTGGTTGAAGTCATAAGGTCTATTGAATATGTTCCGGATCAGGCGCGCGTGATATTCGGCAACCGGCCGGAAACCTCTGTTAAGCTGATCAACGTCCGCGGTGACAGCATGGAGGGAACCATTGAGCCCGGTGATCTCATCTTTGTAGACGTAGCTGTCAGTACGTTTGATGGGGATGGAATTTACGTCTTTGACTTCAACGGCGATATGTTTGTTAAGCGCCTGCAAAAAGTTAAGCGCGAAATTATCGTTATCTCTGACAATCCCCGTTATCGTGAATGGTCTATCTCAGAAGAAGAACTCTCTATGCTCCATGTTGCTGGCAGGGTAATGCTCAGTCAGTCCCAGCAGTTCCGCCGTCACGGATAACCGCCCTCTTTTCAACCAGGCCCGCGTTATGCGGGCTTTTTTGTACCTGCCGCATTATTTTCATAAAATCTAATGTGAAAACATTAGCCTGGTTTGGTTTACCTGAAGCTGTTTTGTGCCATGCTATGCGTTTTACGCATAATGCCAGGGCGCCATAAATGGCGCCCCTGCGTGATTGCGTCGAATGACAGGTGCCGCTGTAGGGGACGCATTTATGCGTCCCTGGCGTCATTTATGCACCGCACCCGATTGCCAGGGCGTCATAAATGGCGCCCCTGTAAGGTTGCATCCAAACTTAATAAATGACAGATGCCGTCCGTAGGGGACGCATTTATGCGTCCCTGCCGTCATTTATGCCCCGTACCCGATGGCCAGGGCGCCATAGATGGCGCCCCTGTAAGGTTGCGTCCCCTGCCAATTTGTGCAATGCATATTATCGGATTCAGGTGCCCACTCCTGACCGCAATGCGCCATCATCAGCAAACTCAGACCGCAGCTCTGCTCCGCCTCTGCTAAACTGACCCGGCAGCAACATTTAGCAGGCATAAACCGGATGCGGGTATCAGCTACCTCTTTCGCTCAAACCTGCTGAAGGAGACGCCATGTTGCAGACACCTCCTGGATTGTCATCAACGTGGTCAGGGCCGTGGGGCCTGAAGAAACATATGTTTTATTAAGGAAAAAGTTATGGATGATGTAGATCTGGCACAGGAACGAGAAGCCGCTCATCTGGAGAGCGCCCTGTTTGCGCGTAAACCACGTCTGGTGAGCGCAACGGGCAACTGTATCTGGTGCAGAGATGAACGCGTTGTCGCCGATACTGCATTTTGCTCTGCAGAGTGCGGAGAGGACTATCACAAGCACCAGCGTGAAATGAAACAGCGTATTAACGGCGAATAAGCCAGCCGCGGCATGAATTTATGCCTGAAAAAAGCCTGAACGCGCGTTCAGGCTTGATTATCTGCTGTGTCTGGCCAGCTTACTTTTTAGCGGGTAAAACGGGTTCAGCAGCCGCAACGCCGGTCAGCTCGCTCAGTCCTGCATGGTTAATTTCACCATCGGCTTTATCCACGGCCTGAGAGATAGTCAGCAGATTCTGCAATTCGCTTAGCAGAATAGCGGCATCGGACCTCAGCACCTCATCGCTTTCAGCGGAGTCGATAACCGTATTGATCGCTTTATTAGCCGCATCGATCATCTCCGTCACTCCACCCTGCCTGCTGACGGCCAGTACCAGCGCGCTAATCAGCAGCGACTGTGCTTCAACCCGGGCGGTCAGCTGTTTCATGTCCGCATCGATGTGCGATATTTTTGCCAGCATACTCAGGACGACGTTTTTCATTGGTTTTGCTCCCTGAAAAAAGATCAATCTTACCGCGTTAGCGAACCGCTGCAACTCTCATCACTCTGAAAGGTCGTCATGCTTTGCCGGTGAAATTAGGGACAGAAAAAAACCCGGCCGGGGCCGGGTTTATCAACGGGATGGGATGCTATCAGCCGTAGGCGTGCAGCGTGCGCTGGCAGAGTGCTGAGCGAACGCAGTCCTCTTTCGCAAAGCGCACCACGCCCACCATCTCATCCTCTTCAAAGCGCGCCAGCGCATCGGCAAGACCGGACTGGACGCTGGCGGGCAGATCGCACTGGGTAATATCACCGTTAACGATAACCGTGACGTTTTCCCCCAGGCGGGTCAGAAACATCTTCATCTGTGCAGCGGTAACGTTTTGTGCCTCGTCGAGGATAACCACTGCGTTCTCAAAAGTACGTCCACGCATATAGGCGAAGGGCGCAATCTCTACCTTGGCGATTTCAGGCCGCAGGCAGTACTGCATAAAGGAAGCGCCGAGACGTTTAACCAGAACGTCATAAACCGGACGGAAATAGGGGGCGAATTTCTCGGAAATGTCTCCGGGCAGAAAACCGAGATCTTCATCCGCCTGCAGTACCGGGCGCGTCACGATAATCCTTTCGATATCCTTATTGATCAGGGCCTCAGCTGCTTTTGCAGCGCTAATCCAGGTTTTACCGCAGCCAGCTTCACCGGTTGCAAATATCAGCTGTTTCGTTTCTATGGCGTTAAGATAGTGCGCCTGAGCTTCATTCCGGGCTGCAATTGGTGCCCGGTCGCGCACATCGCGCGCCATGCCAATTGCATCTAACCCGCCCATCTGCACCAGCGAAGTGACCGATTCTTCTTCGCGCTGACGATGACTCCGGGAGTCACTACGAAGCACACGACGAGCTTCACGACGCGCTTTGATCACTGCTTTCTGTCTTCCCATAGTGGCACCTTACAGTTGGTTTCATGAATCGCGACGGATCACCCGCGGCGATGACTTGAACGCTTTAGAGGTTACGTTGGCTTCCTTTTAGCCGTACTGATACACAAAACGGGGTGTACAACAGCGCCGAAACGCCGCAGCGCACCGGATAAAAACAAACGGGATGATGAAGATAGTGGATGAAAGATGAGTAAAACGTTGACAGGAGGCTCTCTCCCGCAGAGAACTGCGCTTGCTGTGTTACACCTGCTGGTTCCGGAATGGAACGCCTCATGCGCGAACTCCAGTGGCTGATGCCACAAAACTGACAACGCTTATGAGTAAAGTGAAACATAGCGCCGAAAATTTGCAACACTATTTTTACTTTTAGATGCAAATTAAGATTTGTTGTGGCGATGGCATCAGGCGCTTCCCATAAAAAATTCAATTAAAATAATGCGTTATATAAAATGTCAAAAGGATCCTTTGCGGATCCTTTTGCAGAGCATAACGCTAATCTGCCGCAACACGCATTGCCGGAAGCAGGGTTCAGGCCTCAATCAGCGATTGACCAAGATAGCGCGTGGCATCGGCGACGCCCGGCAGCGCAAAAAAGTAGCCGCCGCCGGTGGGTCGGACATACTCTTCCAGCGCCTCACCGTTAAGCCGCTGCTGCACTGCGATAAAACCTTTAGTGAGATCGTGCTGATAGCAGATAAACAGCAGCCCCATATCAAGCTGCCCTGCACCGGTGATCCCGGCAGAGTAGCTGTAGCCGCGCCGCAGTATCAGGCTGTCCGCCGTCTCAGGCGTACGCGGGTTAGCGAGCCGGATATGGGCATCCAGCGCTATCACATCCCCATCCGGATCGCTGGCATAATCCGGCTCATCATGCTCATGATGCCCGCCAAGCGGCGCTCCGCTGAGCTTTTCCCGGCCAAAAATAGTCTGCTGCTCACCCAGCGGCGTGCGATCCCACTGCTCAACGCGGAAACGAATAATCCGCACCGCCTGATAGCTGCCGCCGTATGTCCAGGCGGGCTCCTGCTGATCGGCCGTGACCCACAGCATTTTATCCATCAGCGCGCCGTTTTGCGCATCCGGATTCGCCGTACCGTCTTTAAAACCCAGCAGATTAATCGGGGTCTCCTGCCCGTGACTGCGCGCTGCGTGCTCAGGAATAAACCCTTCGCGCCGCCAGCGTATCGCCAGCAGATCGGGAGCGTGTTTGATGATATCGCGCAGCGCGTGGATCACGGTGTCCTGACTATTAGCGCAGATCTGAATCAGTAAATCCCCGTGGCACTGGCTGGCGTCAAGCGAATCATTGGGGAAGCGTGTCATGGCCTGCAGCTGTGCAGGCTTGTGCGCGCCCAGCCCAAAGCGTTCGTCAAACAGCGAACTGCCCACGGAGAGTGTCAGCGTCAGGTTATCTGGTGCAATAGTGGCACCGAGAATGCCGGAATCAGCCGGCGGCAGCTGCGCATTTGTCACCGCTGGTGCGGGTCCGCCCTGCGTCAGAAAGGCGAACCTCTCCGTCAGCAGCCGCAGCAGACGCGTCAGCTCCGCTTTACCGTCGGCCAGCACGTCAAAGGCCACCAGCATCATGGCGGCCTGCTGCGGCGTCAGGATGCCCGCCTGGTGCGCACCATAAAATGGTTGTACCTGCTGACGCGCATCAGGTGCAACCGTGCCCGGATAAAAATGCTCTGCTGCGCCAGCGTGGAACGGACAGCTGCCCCCGAGCGCAGCCGCACCGCCCAGCACACCCAGCCCCTGCAGTAACCGGCGACGTGCCGGCTGCATGGCATCATGCTGTTTAGCCATGGTTAATCGAGGCCCAGCGTGCCGCGCAGCAGCGAGAGATCTTCAGCCAGCACGGTAATCGGTGCTTTTAACGCATTGCGATCGGCCGCGGTCAGCTTCTCATAGGATGCGTAACCCTCAGCCGTACGGTATTTATCCAGTATTGCGTCAACTTTGCTGAAGTTAGTATCGATTTTTGCCAGAAGCTGCGGATTCCGCTGCTGCAACAGCGGGCGCAGCAGCGACACAATTTTCTGCGCGCCGTCGACGTTTGCCCGGAAATCAGACAGGTCAGTGCGGCTGTAACGATCCTCCTCTCCGGAGATTTTGCTCGAAGCCACCTCTTCAATCAGACCCGCTGCGCCGCCCACGACTTTAACCGGCGCAAATGCCAGCGCGCTGATGCGCGCCTGCAGCGCTTTAACATCGTCATTGAGCTGACTGGCGAAAGGCGCGGCACCGGTCGTTGTGCGATCGGCAAACAGCAGCTTCTCCAGGCGGTGGAAACCGGTGAATTTAGGATCCGCCGCTTTCTGCTCAAAATCATCTTCGCGTGCGTCGATACTGCCATCCAGATCGGAGAAGAGTTCAGCAACAGGCTCAATCCGCTCGTAGTGGGCGCGGGTCGGCGCATAGAGCGCTCTCGCCTTGTCACCGTCGCCTGCATTAATGGCTGCCGTAAACGCTTTGGTACTGCTTACCAGCGCGTTAACTTCATTCAGGACGTACGCTTTATAGTCGGCGATAGGCTGAGCCAGCTGCAGCAGCTCTTTCTGCTCTGGCGTTGATGACTGCCCCGATCCGGCCACCGTCAGTTTGCCTTTCGGATTACTCAGCAGGCCGCAGGTCATCTCATACTCACCCGCTTCCAGATTTGCCGTCAGCTTCTGCGTAAAGCCCGGCGCGATATTTTCCCGCTCCTCGACCACCATGACCCCTTTCAGGATCTCCCACTCCAGCGCTTTCTGGCTATGGTTTTTGATAATGAACTGGCTTTTACCCGCCGGCACGTTCAGCGTCATGGGCTCACACTGTTTATCCGTAACGGTGACGGTGAACTGCGGGATCTCTGCAGCGGCTGCAGCCCCGGAAAGCAGCAGCGCGACGACAGAGGCGGTAGCGCGTAACGTGGTATTCATGATGGTATCCGTGTTAAAGAGTCAGGTTAAAACAATCGGGTTTAGCGCAGGCTGCGTGCGGCAGCCGGAGCAGAAGGCGCCGGGAAAAAAAACAGCAGCAGCGCCGGCACCAGATAGAGCAGCCAGGCTGCAACCTCACTGACGCTGGGCGCTTCCTGATAGCCGAGCAGGCCTTCAAGCAGCGTACCGGCCAGAGAGTGCACAGAGAGCACGCTGCTTATATCAAACGCCGTTGCCTGGAAGTGGTTCCACAATCCCGCCTCATGGAAAGCGCGGATTGCGCCGGCCGCAAGCCCGGCGGCTACAAACAGAATGAACAGGCTGCTCCAGCGGAAAAAATGGGCCAGATTAAGCCGGACGCCGCCGTAGTAGATCAGCGTACCGAGCAGCGCTGCGGTCAGCAGGCCGAGCAGCGCGCCCGCAGGTGGGGCATAGCCCACATCCTGCGTAAAGGCCGCCAGCAGAAAGAACACCGACTCCAGCCCTTCGCGCGCTACGGCGAGAAACACCATAATCACCAGCGGCAGGCCGCTGCCGCCCCGCTTTGCCAGCGCCTGATCCACTGACTTCTCCAGCGTCAGGCGCATGCTGCGCGCAACTTTGCGCATCCAGAACACCATGGTGGTCAGCATCACGACCGCAATCAGCGCTACCACGCCTTCAAACAGCTCCTGCTGCTTCTGCGGAAACTCACCGGTCGTGGCATTGATGGCGATACCCAGTCCCGCGCAGAGCACAATGGCCGCTATCACCCCGCCCCACATCGCCGGGAACCACCGGGTGCGTCCGGTGCGCTTCAGATAGCTGGCGATCAGGCTGACAATCAGCGCCGCTTCCAGACCTTCACGGAGCATAATGAGAAACGGAACAAACATCGTTTGCCTCTTAAGTGTTTAGCTGGGTAAATCTGTCGTAAAAAAACGTAAAGTGCGAACGATATCGATTATCATTATCGCTGCAGAAAAAACAAGTCACTGCGGGAAATTATTTTGCTGCACAGGGGGGAGAAGTCAGGGGATGACCGTTCAGAAAGGTCGGCAGGATCGCGTTGCCTGACGCCTCAACGTAAAAAGGAGGCACATTACTGTGCCTCCTTTTTGATGGCGGTGCCGCAACGCACCGCGCGAATACCTTAATCTGCCTGGTATTCCGCTTCCGCGGCGGCAAAACGCTGCTGCGCAGCGGCGGAAGGTGCTTTGCCCGTCAGGCTGAAGACCACAATCGCGATGCTGGCAAAGATGAAGCCTGGAATGATTTCATACAGCTCAGCGTAACCGTACTGTTTCCACAGCAGCACCGTCGCGGCCCCAATGACCATTCCCGCCAGCGCGCCGTTACGCGTCATGCGCTTCCAGCAGACACCAAACAGCACTACCGGACCAAATGCCGCGCCAAAGCCAGCCCATGCATAGCTCACCAGGCCCAGCACCCGGTTATCCGGATTGGATGCCAGGGCAATAGCAATCAGTGCAATCAGCAGCACCATGGCACGTCCGACCCATACCAGCTCCTGCTGGCTGGCATTTTTACGCAGGAAGCCCTTATAGAGATCTTCCGTCAGCGCACTTGAACAGACCAGCAGCTGGCAGCTCAGAGTGGACATGACCGCAGCAAGAATGGCCGAAAGCAGAATACCGGCGATCCACGGGTTAAACAGAATACGCGTCAGCTCAATAAAGATACGTTCTCCATTCTGCGTGACGCCTGCGGCCTGCGCCGGGTTATTCTGGAAGTAGGCGATACCAAAGAAGCCTACGGCAACCGCGCCCGCCAGGCAGAAAATCATCCACGCCATGCCGATGCGACGCGCAGTACGGATGGAGCGATGGGAGTCTGCCGCCATAAAGCGTGCCAGGATATGCGGCTGCCCGAAGTAGCCCAGCCCCCAGCCCAGCAGCGAGATGACCGCGACAAAATTGAGCCCCTTGAGCATATCGAGGTTTTCGATGCTCTTCTCGCGGATCACCGTCAGTGAATCATCAAAGCCGCCTACGGCGATAATGACAATCACCGGCGTCAGGATCAGCGCAAAAATCATCAGCGTCGCCTGCACCGTATCGGTCCAGCTCACGGCCAGGAAGCCGCCCACCAGCGTATAGAGTATAGTGGCCGCTGCGCCCGCCCAGATAGCGGTCTGATAATCCATACCAAAGGTGCTTTCAAACAGGCGCGCACCGGCCACCACGCCTGAAGCGCAGTAAATGGTGAAGAAAATCAGGATAACCACCGCGGAGATCACGCGCAGCAGCTTGCTTTTGTCTTCGAAGCGGCTGGTAAAGAAGTCAGGCAGCGTCAGCGCATTATCGTGATGCTCGGTCTGCACGCGCAGACGACCCGCCACAATTTTCCAGTTCAGCCAGGCGCCAATTGTCAGGCCGATAGCGATCCAGCTTTCAGAGATGCCGGACAGGAAGATGGCACCGGGCAGACCCATCAGCAGCCAGCCGCTCATGTCGGAGGCACCGGCTGAGAGAGCCGTAACAAAACTGCCCAGGCTGCGGCCGCCCAGAATATAATCATCAAAGTTTTTTGTTGACCGGTAAGCGATAAACCCTATCAACACCATCCCAAGGATATAGATAATAAAGGTCACCAGCATTGGTGTACTTATACTCATACTCTCTCCACTTATTATGTAATTGCTTAAGAGAAATTCTTTGCCCGCCCTGCCTCAGCAGCATTAGCCGGGCGTCTCCCTGGCGCGACGTATCACTTACCCTCTTTGTCACGGCAGTCGAATCAGCGCGGCAGCACCGGAACGGGGTGGCCACTGCGCGTTACCGCCGCCAGAGAAGCGAATTTCTCTTAAGGCGCGGTATCCTGCCGCAAAGGTGCGATGCGCACAATGGATTTAACACAGCTGTTACCTGGGTTTCACCTCTCTTTCTCATTTCTTTGCTCAAAGGTTGCGCCCGTTCAAACTTTTGGTTGCACCAGAAACGCGGCTTTTTGCGGTTTAGTGAACCCGGTTGCAACTCTGGCGAGATTCTTGCAGCAAGAAACGTGCCGTTTCTTTACAGTTAACAAACAAACGGCTTTCAGGCATGCAACCTGGGTCACATTTAACACGGTTGCACAAAGTTGCAACATGAGTGATAGTGCAGCCCACGCTGATGTTGATTTATTTTTCAAGACGAGGAATTCATGGGAACAACTACCATGGGGGTGAAGCTGGATGAAGCCACCCGCGAGCGCATTAAGCTGGCAGCACAGAAGGTCGATCGCACATCTCACTGGCTGATTAAGCAGGCTATTTTCAATTACTTAACCCAGCTTGAAGCGGGCGAGACCCTGCCGGAAATTCCCCTGCAGGCCAGTGAAACCACGGCAGAAGAGAACCTGCCCGAAGAGAGCCTGCAGCCGTTCCTCGACTTTGCTGAACACATTCTGCCGCAGTCGGTTACCCGCTCCGCAATTACCGCCGCATGGCGCCGGCCCGAGACGGAAGCGGTGCCGATGCTGCTGGAGCAGGCGCGCCTGCCCGCTCCGCTGGCAGAGAAAACCCATCAGCTGGCCTATAGCCTTGCCGACAAGCTGCGGCACCAGAAAGGTGCAACCGGACGCGCCGGAATGGTGCAAAGCCTGCTGCAGGAGTTCTCCCTCTCCTCGCAGGAGGGCGTGGCGCTGATGTGCCTGGCAGAAGCGCTGCTGCGTATTCCGGATAAACCCACCCGCGACGCGCTGATCCGCGACAAAATCAGCAACGGCAACTGGCAGTCGCACCTGGGCCGCAGCTCATCCATGTTTGTTAACGCCGCGACCTGGGGCCTGCTGTTTACCGGACGCCTGGTCTCAACCCATAACGAAGCGAGCATGTCCCGCTCGCTGAACCGTATTATCGGTAAAAGCGGCGAGCCGCTGGTGCGCAAAGGCGTGGATATGGCCATGCGCCTGATGGGCGAGCAGTTCGTTACCGGCGAGACCATCGCTGAGGCGCTGGCCAACGCCCGCAAGCTGGAAGAGAAAGGCTTCCGCTACTCCTACGATATGCTCGGTGAAGCGGCCCTGACCGCCGCCGATGCGAAAGCCTATCTGCTCTCTTATCAGCAGGCGATCCATGCGATTGGTAAAGCCTCCAACGGCCGCGGCATTTATGAAGGCCCGGGCATCTCGATCAAACTCTCTGCGCTGCATCCGCGCTACAGCCGCGCCCAGTACGATCGCGTTATGGAAGAGCTTTATCCGATCCTGAAATCGCTGACGCTGCTGGCACGTTCATATGACATCGGCATCAATATCGATGCCGAAGAGGCCGATCGCCTTGAGCTGTCGCTGGATCTGCTGGAAAAACTCTGCTTTGAGCCTGAGCTGGAAGGCTGGAACGGGATTGGCTTCGTGATTCAGGCTTACCAGAAACGCTGCCCGATGCTGATCGACTCGCTGGTCGATCTGGCACAGCGCAGCCGTCGCCGCCTGATGATCCGTCTGGTGAAAGGCGCCTACTGGGACAGCGAAATCAAGCGCGCGCAGATGGAAGGCCTTGAAGGCTATCCGGTTTATACCCGCAAGGTGTATACCGATATCTCCTATCTCGCCTGCGCCCGCAAACTGCTGGCGGTACCGAGCCAGATCTACCCGCAGTTTGCCACGCATAACGCCCACACGCTGGCCGCTATCTATAATCTGGCGGGTAATAACTACTATCCGGGCCAGTATGAGTTCCAGTGCCTGCACGGCATGGGCGAGCCGCTCTATGAACAGGTGGTGGGCAAAGTGGCCGATGGCAAACTCAGCCGTCCCTGCCGTATTTACGCGCCGGTGGGCACGCACGAAACGCTGCTGGCTTACCTGGTACGTCGCCTGCTGGAAAACGGTGCCAACACCTCCTTTGTTAACCGGATCGCCGATAAGAGCCTGCCGATAGATGAGCTGGTTGCTGACCCGGTGGTAGCGGTAGAAAAAATGGGCGCAGCCGAAGGCGCCGTGGGTCTGCCACATCCGAAGATCCCGCTGCCGCGCGATCTTTATGGCGACAAGCGTCCGAACTCCGCGGGTCTCGACCTCGCGAATGAACATCGCCTCGCCTCACTCTCCAGCGCCCTGCTGAACAGCGCCAGCCAGCCATGGGTGGCCCAGCCGATGATCGAGGGCACCCTGGAAACGGGTGTCAGCCAGCCGGTACTGAACCCGGCGGCGCCGGCTGACGTGGTCGGCAGCGTGCGCGAAGCCACCGAAACCGAAGTCTCTGCCGCGCTGGATGCGGCGGTCGGCGCCGGACCGATCTGGTTTGCCACTCCGCCAGCCGAGCGCGCGGCGATCCTTGAGCGTGCCGGTCAGGCGATGGAAGCGCAGATGCAGCAGCTGATTGGTCTGCTGGTGCGCGAAGCGGGCAAAACGTACAACAATGCCATCGCCGAAGTGCGCGAAGCGGTAGACTTCCTCTACTACTACGCCGGTATGGTACGCGATGATTTTGACAACGAAACGCATCGTCCGCTGGGTCCGGTAGTCTGTATCAGCCCGTGGAACTTCCCGCTGGCGATCTTTACCGGCCAGATTGCCGCCGCGCTGGCTGCCGGCAATAGCGTGCTGGCAAAACCGGCCGAGCAGACGCCACTTATCGCGGCGCAGGCGGTGCAGATCCTGCTGGATGCAGGCGTTCCCGCCGGTGTGCTGCAGCTGCTGCCCGGTCAGGGTGAAACCGTGGGCGCACAGCTCACCGGCGATGAGCGCGTGCGCGGCGTTATGTTCACTGGCTCAACCGCCGTGGCAACGCTGCTGCAGCGTAATCTTGCCGGTCGTCTCGATCCCCAGGGGCGTCCGACGCCGCTGATCGCAGAAACCGGCGGCATGAACGCCATGATCGTTGACTCCTCTGCTCTCACCGAACAGGTGGTGGTGGATATCGTTGCCTCCGCGTTTGACAGCGCCGGCCAGCGCTGCTCGGCGCTGCGTCTGCTCTGTATTCAGGAAGATGCCGCCGATCACACCATTAAGATGCTGCGCGGCGCGATGGCGGAGTGCCGCATGGGCAACCCGGAGCGTCTTTCAACTGATATCGGTCCGGTTATCGACCAGGAAGCGAAAGCGGGCATCGAGCGTCACATTCAGGCGATGCGCAACAAAGGCTTTACCGTTTATCAGGCGGTGCAGGAGAATGCGCAGGACCGTAAAGAGTGGGAGAGCGGCACCTTTATCAAACCCACGCTGATTGAGCTGGATCAGGTCAGCGATCTCGATAAAGAGATCTTCGGACCGGTGCTGCACGTGGTGCGCTTCTCACGCAGCAGCCTGCCGCAGCTGATTGAGCAGATCAATGCCACCGGCTATGGCCTGACGCTTGGCGTACATACGCGTATTGATGAAACCATCGCGCAGGTTACTGCAAACGCGCACGTCGGCAACCTCTATGTGAACCGTAATATGGTCGGTGCCGTAGTTGGCGTGCAGCCGTTTGGCGGCGAAGGCCTCTCCGGTACCGGCCCGAAAGCGGGTGGCCCGCTCTATCTCTACCGCCTGCTGGCACATCGTCCGGATGGCGCGCTGCGCCTGACCTTCGATCGTCAGGATGCTGAGCAGCCGGTTGACAGCAGCGTGCGTACAACGCTGATGGGTGCACACCAGGCGCTGCAGAACTGGGCGCAGGATAAGCCAGCATTGCAGGCGCTGTGCCAGCGCTATGATGAGCTGTCGCAGGCGGGTACGGTGCGTCTGCTGCCGGGGCCAACGGGCGAACGCAACACCTTTAGCCTGCTGCCACGTGAACGCGTGCTCTGCCTGGCCGATAATGAGCAGGATGCGCTGATCCAGCTGGCTGCGGTTACCAGCGTCGGCAGTCAGGCGCTGTGGCAGGATGATGAGCTGCATCGCGCCCTGCTGAAAGCGCTGCCACCGGCAGTACAGCAGCGCATCCGGCTGGCCAAAGATGCCCTGTCCGGTGAGTTTGATGCGGTGATCTACCACGGTGATGCCGATCAGCTGCGTACGCTGTGTGCCGATATCGCGGCACGCGAGGGCGCTATTGTTTCCGTCCAGGGCTTTGCCCGCGGAGAAACCAATCTGCTGCTGGAGCGGTTGCTGATTGAACGCTCGCTGAGCGTCAACACCGCAGCAGCAGGCGGCAACGCCAGTCTGATGACCATCGGTTAAACCCCCGGTTCATCACAGTAAAGGGCCCCCTGCGGGCCCTTTTTTATTGTGGGTTTGCCAGGGACGCCAGGGACGCATTAATGCGTCC
>NZ_DKTK01000018.1:336812-337525 GCF_002473195.1 Pantoea sp. UBA7232
ATAAACGCATCAGGGACGCATGAATGCGTCCCCTACGGTTGGCATTGTTATCTCGCAGGGGCGCCATTAATGGCGCCCGGAAGCCAGCACAGGCGCATAAATACGCCAGGGAAGCATAAACGCATCAGGGACGCATAAATGCGTCCCCTACGTTTGGCATTGTTATCCCGCAGGGGCGCCATTAATGGCGCCTGAACATCACCATCGACGCATGAATGTGGCAAGGGACGCATTAATGCGTCCCCTACGTTTGGCATTGTTATCCCCGTAGGGGCGCCATTAATGGCGCCTGAACATCACCATCGACGCATGAATGTGGCAAGGGACGCATTAATGCGTCCCCTACGTTTGGCATTGTTATCCCGTAGGGGCGCCATTAATGGCGCCCGGAAACCAGCACGGGCGCATAAATACGCCAGGGAAGCATAAACGCATCAGGGACGCATTAATGCGTCCCCTACGGTTGGTATTGTTATCCCGCAGGGGCGCCACTAATGGCGCCCGGAAACCAGCACGGGCGCATAAATACGCCAGGGAAGCATAAACGCATCAGGGACGCATTAATGCGTCCCCTACGGTTGGCATTGTTATCCCGCAGGGGCGCCATTAATGGCGCCCGGAAACCAGCACGGGCGCATAAATACGCCAGGGAAGCATAAACGCATCAGGGACGCATAAATGCGTCCCCTACGCTTGGCATTGTTATCCCCGTA
>NZ_DKTK01000018.1:337863-532519 GCF_002473195.1 Pantoea sp. UBA7232
GGACGCATTAATGCGTCCCCTACGTTTGGCATTGTTATCTCGCAGGGGCGCCATTAATGGCGCCCGGAAACCAGCACGGGCGCATAAATACGCCAGGGAAGCATAAACGCATCAGGGACGCATAAATGCGTCCCCTACGTTTGGCATTGTTATCCCCGTAGGGGCGCCATTAATGGCGCCCGAACATCACCATCGGCGCATGAATGTGGCAAGGGACGCATAAATGCGTCCCCTACGGTTGGTATTGTTATCCCGCAGGGGCGCCATTAATGGCGCCCGGAAACCAGCACGGGCGCATAAATACGCCAGGGAAGCATAAACGCATCAGGGACGCATTAATGCGTCCCCTGCGGTTAAAATTGTTGCCCCTGCATTTATCTACGCTGCTTTGCGACGCTTCATGCCGATCAGCGTCGGGAACAGGAACAGCGACTGACCCAGACCGCGGTTGGTCACTGACCAGACCGCGACTGAACAGAGCGAACAGATCCCGACGATGGCCAGCGGATAGAAACAGGCCCACAGCATGGAGAACCACTCCTGCTCAAACAGGTGATGGCGCTGGGCAAACAGAATCGCCGACATCCCGAAAAACTCAATAAAGATGCGGTGAATAACGTAGATTTGCAGCGTATTGCGCCCTACCCAGTTGAAAAAACGCATACTGAAATGCTGGTTAAGCCAGCGGCAGGCCGCCACGCTCACCAGCACGGCGATGACGCACATAAACAGGCTTTTATCCAGGCCCATAATCACGTGAAGTCCCGTCAGCGCGGCCAGTACCGCCCACGGCAGCAGGTTTTCACGGCGCAGCTCGCTCAGGCGCAGCATCACCGGGCTCCAGAATGCGCCCAGCAGGAAGAACAGGAAATATTGCGCGACGCTCTGCGGCCCCCAGTAGGGAATGATTTTTTCCACCGCCAGATAATTCAGTACCACCGCCACAACCAGCAGCGCGATTTTCTGCTGATGAAAAATTTTTGCACACAGGAAGTAGATCGCCAGACCATACAGATACCAGGAGGTACTCATCGCCATAAACGTCAGCTTGAGAAACTCCAGCAGTGAACCGGCATAGGCCGCATTAAGATTTTGCGAAATGCGTTGCCCGGTGATTTCTGTGGAAATCCCGACAATTGACCACCACTGAATAAAGCCCCACAAAATATAGAGATAGAACAGATTGGTAATACGGCTGGTAAATACCTGTTTCCATGAACGATTCAAAATGCCATTGGTCGCCAGCAGGCCGGAAACAAAAAAGAATGCCGGCATACGTAATGGCGACAGGACCGTATTAAACTGTACCCATATTTCCGCCGGAAACCATCCGGCACTCAAATATTTTATCGTTGTTTCAAATCCCGGTAATACGGTGTGATAGAGCACCACCAGCAAAATACAGGCACCTTTCAGTGTATTTATCCAGCCTATATCATTTTTCCCGTTATCTTTCATCAGGTTGACTCCTAAAGCTGTGTAGGTCTGTAAGAGGTAAACGCATTAATAATCAGTTCGTGAGTTATGGTTATTAAACGATTATTCAACAGCACTGCGGGGAGTGTATCTGGCGAAAGTCCTAAATTGTCTTTGCTGGCCCTGATGTAACAAGACTTTACGTTAATCAAAATGCATTTACATCTGCCTGAAGCGGCACAGAGAGTTATAAATTGTGATTCAGGAAAAATAATCAGTAAGAAAAGCTGCTGTTTAATTAAGAGCAATCTGCAAACAGAGAAGCCAGTTAATAATTTAGCAATAAGACAATTATATGACTATGCACCAAAAGGATAAGAGAAACGCGAAGGAATGTGATAGCAGCGAAAAAAATAAGGGCCAGCGAACCGGCCCTGAATATTACTGATTAAGAAATTTATCCAGGAATTGTCGGGTACGAGCCTGCTGCGGATTACTGAACAGGGTTCTGGCCTCCCCCTGCTCCACAATGCGCCCCTGGTCCATGAAGATAGCGCGGTCAGCCACATCACGCGCAAAACTCATCTCATGCGTGACGATCACCATCGTCCGTTTCTCCTGCGCCAGGGCGCGAATGGTGTTCAGCACCTCGCCGACCAGCTCCGGGTCAAGCGCGGACGTCGGCTCATCAAACAGAATCACCTCCGGGCGCATTGCCAGCGCGCGGGCAATTGCCACCCGCTGCTGCTGCCCGCCGGAAAGCCGGCGCGGAAAGCTCGCCTCTTTACCCGTCAGCCCGACCTTCTCCAGCAGCTGACGTGCCCGCGCCTGCGCTTCTGCTTTCGGCTCACCTTTAACGATCACCGGCCCTTCAATAATGTTTTCCAGCACCGAACGATGCGGGAACAGATTGAAGTTCTGAAACACAAACCCGACCTGCTGGCGCAGCTGACGCACCTTCTCTTTCTGTTTGTTAAGACTCAGGCTGGCGTCAATGGTGATGCCGCCTACCGTCACGCTACCCTGATCCGGTACCTCCAGCAGATTGATACTGCGCAGCAGCGTGGTTTTTCCCGAGCCGCTGGGGCCGATAATCGCCACTACTTCTCCGGCAGCCACGTCGAGATCGATGCCGTGCAGCACCGTCTGCCCGTGAAATTTTTTCACCAGCTGGCGGACTTCAATTGCACTCATTTATCCTCCCGATCCTGACGATTAACGTGCGCTTCAAGACGGTTCTGCAGCGCGGAGAGCACGGTCGCCATGATCCAGTAGATCAGCGAGGCGGCCAGATACATGGTAAACACCTCAAGCGTGCGTGAGGTGATTAACTGCGCCTGACGAAACAGCTCCGGCACCTGGATAGTGGCCGCCAGCGAGGTATCCTTGACCAGGCTGATAAAGCTGTTACCGAGCGGCGGCAGCGCAGTCCGCGCCGCCTGCGGCAGGATCACCCGGCGCAGCGTCTGCCACGGGGTCATACCAATGCTGGCCGCCGCTTCCCACTGCCCGCGCTCGATAGAGGCGATAGCACCGCGCAGCGACTCTGACGCATAGGCCGCCGTGTTCAGCGACAGGCCAATCATCGCGGAGGGAATGGGATCGAGTTCAATGCCAAACTGCGGCAGGCCGTAGTAGATCATAAACAGCTGGGCGATCAGCGGCGTGCCGCGGAACACTGAGACATAGATGCGCGCCAGCCAGTTCACCGGCCAGAAGCGCGACAGGCGCATCAGGGCAAGAATAAAGCCCAGCAGCAGGCCAAAGAACATCCCGCCGATGCTGAGCTGCAGCGTAAACAGTGCCCCTTTAAGTAAAAAAGGTGCTGAATCCAGCACCAGATGTACGCTCTCCAGCATTATTTCGTCACGTCCGTGCCAAACCATTTATCAGAGAGTTTTTTCAGCGAGCCATCTTTCTGCATCTCTGCCATCGCCTGATCGATCGCTTTCAGCAGATCGTCGTTACCCTTACGCACCGCCACGCCAGCCTCCAGGCGCGAGAACGCCGGGCCCGCTACGGCCATGGTGTCACCGGTTTTCTTCACCAGATCGAGCGCGGCCAGGCGATCAACCAGAATGGCGTTCAGGCGGCCGGAGCGCAGATCCTGATATTTTGTCGGGTCATCATCATAGGTGCGGATATCGACGCCTTTGACGTTATCACGCAGCCACTGCTCATAGTTGGAGCCGAGGCCCACGCCCACTTTTTTCCCTGCCAGGTCCTCAGGTTTGGTGATGGTGCCGGCGTTTTTCTTCAGCGTCAGCGCCTGCACGCCCGAGATGGTGTACGGCGTGGAGAAGTCATACTTCTTTTTACGCTCATCGGAGATAGTGACCTGATTTATCACCACGTCGATACGTTTTGAATCCAGAGACGCCAGCATACCGTCCCATTTGGTCGGCTTCAGCGCCGCTTTTACGCCGAGATGCTGTGCCAGCTCCTGCGCAAACTCCACCTCAAAGCCGGTCAGTTTGCCGCGCTCATCCTGGAAACTGAACGGCGGATAGGTGCCTTCAAGGCCCACGCGCAGCTCGCCTTTATTTTTAATCTGTGCCAGCAAATCTTCAGCGGCAAAGGTTTTTGCGTTGATGCCTGCGAGCAGCGCCACCGCCATCATTCCCATCGCCAGCGGGCGACGAATCAGAGAGAAAGCCATGTTTACCCCGTTATTATCTGTTGTGTGTGTCAGTGCAGGTGCGTCGCGTGACGCACCCTGTAACAGATAGCGTAGTCTTATTATGAACGCCACAGAAATTGCATCTCCGTGGTGACGTTACGCCTGTCTGTGGCAGCGATTATAGAGCGTTTCGTCAGCCTGTCTCATACCGAAGGATGATAAGCAAATAACGCCGGTGCGCCACCGGTATGTACAAACAGCAGCGGCCCTTCGCGCCGGAAGCGCTTCTGGCTGATACCGTCAATCAGACCGGCCATCGCTTTGCCGGTATAGACCGGATCCAGCATGATACCTTCCAGCCGTGCCAGCAGGCGCACTGCCTCCATGCCCTCTTCGCTGGGTTCGCCATAGCGCGGCGCGTAGTACTCATCCCAGAGCGTGATCGCCGCCTGCGGCTTCAGCTCAAGCTGCTCTGCCAGCGCGCTGCGCAGCCGCTCTACCACCGGCAGCTGCGCGGCCACGCTACGTGACACTGTCACGCCAACCAGCTCGCTTTCCGGCAGCAGCTGCTCCAGCCCTACCGCCAGACCGGCATGGGTACCGGCGCTGCCGGATGCCACCACCACCGCCGCGAAATCCACTACGCCCTCGCTCTGATGGGCGATCTCCTGGGCGCACTCTACGTATCCCAGCGCGCCCAGCGCATTCGAGCCGCCGACCGGCACGATATAGGGGCGATACCCCTGCGCTTCGAGACGCTCTGCGTAGTCGCTGAGCTGCTGCGGCGGATTATCCAGCGCCGCCACCATCTCCGTCTCCACGTCCATCAGATCAAGCAGCAGGCGGTTGCCGTTAGAGAGATAATTTTCTGCCGTGGTGCCAATCGGGTTTTCCAGCAGCGCCACGCACTTCAGGCCGAGTCGCGCCGCCACTGCGGCCGTCTGGCGTACATGATTGGACTGGATCGCACCGGCGGTCAGCAGCACATCCGCGCCCTGGCGGAGCGCGTCCGCGGCCAGAAACTCCAGCTTGCGCAGTTTGTTGCCGCCCAGCGCGACCGGCGTAACGTCATCGCGTTTGATAAAAATATCGCGGCCAAGGTAATCGGACAGACGCGGCAGATGCTCCAGCGGCGTAGGTGCGCCAAGCAGTTCAAGACGCGGAAACTGGTGCAGAAGATGTAGGGACAATGCAGGCCTCCAGGGCAGTGTGAAGATATCCCTGTAGTGTTGCAGAAGATGCGCTGAGGCGCATCCGGAATTGCGGGGTAGCAGCAGCCCGCTGCGGCACAGATCGCCGCAGCGGACATGAATCATTGATCAGCCGCGCTGCCAGCCGAGGAACTGATCGTATTTACGCAGCGCAATACGGTAGTTGTTATTACCGGCATCGGGCAGATCGTGCTGCAGACACTCATGCCAGCTGTTGCCGGATAGATTTTCTGCCGGGAAATTTCTCGCTTTCAGCATGTCATCAAGTCGACGCAGGCGCACCACATACTCCCGAATCGTACTGTGGTTCATCTCGGTCTGTTCAAACAGATACTGTTTAAACGCCATGATGTCGAAGTAGTTCGGATGGGTATTACAAAAAATATCGCTGCAGAAACGGCATAGCGCGGTCAGTTCGGGCTGCAGCTTCGTCCAGACCTGATCGTCAATCATCTGGTCCATGCGGGCTATCGCCTCTTTATTGATGATCTGGCCACGAAACACCAGCGCCATACGATCTAATACTTTGCCACAGTGTGAACAGTTGCTTTGGCTATGTTTATAGTCTTTAAGATAACGACTTAATGGCCTGACTTTAATTTTGGCTCCCATCGCTGAGTCCCCGGTTTTTTTATTTTTGTTTCCCCAGGACTGAGTCTGTCAGCGCGCTCCCGCTAACCGGGCACGCAGGCGTTTAATCGCCTGACTGTGCAGCTGACTGACGCGGGATTCCCCCACCTCCAGCACCGCGCCAATCTCTTTCAGGTTCAGTTCTTCCTGGTAGTACAGTGTGAGCACGAGCTTTTCGCGTTCGGGCAGCGCCTCGATTGCGTCAATCACGCGTTCACGCAGATTCCCTTCCATCAGCTGATGCAGCGGATTCGCCTCTTCATGGCCCTCTGTCACCAGCTCTGCGCTGTCACCGTGCTCTTCCCGATACTCGTCATAGGAGAAGAGCTGGCTATTGTTGGTATCCAGCAGGATCTGCCGGTACTCCTCCAGCGACACGTTCAGCTGCTGCGCCACCTCCTGCTCCGAGGCTGAGCGGCCGAGCGCCTGCTCTACCTGGTGCATGGCACCGGCTACCTCGCGCGCGTTGCGCCGCACGCTGCGCGGTGCCCAGTCGCGGCTGCGCAGTTCGTCCAGCATGGCGCCGCGAATACGCTGCACGGCGTAGGTGGTAAAGGCGGTGCCCTGCAGCGCGTCGTAGCGCTCCACGGCATTCAGCAGTCCGATGCCCCCAGCCTGCAGCAGATCGTCAAGCTCCACGCTGGCCGGCAGGCGCACCTGCAGACGCAGCGCTTCATGCCGCACGAGGGGAACGTAGCGCTGCCAGAGCGAATGTTTATCCATCACGCCGCCGGCGGTATAGAGATCGTTCACGTTGACTACCCTGCGTTAATTAAGTTATCGGCATGATTATCCAATTCTGTAGCGGTTTCGATTGGCAGAATAGGCGGGCAAAAGCGAGGTTATTTCAAATTAGTGATGGATGGCGGTGGCGGACACCGCCGTTGTGAACGTTATCTGTTGCGCTGCTGCAACCGCTGCCTTGTGGCAGGCGGAACCGCGGGCCACAGCGCGCAGATTTTGCCCGCCAGCGGCTGATAAGCGAAGCCGTCTGCCGCTTCACTCTCCAGCGCCGCGCTGAGCATCACCTGCCCGGTTTCACCATCAATGCTAATCAGTTTATTGCGGAACAGGCGCTGCAGATCGCTGCGTAAAAACAGGCCGTTATCGACGCTGTTATCCGCCAGCAGCCCCGCATCGCTCTCGTCGGTGTTGATATGGCACGCCTCCACCCACGGCCAGCCGTGTGGTTCAGTGAGCGGCGTGCCGGTGATGACGCAGGCGCCGTAGCGCGCTTTCACCGCCGCCAGAAACGCCGCCTGGCTGGCGTGCTGCAGCACGCGGGTTTTCACCCGCCGCCCGACTTCGGTGCCGGGTATCACGGCGGCGGGTGCCGGCTGCTGCGGCGTGCTCAGCACCACGATAAACTGCACCGCGCGCGACAGCGGAAAACAGGGGTGCGCCTGCCCGTCAAACAGCTGCCAGTACGCCTCCTCCTCCTGCTGACGCATCAGCACCAGCCGGTAGCCCCGGCTGGTGAGCAGGTTCTGCGCCGCCGCCGAGTGCGGATCGAGCATCGCATAGACCCGGCTCTCGCCCATCACTTTCCAGCGTCCCGCCTGGCTGGTGTCGTCACTGCGGCGAAAATAGAGAAACGCCTGCTGCGTTTTCAGGTAGCGCTCAAAACGGCGCAGATAATTTTTGTGCTCGTTGTCATCGCTGATAAACAGCAGCTCCTCAAGCGGACTGTTCAGCGCCTGCTGCGCAAACAGCGCGCGGATCGCCAGCTGGCGATAGCTCACCGGGGGGCTCAGCAGGCCGCGCGCGGTGAGCGCTTTTTCGCCAGGATGCTGCTGCGCATAGCGCAGCGCGATCTCCTCAAACGAGAGCAGCTCACCCGGTAACAGATCGTAGTTGAAGCGCATCGCCCCTCCCTGAGTGGAAAACGTGACCTATAGCGGAATGGTTCTGTAACAGATTATCGGCCGCGCGGCGGCAGGCTGTAGCAGACAGCTGCGGTTTTATACGCAAAAAAAAACCCCGCCGGAGCGGGGTTTTGATGCTTACGCGGTGAACGATTAGCCCTGCAGCAGAGAGAGAACCTGCTGTGGAACCTGGTTCGCTTTCGCCAGCACGGAGTTACCCGCCTGCTGAACGATCTGCGCTTTAGACATGTTTGACACTTCAGTTGCGTAGTCCGCATCCTGAATACGGGACTGAGCAGCAGTCAGGTTAGTGGTGGTGTTGCTCAGGTTAGTTACCGCTGAGTTCAGACGGTTCTGAATCGCACCCAGTGAAGAACGGAACTTGTCGATACCGCTGATAGCTGCATCCAGAGCCGCCAGTGGATCTTTAGTTACGGTACCTGCGCTTGTGGTATCAGTAGTCAGTTTGCCAGATGCACTTACATAAGCTTGCGCGCCTACATTAGCAGCGTATTTTCCTGTTCCGGTACCGCCAGTCACCGTTACAGCGCCAGTATCAGCATCTGCTTTATAAGTAGTATTATACGAAGCAGTTTTAGTCATCTCGCCATCATTATCCAGGAAAGTCTCAACAGATTTACCTGAAGTGAATGTTGCAGAGTAGTTTAAAGCTGCTTGGTTAAACTTGATGGTCACATCGCCCGCTACAGCATCGGCTTTAACGTTTGCCAGTAACGCATCTGAAGAGACTGAATCTTTATAGCTTGCACCTTGGTTAGCGCCAGCCGCGAACTTATAAGATTTGCTGTCAAAATCAATGTTTGATGCTCCAGCACCTTTATCAGCAGCTTTGAACAACTCAGTCATTGAAGCAGCTGTAGCACCAGTGACATTGTTAGTAGTCAATGCGCCATCAGTGGTAATGAATGCTGCTGCACCACCGATAGTGATGTTGCCCGAAGCGTCAGTTTCGAAATCGACCTTACCAGTTGTGGAAGTGTAAGTACCAGCTTTAGTCTGGCCTGCAGCTGCTTTGAGTTTTGCACCCTCGGTTGCAACATCAGCAGTAGCGATGGCTTTATCAGTAGTAAAGTTTTTAGCAGTAGCGTCATAGGTATAAGTACCTTTGTTCGCGCCAGTTGCAACTGTAACGGTATCGCCAGTCTTCAACTTATCGAATGCCTGATCAGCAGTCATAGCATCAAAGCTTGTTGCTACGGTGTAAACACCGCCAGCTAATGTACCTTTTGCAGCTACCAGGTCACTTACATTCGCCGCTTTATTAGCAATTGTACCTGAACCATTCACGTTGAAGCCGTTCAGGCCCAGCGTAGAAGAGTCAATTTTCTTCAGGTCGATAGAGATGGTCTGACCATCATTGGCGCCAACCTGAATTTTCATGGTGCCATCTTTCGCCAGTACGTTCACGCCGTTGAACTGGGTCTGGCCCGATACGCGGTCAATCTCATCCAGACGCGATTTGATTTCGTCCTGGATGGAGTCCAGGTCAGACTGGCTGTTGGTGCCGTTCTGCGACTGTACGGTCAGTTCACGTACACGCTGTAAATTGTTGTTGATTTCTGACAGCGCGCCTTCAGTGGTCTGCGCAGCTGAAATACCGTCGTTGGCGTTACGGGCTGCCTGGGTCAGACCTTTAATGTTGGACTGAAAACGGTTAGCGATAGCCTGGCCTGCTGCGTCATCTTTCGCGCTGTTGATACGCAGACCCGATGACAGACGCTCCATAGAGGTAGAGAGAGCAGACTGGTTTTTGTTGATGTTGTTCTGAGTGATCAGCGAGAGGCTGTTAGTGTTAATGACCTGGGCCATGATAAAGTTTCCTGTTTAATCAAGTCTTTCGGTTAAGGTGTGGGCTTCAACCCGTCGGCTTCATCGCCGTCAAAGTTGTTATCGTCTGCCCCTGAACAACCTTTAGATTTTTTTTAGGACCGGGTGAATTTTTATCGCTTCACCTGCCATGCTTCTGGTTATCGCCACCCGCCTGCGCTTCTTTAGCCCCGCTTACTTTTTTTTAGCGCCCGAATTACCTCCGTTACGCCCCTCTATTCCGTTTATTACTCACTGGTGATTAATTCTAAACTTTGCCGCGTTGACGCCGATAATTGCGCTATTCACTCTTTGCAGCGACAGGAAAAGGAAACTATATGGCCAGCATCTCTTCCCTCGGCGTCGGCTCAGGCCTGCAGCTTGGCGATATTCTCGATAGCTTAACCAACGCCGAAAAAGCGAACCTAAAGCCGATTACTACCCAGCAGAGCGCCTATACCGCGAAACTCAGCGCCTACGGCACGCTTTCAGGCGCGCTGACCGCGTTTCAGACCGCTAACAGCGCGCTTAACAGCGCCGATGTCTTTAGCGCCACCACCGCAACCAGCAGCAGCACGGCGTTCAGCGCCACCACCTCTGGCAATGTGGTAGCGGGGAAGTACAGTATTAACGTGACGCAGCTGGCGCAGGCGCAGACGCTGACCTCTGCGGCGCAGAGCAGCAACAGCAGCGCGCTCGGCGACAGCGCCGCCAGCCGCACCCTGACCATTAAGCTTGCCGACGGCAGCAGCAAAGATATTGCGCTCACCAGCGACCAGACCTCGCTCACCGGCATGCGCGATGCGATCAACAAAGCGAACGCTGGCGTCTCTGCCAGCATTATTAAGAGCAATGAAGGCGAGTACCGTCTGTCGCTGACCGCGACCAAAACCGGTGAGGCAAACGCCGTCTCGGCGGTCAGCGTCAGCGGCGACGACACGCTGCAGGCAGTGGTCGGCTTTGATAAAAATGATACCGCAGGAAATAACAAGCTCAGCGTCAGCGTCGCGGCGCAGAACGCAGAGCTCACCGTAAACAATATTCCGATCGTCAATAGCAGCAACAGCATCAGTGACGCGCTGGAGGGGATCTCGCTGAATCTGACCGCGACCACCAGCGGCAGCCAGACGCTCACCGTGGCGCAGGACACGTCAAAAGCCACCACTGCGGTGACCAACTTTGTTAACGCCTATAACACGCTGCTCGATCAGTTCAGTACGCTGACTAAATTTACCGCGGTGGAAAAAGGCGCTGACACGCAGGATGCCAGCAACGGTGCGCTGGTCGGCGACAGCACCCTGCGCAGCATTCAGACGCAGATCAAGGGGCTGCTGACCAACTCCGCCAGCTCCTCCGCCTATAAAACGCTGGCGCAGATTGGTATTACCTCCGATCCCACCTCCGGCGCGCTGACGCTGGACGCAACCAAACTCAAAACCGAGCTGGCGAAAGATCCGGACGGCATCAAAGAGATGGTCGTCGGCGACGGGAAAAAAACCGGTATTACCACGCGACTGGCCGATAACCTTACGACCTGGCTCTCAAGCAAAGGGCCGATCCAGACTGCCAAAGATGGCGTCAGCAAAACGCTGAATGAGCTGACGCAGAAGTACAACGATATGAACACGCGCATCAACGACCTGATTGCGCGCTACAAAACCCAGTTTACCCAGCTGGATCTCGCCGTCAGCAAGCTCAACAGCACCAGCGACTACCTGACGCAGCAGTTTGACAGCATGACCAGCAGCTCGAAAAAATAAGGAGTGACCATGTACGGGGCAAATGGCACGCAGGCCTATGCAAAAATTGGCGTTGAGAGCGCCGTAATGAGCGCCACCTCACCGCAGCTGATGACGCTGCTGTTTGATGGCGCCATCAGCGCCGTGGTGCGCGCGCGTCTGTTTATGCAGGATGGCAACATCCCGGGCAAAGGCAACGCCATCTCGAAAGCGATCAATATTATTGAAGCGGGCCTGAAACAGGGCCTGGACGAAGCCTCAGGCGATGAGCTGACGCTGAACCTTATCGGCCTCTACTCCTATATGGTCCGCCGTCTGGTTGAGGCAAACATCCGCAACGACGTGCCAGCGCTGGAAGAGGTTGAAACGCTGCTGCGCAATATCGCTGATGCCTGGAAAGAAGTCGCTTAATCTTAATTCTTAGGACGCTATGTTATGAATACTGCACCGCACCTGATGCTGGCTTATCAGCAGATCCTCACCCTCAGCCACGGCATGCTGCGCCACGCCAGCCGCGGCGAGTGGGACGATTTAATTACTCACGAAATGGATTACGTCAGTGCGGTGGAGCGTCTGGCGCAGAGTACGGAAACCACGCCGCCATCAGGCCAGCTGCAGGAGCAGCTGCGTCCGGTCCTGCGTCATATTCTGGATAATGAGAGCGAAGTTAAACGCCTGCTGCAGGCGCGCATGGATGAGCTGACGCGGCTGGTCAGCCAGTCCTCAGTACAGAAGTCGGTGATGCGCGCTTACGGTCAGCAGGGTGACGTCTGGCTGCCGCACGGCTGAATGCCTGCCCTCTCCCGCCGGGAGAGGGTCTCTTACTGCATTACTGCGCGGTATGCGCCGCAACCGGTTTCATCAGCTCTGGCTCAATATCCTGAATCACCGCCTCATCGGGCCGCTTCGCTACCTCTTCCAGCGCCTGCTGGCACTCCACGGTTGGCTGTTCCACTTTACGCAGGCGCAGACCATCATACTGCAACTCACCGTTTTCCAGCACCAGCGGCATCACGCGCGACTGGCGATTGACGTTGACCCAGTTGTCGCTCAGACGGGTCAGCTTGCCCGGTTTGGCAATCACCCGCTGCCACTGGCGGCAATCGAGCGTATCGCCGTCGGCGGTGATAATCAGGCTGCCCAGCGCCTGGCCGCTGATCAGCTTGCTCTGCGGCCCGACGGTCTGCCAGTTGCCCTGCAGCGCGGCCGGCGCCGGGGTTTTTACCGCATCACTGTAGCTGTTAATCTGCGCGCACCCACTGAGTGCGACGGCGGCCAGCACGATCCACTTTTTCATTTTGATTCCCTGTCCTCGCGTTAATGGCGGCTACGGTATAATTTTTCTCAGGCGTAAGGCAAGCGATCTGCAGCAAAACCCGGCGCGCCTGACAACGCGGCAGGTTGCAGTTACACTATGCGCCGAGTTAACGACCCGGAACCGAGCATGAAAACCCCTGAAGAGTACTATAGCCTGGCGCGCAGCCTGTTTTTCACCGCCCACCCCACCTTTCAGGCCGCGCTGGATGAGCTGAGCGAAAGCGACGCCCGCGCGGCAAATATGTCACTGCGTGAACTGCGCGACTGGCATGCCGAACGGATTTACGCGGCCTTTATCCGGCAGAAAAAACTGGATGGTATTCTGTTCTCTATTCAGCTCGCCGAGCCGGATAAAGCGGTTGCCGCAGAGGCGATTGAAGCCTATCTGAAGACGCACGCTGAGGCGCTGGGTATGACGTGGGAAGAGTTTTGTATAAAGAACGAGCTTTAGTACTGCACGGCAGCGCGCAAAGTTGTACAACAGAAAAAATATAGTTGTACAAAGGAATATTTTTGTATAAGTTACGCAGCATGACAACCGTCAAGGATTGTCCCTTAACGAATGGTGCGTATGCGCCACCTCTGGAAGTGGTGCTGGTTTTCCACTTCCAGAGGTTCATTTTTTCCCCGGCTTTTTCCAGCGCTTTTCCTCACTCCGCTGATGCGTACACTTTTTTCCGCCTGCACCGCCCGCACCCCTTGCTACTGTTTTTATTTACAGTAATATGATGCCCTGACCTTATTTGATGGATGGTTCTGATGTTTGTAGAGCTGATTTATGACAAGCGTAACGTCGCTGGCCTGCCCGGCGCGCGCGAGATGATTCAGGCTGAGCTCGAAAAGCGGGTACAGCGCGTGTTTCCGGAAGCTGAAGTGCGGGTAAAACCGATGGAGCGCAACGGAATCGATACCGATTTAAGCAAAAACGATAAAGCGACCGTTGCGCGCATTGTCGAAGAGATGTTTGATGAGGCGGATATGTGGCTGGTGGCCGACTAGGCCACCCTGCCGTATGCGGTTAGCTCTCCTGCTCAATATGGTTAACCGCAATCTCTAAATCCTGGATAGTCTGATCGATATTCTCCAGCAGTTTACTCTGCTCATTGATCAGCTGCTCAAATCGCCCTGCATACTCTTTATCTTTGTACTCGCCCGCATCAAACGCCAGCCAGTGTGCAGAGAGCGTTTCAGTGTTGGTCTGCGCGTAGTGACGCATCTCTTTAAGCTGTGAGGTAACATCGCGCAGGTACTCAGGTTTGGTTTTAATCGCTTCTGAATCGCTCATGCTATTTTCCTTTTTGCTTGTTTTGCCCGTTAAAATAACGTCTGAGTGATTAAAGATAGTCGATAATAGCGAAGCCGCATTAAGAATAGTCGGAAGTGGGTTTCTGGCCGGGGCTGACATCCCTGTCAGTACAGATAGCTGCGCATCAGAGGTATTTGCGCGCCAGCGTCATCAGTTCCGCTTTGGCTGCCTCCCCCAGCTGGCTCACGCCATGTTCAACAAACGCAAACGCCTGGACAAAATCTTTCACCCCGGCATCCGGCCCCACCGCGGCCGGTGACGCACTCTCTGTCTGAGCAGGTGCTGCCACCTCTGCCAGCGCAACATCAGCGCTGACGGATGCCGTCGTCAGGGGATCGTCTGCCACAGCCTGTGCCGTCGCGTCAGCCGGTACGCTCTCCTCTGTTGTCGCGGCCGCCTCTGCGCTCGTCGCCACCTCTTCCGTTACCGCCGCGCTGGCCGGTGCCGTCTCGTTAGCAAAGTTCTCCAGCGGAGAAACATCGTGTGGATCCGCTGCTGCTGCCGGGTTAATGCTCTGTTGTTCGCTCATGGTACTCTCCTTCTTTCGGGTTAACGATCGCCGCTGCCGTAGCCATACCGCGATCTGACGGGTAATACTCATCACTGCCTCCCTGCCGCTAGCTGCTGCGTTTAGCCGGTCTGACCTTTTCGCGCACCAGTATGCCGTCGAGTTTCAGCTGCAGCTCTGCCAGCTGTTCTGTCAGTTCGGCCACCCGCGCTTCGCGGCGGTCAGAGATTTGCCGGTACTCTTCCCGGATATTTTCGACGCGCTGGTTGGCTTCATTGCTGACGTAGATAAACATCGCGGTCATGGCAATGCATATCAGCGATAACAGCAGCATCATTCCCCCCAGCAGCAGCTGACGCCGGTGATTTCTGATCGTGAATTCACTGTTTATCTGCACCATCACGGTTCTCCTCGAGCGTGGTAATCAGTTGATTGATCTGACTGCGAAATTTATCGCTGTGATCGGTTTCAGTCGTTGCCAGCAAAATGCCCAGCGCATTTTTTATCAGACGCAGATCGGTCTCCAGCGAAGAGATGCGGCGCAAATTGCGATCGTGACGAATGCGCAACTCATCATTCTCCTGTCGCATCAGCGCATGACTCTCCTTCAGTAACATCACCTGCTCTTTGTAACTGGTGATAATCTCCCCGCCTGCACGATTGCTGGTTACGATGGTGGCAATGCCGGCCAGTAATGGTTTCCAGAACACTGCTGCTGCACCACCGCCGAGAAGCAGTGCGCCAACGCTGGTGATGAGACTACTCTCCATGCCTTACCTCTCAGTACTGGCAAGGGCTCCGCCCGGAATACACTGACCTCCCCTTGCCAGTCATACGATCAGTGTATTTTAAGTTTACTTCAATCATTTAATTTAAGTATACTTAAGTAAACCTTTCAGGAGTTGTCAAGATGAAAAATCAGGAAACGCCAGGCCAGCGCATTCGCGAACGCCGTAAAATGCTGAAACTGACCCAGCAGCAGCTGGCGGCAGACGTCGGCGTCTCGCACGTGGCTATTTCACAATGGGAAAAAAATGAGACGCTGCCGCGTGGCGAGCATCTGCTCCGGCTGGCAGAGCTGCTGCAGTGCCCGGCGGCATGGCTGTTTGATGGTGAGGGGGAACCCTTTGCGGTTGTCAGCAGCCACAGCAGCGTGCGGGCTGTGCCGCTGCTGACACTGCAGCAGGTTACCGGCTGGCTGGATGAAACCCGCCTGCAGCTGCAGCGGGAAGCCGATCGCTTTCTCTACTGTGACAGTGCGGTAAGCGACAGCGCCGTCGCCGTTCAGCTGGACGATCGTTCCATGCAGCCAGCTTTTCTGCCCGGCGATCTGCTGATATTCGAACCACAACGCCCTGCAGCGCCCGGTGAGGTGGTGCTGGCGCTGTATGCCGGGCAGGCGCTGGTCAGAACGCTGCGCGTGCGTTCCCCTTCACAGAATGAAGAGCATTTTTTATTGCGTCCGGTGAATGAAGATTATCCCGTACTCAGTACGGACAAACATGAGGTGCAGATTATCGGTGTACTGGCTGAAATGCGCCGGCACTATCACGCTGGCGGCCAGTAAAACCCCGCACCGGCCCGCTACAGCGTATCGGTCAGGCGATCGATAACGATGCGGCCGGATGCATCCATCTGGGTAATACGGTAGTTCACGTTCCATGAGCGGCGGGTGTTGAATTTGTCGCTCAGCACGACGCTCCCTTTTGCCCTGCCCTGGCTGTCTGTGATCTGCCAGCGGGTAATGGCTTCCCGATCGTTCCGGGCTGTCTGTTTATCCTGCTCAACAAGACGATCTTCTGATTCCAGTTTCAGGTAATCACGTAACATTTTATTCCTCCGGCTAAAGCGGCTTAAGATACGCTTTTTATTAATCCATTCAATCTAAAATATTTATCGTTGATGCAGATTCATTTCGACCGATTGATAAATTGAATTGACCCCTGTTTTGCCGCTACGTTTATCAGATAAATCGGTAAATATTATGCTGATTTAGCCTCTGTGCGCTGGACATCCCGGCCCGTTCGACGGTTAATGTAAGAGCTTAAATAACGTTCCGGCAGGACAATTGCATGCTGACCACTATTCTTTACCGCAGCCATCTCGATGAACACGTTCCCGTCAGAGTTCTTGAAGATATCGTGGCCCGCGCAAACACCAAAAATGCGCTGTCGGACATCACCGGCATTCTGTTATTTGACGGCCGGCATTTCTTTCAGCTTCTGGAAGGACCCGATCGCGCTGTCAGACATATCTACGATCGTATTCGCCAGGATGCCCGTCATCATAATCTGGTCGAGCTGATGCATGATTTCGCGCCGGCGCGCCGCTTTGGTAATACCGGTATGGAGCTGTTCGATCTGCGTCAGCATGAGAGAAGCCGCGTGCTGCAGGCCGTACTCGATAAAGGCACCTCGCGTCACCAGCTGACCTACGACGATCGTGCGCTGCAGTTTTTACGCACCTTTGTTGAGGCGCGTGAAAAAGAGAACTATTTTGAAATTCCACCGGCGAACACGTGGGAGTTTGTCGCGGATGAGTCGACGCTGTGTGAGCTGAACGATTTTCAGCACTCGATTCAGGATTGCCGCTTTGCTTTCCAGCCTATTGTTGATCCCTTTTCACGCCGTATTGCTGCCTATGAAGCGCTGATCCGCACGCCTACCGGCGGTGCGCCGGAAGAGTATTTTGCTGCTTTCGGCGGTGATGCTATTTACCGGGCAGATATTCAGTCAAAAAGCCTGGCCTTCAATCTTGCCAGCAAACTTGGCCTGGGGCAGCATACGCTCACCATCAATCTGCTGCCGATGTCGCTGGTCACCGTGCCTGATGCCGTAGATTTTCTGCTCGCAGAGATCCACGCCAGCGGCCTTATTCCTGAACAGATCGTGGTTGAAGTCACGGAGAATGAAATTATTTCGCGCGCTGATGCGTTCACGGCAGAAGTGCGGAAGTTAAAAGCGGCCGGTATCAGTCTGGCGCTGGATGATTTCGGTGCCGGCTTTGCCGGCCTCTCCCTGCTGGCAAAGTTTCAGCCTGATAAAATAAAAATCGATCGTGAAATTATCTGCGACGTCCATAAAAGCGGACCAAAACAGGCAATCGTCCACGCGATTATTAAATGCTGCGCCTCACTGGAAATTGCCGTGGTTGCCGAGGGCGTGGAAAAAGCGGAAGAGTGGATGTGGCTTGAGGCAGCCGGTATTAATCAGTTCCAGGGCTACCTGTTTGCGCGACCGGCGCTGAATGGATTCCCGTCAATTGCGTGGCCTGAAATCAGATAGCCTCAGTCTGAAGTGCATCTCTGGCAACAATTCACTGCGCCTGCAGCTGCTTTGCAGGCGCATCAAGCGGCTCGCTCAGAATGACATATTTCATCATTTCAAAGGTGCGCTGCGTCATCGGCACCGCGCTGCAGGGACGAAACCAGCCAAACTGCCGCTGATAGAACCATACTTCCGGATAGCGCTCGCCATCTTTCACCCAGTAATATCCATCTTTCATAAGCCTGCTCGCCTCTGTTGCAGAACTGACATTCACTGCCGCCGTTCGCGACATCGTTAAGTGTAGCAGCTGTCACTCCGGACGGGATATATTGATACTCTGCTCGTCGTCCTGCCAGCTATCTGCAAAATAGATTTAATTTTAAAGCACAGAGGATAATCTGCTGCGGTAATAGGCTGTTATAAATTACCTTCAACCCTGCAACGTTTTATTCCTGCAGTTCTTCGTAAATTATTACGCTGTTAATTATTTATTTTCATCGCTTATTTACTGGTTCAGCGCCCTGCTCAGGCTGAGCCCGCACGATAACAAGGCGTCTGAGATAGCGTCACGCCTGACCCTTTAACTTATACAGTCATTTTCTATCTGTATAAGTTATATTTTGACATTTCATGTGGTCGGATGAGATCCTGTATTTTTATTTTAAACCCATCTGTTTTCAAAAAGCCCGAATTTGTTCTGCCCGTCATGAGCTTACTCTGCGCAGAGCATTCTCTTTTGTATAAAAATAAGACGAAAGGCAATACATTTTTGCTGAGAGAAGCAGGATGCCAGACGCTTCTATACAGCCAGCGCAAACCTGTACAACTTTGAAAAACTGTACAACTTAGTCTGACTTTGTGTAAAGTGTGAAATCGATTTCGGCCGCTAAATTCAGGTCTGCCAGATAACGTTCGCGCTGTTCTGGTGCTGCGTTGCCGTTAATCGGGCAGCCTATGCAGAGTGGCCGTAAAAGCCGGATGACAGGTTTCTGCTGTGCCGTGCCTGATAAATGAAATTCAGATTCATAATGAACAGGAGCCCGGTTTCGATTAATGCAGATACGTATGTTGCGCAGAGGCAGAGGATATTCGGCGCCTCAAAAGGTAAGTTGTAAAATAAGCGAAGCGGTAAACAAGATTGATTATCGACTTTACCTGATACATCATTTTGCGGAAATTTAAGAAGGCGTGCCTTCATTCATTTCTGGAGAGCACTAATGGAAACGGGTTTTTACTGGGTGGGTAGCAGAACAACTGAGCCAGAAGTATGGTTCTGGGATGCGGGGCGCGGCTTTTACCGGCCGATGGAGCCGATACCTCTCTCTCTGGCGCGCTTTAAATCCGCGGGCTTTGTTCTTCTCAGCGAGAAACTGACGCCTCCTGAAGAGCGCTGACGGCACATTTTTCTGTGCAGAACGGCGCGCAATGCTTTTAAGCGCAGCGCAGCTGGACTATATTCCTCGCAGGAGGATAAGACGATGCAGGAAGGCTATTACTGGGTGGAGTCAGCCACAACGGAACCGGAAGTGTGGTATTACGCGGGAGAACATAACCAGCAGTGGTTTGGGCCAGGCAAAAAAGAGCCGCTCGATGCTGATGCCTTTGCCGGTTCAGGTTATCGGGTTATCAGTAACCGACTCTCGCTGACCTGAACGCTCTGAGCATAACCAGACGGCTGCTCAGCGCCATAAAAAAGCCAGACCGGGTGCTGGCTTTTTTATGGCCGCGCAACAGTAGCCCTGTAACGCTTCCGCTCTGCTGTATACCTTTTGTTCTGCTGCTCTATTAATTTCACTGCGCCCCTGCTCCCTGGCGAAACCTGTGCCAGGCTTAACGGGTCGATTGACTTCAAGGAGAGTGACATGAACAAAACTACATGGGCTGCTGTAATGCTGTGTCTGAGCTTTGGCGCTTACGCTGAAAAAGGGGGATTTGAAGCGGGTGAAACGCCACCGCCGCAGCATAAAGAAGATGCAGGCTATAAAGGATCGGAAGATACCGGTCAGACGCGCGTGTCGCTGATCCGCGATTTCCGTCAGGGCGGGTATGTAACGCTTGAAGGTTACATTATCAAAAAAGTGGGCGATCACAGCTATCAGTTCCGCGACAGCTCAGGCACCGTACGTATCGATGCTCCTGCTGAAACCTTCAAAGGTAAAACCTATGACGCCACGGACAAAATCCGCGTCAGCGGTAAAGTTTATGGCAAAGGCGACAGCGCGCACCTGAAAGTCGCCCGCATTGATGAACCCTGATACCAGGCTGAAAAGTAACTGCCGATCGTCGCGATCGGCAGTGTTTTATCAGGCGCTGATTTGCCGGTAATACTGTACTGCGGTGTTTTTTCTGCTCTTGACCCGGTAACGCGCGTGGTTGATAACCGTGATCCACGAAGGATGAGCCGTATTGCGGCTGCAGCTATCGAGGATCGTCAGCAGCTCACCCCACATTTCGATTTGCACCATTTTATCAACGGCCATCTCCTCTTTCATCGCCTGAATAACTGCATCGACCTGATGTTTTACGTCGCTAAGATCTTCCCCTGTCTGGTGAGCGGCAGCAAGTTTACGGATTGCCAAAGCGTACACGTTGATACTGACCTGTTGTGAGTGCATGCGCACCTCTGTTGATTATTGGTCTGAGCATTAAAAGTAGCCTGACTTGCAGATTTCGCGCTGCGTTTAGCAAAATAAAATGGGCGCATAATCGTTGCCTGCTCCTGCCTGGTGACCAGCTCGTAAAATTTTTCTTTCAGCCCGGCGCGCGTGAAGGCTGCGCGTTTTGCTTCGCCCCCGGCTAACCTGCTGCTTATAAAGGAAATGATCGTTCTAAAAAATAGCGCAACTGTTTTGATGCATATCATCTACACGTACGACCACACAAAAGAGCGGCGAGATAGTTGTACAACTACAGAAACCTTGTATAACTTTATTGCAACGCGGCGGTCATGCATGGCTGCCACTGTCAGACAATAACACAGGCGATTTCCCCTTTTTTGTGAGGCTTAATATGAAACAGCTTGCTACCCCGGAGTCTCAGCTCAGCGACTACTTTAAAACTACCGGTGAGCAGTATCTGAGTGAACGCGTCATCATCTCTGAAATCCGGCTTGAGCTGACCACGCGCAAAATCCGCGTGACTAACAAAGATATCATTCTGGCACTGATCATGCGGCTTGAGGCGGAACAGGATATTGTGAAGCAGGATATCTACCGCAACGCGCTGGAGATTGTGATCCAGCGTACGCCCGAAGATATGGGCAACTGAAAGCCAGCGCAGGATAGATGAACAGGGACGTTATTTCGCGACCGGCAGATCGGCATAGCGCGTCGTGTAAAACGGAGACAGCATTTCCCGCTTCATCGCCCAGGGTTTCGCGATCCCCTGCCCTGCAAACCACAGCTGCCCCCTGCCTTCCTGGTTTACCTTATCCATCACCTGCATCAGGGCTGCGCTATTTGCACGCGGCTGAAACTCATCAAACAGGTTGAGCTGCGCCACGCCCTGACTGAAAAAATCGCCCAGCATCACGCCCGCTTTCATATATCTCCGGCCATCCAGCCAGATACGATCCAGGGCGTCTGTCGCGACACGGATAATATCCCGGCTGTCGCTGGTCGGGATCGCCAGCCTGCCGAGCGCCTGATTGCCGTAAAATATCTCATCGCCGGCGTGCGGACTGGTACGGATAAACACCGCTATTTGCCGGCAGTACTGGCGCTCTGTTCTCAGCTTCTCTGCGGCCCGCACCGCAAAGTTGCAGATAGCCTCGCGCATATCGCGATAATCAGTGATGCGTGAGCCGAAAGAGCGCGAGCACACTATCTGTTGCTTGTCAGGCGCCAACGCTTCCAGCTCCAGGCAGGATTCACCGCGCAGCTCCCTGACCGTGCGCTCCAGCACCACGCTGAAGTGCCTGCGGATAACCCAGGGACTCTGGTCAGCCAGATCTTTAGCCGTCATCACGCCCATGGCGTTCAGCTTTTTACTGAGCCGGCCGCCTACGCCCCACACCTCCTCTACCGGCACCAGCGCCATAAGCTTGCGCTGTCGCTCTGCATCTGACAGATCCACCACCCCGCCGGTTTTGGTCCACTTTTTGGCCGCATAGTTAGCCAGTTTTGCCAGCGTTTTAGTCTGGGCAATACCCACCCCGGTCAGCAGATGCATTTCCCGGTATATCCGCTGCTGGATCTCTCTGCCATACGCTTCCAGCGGCTTATAACGTCCAAAACCGGTCAGGTCCATGAACGCTTCATCAATTGAGTAGATTTCAACAGCGGTTGCCATCTCCTCAAGCGTGGTCATGACCCGGTCACTCATATCGGCATAGAGCGCATAGTTCGAGCTGAACACCCGCACATTGTGCCGCGTCAGTTCATCTTTCATTTTAAAATAGGGCGCGCCCATTTTGATGCCCAGCTTTCTGGCCTCAGCCGACCGGGCGATCACGCAACCATCGTTGTTACTCAGCACCACAACCGGCTCGCCTTTCAAATCTGGCCGGAATATCTTTTCACACGACGCATAGAACGCGTTAACGTCCACCAGCGCAAACATTTACGGGCCTATCGTCTTGATGGCGTGTCTGACCACACCAAAAATCTCAAACTGATCGGCGTCCTCAATCACAATGATCGCGTGCGCCGCATTCATGGGCCTGAGATGCAGGAACGGGCGCAGCATAAGCTGCTTAACCGTAAATTCACCACAGACCGAAGCGACTACCACATCACCGTGTCCGGCTTTGATTGAGCTGTCTACTACCAGCATATCGCCGTCGTTGATGCCCCCTTCAATCATTGAGTCACCGCTGACCTTAATGAAATATGTCGCGCTGGGATGCTGCACCAGCAGACGGTTCAGGTCGATTCGCTGCTCAACGTAATCCTGAGCCGGTGAAGGAAAACCGCACGGAACGCGGCTGACGTAAAGCGGTAATTCAAGGATGGCGCGGATGTCCGCCGGGTGTAAAAGCTCCATATCCATGGTCTCAAAATGATTACTGTATATAAATACAGTAATAGCAGATCCCGTAAACGATCAAGCAAATACGCCTGATGTTTTTGTAAAGCCTGAGCGGATAAGACAAATTGAGTGAATTACAGGCGTTAATCGATGAATGTTCACGCAGCTGGCTATCTGGCGCGCAGGCAGAATCATAAAATAAGCGCAGTGCTGAAAAAATTATTAACGTATTCACAATTTGCATAATCGAATATTTTTTCCAGGCTTAACAGGTAACCCTGATGACTAAGGAGAAGATATGCCGGATCAATACAAACAGTGCATCGAAGCCTGCTACCTGTGTGCAGCCGCCTGTGATAACTGTGCCGCTTCATGCCTTGAAGAGGAACACCTGGAGATGATGCGCGAGTGCATCCGCATGGATATGGAGTGCGCGAATATCTGTCGTCTCGCGGCACAATTTATGACGCTGAAGAGCGAATTTGCCCCCGCGCTCTGCCAGCTTTGTGCAGAGATCTGCCAGAAATGCGGCGATGAGTGCGGCCAGCATCAGCACGATCACTGCCAGGCATGCGCGAAAACCTGCCATCACTGTGCAGAACTGTGCCGTCAGATGGCTGCGTAATGGCAAAGCCTGAAAACCCGCTTACCGGCGGGTTTTAATCTACAGTGCATTGTGCTTTCCTGAAGAAACAGCGGTAACGTTAAGCTTTTTATTGTGTAATCAGAAAGAAAGTGTCTCTCAGCTTTAAAATCCATGTCCAGCACAGGCTATTGGCTTTAAGATGTGCAGACATTATTTTTTTAATTGTTCGCTATCCTGCTTTCCACAAAAGTCACATCACGCTGTTCTATATATCGAAAGAATAGACACTGTTTATCTTATATACGTATCATATCCCGCTGATTGTTTTCTCCAGTGCAACGGCCAGATTTAATGGCGCACTCTCCTTCGCTTTTCTGTTGTCAGGCTGCGGTGATTCATGCTGCCCGGCCTGAGTAGCTGTTTCACCGTTCTGGATGCGAAATGTCAGTTAACGCGCTTCAACGCTTCTGTGCAGCAGGCAGTAGCCACGGGGCAGGCCTGATGGTTCGCGCTTAGTGGCGCTGTTGTGATTACCCTGTTACCAAAGCTTTTTTTATGCGATTGTTCCTAAAGGGTTGCAGTCTGTTTCACGATGTATAAGATCGTGCAACTCTTAACTTAAGCTAAACGTTATGCTCAAACTATTTTCGCGCTATCTCAGTATCGGCGTACTGAACACCGCTATCCACTGGGCAGTCTTTTATCTGATCCTCTGCACCTCTGATGCTACTCAGTCGCTTGCTAACTTTGGCGCCTTTTGCGTGGCAGTAACGTTCTCATTTTTTGCGAATGCCCGCTGGACGTTCAACTCTGAGACAACAACCCTCCGCTACATGATTTATGTCGCCTTTATGGGCTCTCTGGCCTCTGCTGTCGGCTGGGCGGCGGATAAGTCGGGATTGTCGCCACTGATTACCCTGGTAGTTTTCTCCGCGATAAGCCTGTTCTGTGGCTTCATCTATTCACGATACATCGTTTTCAGGGAAGCAAAATGAAGATATCCCTTGTAGTCCCCGTTTTTAATGAAGAAGACGCGATACCCATTTTCTATCAGGAAGTACGCCGGGAACTCACCGCGCATGAGATAGAAATCGTGTTTATCAATGACGGGAGCAAAGACGGAACTGAGGCAATTATCAATGCCCTGGCAGTGTCAGATCCTCTGGTTAAAGCGCTGTCATTTACGCGTAATTTTGGCAAGGAACCAGCACTGTTCGCTGGCCTTGAGCATGCAACTGGTGATGCAGTTATCCCAATTGATGTTGATCTGCAGGATCCGATCAATGTCATACCACAGCTGATTGAGCGCTGGCAGGCAGGAGCTGATGTGGTACTGGCGAAGCGTGCAGATCGCAGTACAGACGGGCATATGAAGCGGAAAACAGCGGAGTGGTTCTATCGCCTGCATAACAAAATCAGCTCGCCAACGATTGAAGAGAATGTTGGTGACTTCCGCCTCATGTCGCGTGAAACGGTCGAGCACATCAAACTCCTTCCGGAGCGCAACCTGTTTATGAAAGGTATCCTGTCCTGGGTAGGCGGCCGTGTAGATGTGGTTGAATACACCCGGGCTGAGCGCGTGGCCGGCACATCAAAGTTTAATGGCTGGAAGCTGTGGAATCTGGCTCTGGAGGGCATTACAAGCTTTTCAACCTTCCCGCTGCGTATGTGGACTTATATCGGATTGTTTGTTGCAGCAGTATCATTTCTGTATGGCGCATGGATGATATTTGACACAGTAGTTTTTGGTAACCCGGTAAGGGGATATCCATCTATCCTGGTATCCATTCTGTTCCTTGGCGGCGTGCAGCTTATTGGGATAGGGGTGTTGGGTGAATACATTGGAAGAATTTACGTGGAAACAAAGCAAAGGCCACGATTTGTACTTAAGCAAGGGAATGGGAATGTTCAAAATTAATAGGTTTGATAACGGTAGTTGGGTCATTGTGACTGTTACGGCATTGTTTGTTTTACCAATAATGCTCTCTGGAATCCTTTACCAGGATGACATTCTACGATCTGCTAATGGTGAGCCGTATTGGGGTGCGCTAGGTCGTCCACTTTCAGATTTTGTAATAATGGCGCTGGGATTTGGAAGTCATTATGTTATTGATGTTTTCCCTTTATCACTTATCATTGCTGGTGCATTACTTGGCGCTTCTTCATTAACTTTATATTCACGGTTTGCTTTAAAAAGAGGTATATACTCGGGGATCGTATTTTCTCTATTCTCCCTTAGCCCTTTTTTCCTGCAAAATTTATCTTACCATTTTGACTGTTTTCCTATGATGCTGGGTGTTTTTCTTGCAACATTGCCCTACTCTATTCTTGTAACGTCTCTGCGCGCTTGGCTACGTATAGCAACTAGCGCTGCTTGTCTGGTGATGGCTTTAAGTCTCTATCAGGCGACCATAAATGTTTTCTTATCTCTCTGTTCCATCGAAATAATCTATTTGCTTTCTTCATCTCACAACGGCATTAAGGTGTTAAAGCTATCCATTGAAAGGGCTTTATCCGCAGCCATATCAATGTTGATTTACATGAAGGGTGTAACCCCTTTTTATCTTTCGAAGAATGTTCATTCGGATTTAATAACCAAAGCTGAAAGTCCTACTAAAAGCCTAATGTATAACCTTGACAGATTTTGGACCATTGCGGATAGTCTAATAAATCATTCTTTGTTTATGGCTTGGATTTTGGCTTTAATTGTAGCCATTATTGGATTAATCGTCCTCGTCATAAAAATCTTCAAAACCGAAGAGGCGCTATCTTCTAAAGTTACTGGGATTTTGGTTATTGCTATCAGTGTTCTGATTACTGTTTTTTCTGTAACTGGGCCATTTATACTAGTCGATAAAACAGTCGTTGCACCTCGTGTAATGATGGGAATTCCTGGACTGATGCTGCTTGTTGGCTATCTTGCGACAATGACAAGTTTCAAAAAAATAACGGCTGTTACTTGCATTATTCCAGTAGTCTTCTCTTTATCATATGCTTCGGCTTACGGAAACGCTAGCAAGGCGCAAAGGACACTTGAAGATAAAATCTTTTATGATATAGCTTCTTCAATTCCAGAATCATGGGATGGAGAAAAGATATATGTTAATGGTCAACTATCTACAAGCGCTGCCACAGAGATGGAGTTTAAACGATTCCCCTCCCTTAAATGGATGGTAATGCCTCTGTATAGTTGGTCGGGAATGATAATGCTTAGCCATTATGGCATTAAAGCTGAGATGGGAAGCCGTCAAAATGACAAAGGGTTAATTATTTTAAAAGAAAGCAAATTCTTTACTATATCTTCAGGTGAAACTAACGCAATAAATTTAAAATGACACCTGAGATATTTATTAAACCGAACAAGTTTACTTAAAAAGACAGGCATAAATACATAATTTCAGAGGGCGTTTCAAAAATGGGAAGTAGAAGTCATGCTTTTTTGTTAGCTGTGATAGCAATAGCTATTATTTTATACCCTTGCTTTATAGAGGGAACCTTTTATAGCTTTGATGCTATGGCTCACTATCAAAGAATGAAAGATATCAACAATCAACTTTCCCATTTCAACGTACTGCCTTTGTTCGATTACTATAGTAACAATTGGTATGGGTACTCATGGAACCTTTTCTACCCACCCTTAAGTGCTTACTTAATGGGAGTAGTGAAGTTGATAACATTATATTCGATAAGTGATGCAAACCAATTCAAGGCTACTGTTGGCATAATAACTATTATCGCGTTTATCTCTATGTATTTCTCATCACTTAAGCTGCTTGAGTCGAAATACTATGCTTCAATAGCATCAATACTATTTATATGCTCTGGCTATTTTCTAAATGATGCGTATATACGCATTGATATTGGCGAGTTGATGGCAATGGCATTCGCTCCAATGGTTATAGTTGGGGCGCGAGCTATCCTAATAGACGGACCAGGCAAGGTGTTATTCCCTGTCGGCGTTCTTTTCATTCTTCTCTCAAATATACCGTCTTTTATTGTTTGCTTAATATATGCAGTGCTTTACTTCCTCATAAATATTAAAAAATCATTAACGAAGAGAGTCCTGATAATTTTAGTTAAAAGCATCACTTTCGTAGTTTCATCTTCGCTTTTCTTCACAATTCCATTAATCTACCATTTTATTAAAGGCGATGTTTTTGCTTTTCATGCATTGGCTGTATCCTATAATACCATAGGGAAATTTAGCGTTAGTTTGAATGAGATGTTATTTGCGGAATTATTGACCTCAGGAATGACCACAAAAGGGCTAGTTATTTCATCAGGAGTAGTTTTAAATATACTTTTTCTTTGCTATATTGCAAAACGGGTTATACTGGATTCTTTAGAGACCACTTCAATATTCATTATTGCGACGCTATTTTTGATTGCATCTACTCAGCTATTTCCATGGTATATGATAAGTGAAAAGACTCCTGTACTGAGGTTTATACAGTTTCCCTGGCGACTTATGTTAATGGCCGTCCCAGCCATAGCACTACTATCTGTTTCATATTTAAAAAGCATTAACCTTCCATTAATAAACTATTTCGCTTTGATATTTTCATTGATATTTTCATTTTCGCCTATGCAAGCGGCCATTCAAAAAAGAGCAAGCGAAATTCAGCATCACGAGTTTCACGATTATATGAATGCATCTTTCGAAGATGCTAAACACGATAATATAAAAGAGATTCAATCCATTAAAAAAATGGATTATATGAAATCAATAAAACCGTCTTGGTCATCATTGAATTTTGATATTAATCACCCTGAAAATGGAAAAATAAAACTCCCAGTGATGTATTATCCTGGATATAATGCTAAATATAATGGCAGGGATGTTTCTGTTGGCACCTCTGATAATGGAATAGTTACTATTGATGGTCCTGCGCAGGGTACTATAGAGTTAAGCTATAGCAAAATGCTCACGCTAGCGCCGTTTATTTTATCTCTAGCAAGCCTTTTTTCTTTTTCTTTTATTTATTTTCGTAGGCGTTGATTAAAGCCCCGCCAGGGGCTTTAATCATATAATTAGATTCACCTGCGATGTGTAACTCACTAAACAGAACGTTAGCCTCAACAGAGCTAATATAATTTTTCAGCCCACCATTTCATGTCTCAATACTCATATTAAAGGTCCCTCAATCAACCTTAATCCCTCACCCTGTAGCCCGTGCGGTACAGGGTGCCCCGTAGCCGGTGCTTTTTTATAAATCATGCTGTGCTGGCAGATTTCATCTTGCGTAATCTATTGCGCTTTATCCTGTCAGATAGCTTATGTCCAATTTTTAATGTTGGTTTTTCAATATAGTTATACGTTGCATATGAAATGCATAACGTTGCTATCACTAATGAGAACAATATAACAAAGCCATCGCCGTCACCAAAGAGACCAAGCGGACCAATATAAGCAAAAGCCACTTTTTTAACTACAATGTGATTGATATAAATTGAGCATGACATCTCGCCAAGATAAACGAGGAATCGCGGATAAAAAATGTTTAACTCTTTAGAAATAATAAGTATAGATAGCACTATGAAAGCTGAACACCATCCCCAATATAAAGGTCCGACGAGGCCAGTAGCTCTGGACAGCATGAATATTAAAGAGATTGTGAAGGCTAATATCGATAGAAATGTTAAATGAATGCTGCCATTGAATTTTTCAACATAGAAAAGATAGATATATGCCACAAGCATGCCTAGCATAAAATCTATAATTAAAGGGTTGGATACGAAAAGGAAATTATAATACACTCCATGAAAGCTGTTTGTCCCGGATATCGCTTCAAAGGTGAAAACACCATTCATATGCTTCTGCAAAGAAAACATAATTGTGAGAATCAATACAGAACATATCATAGCTCTATATTTATGGCTTATAAGTATTGCTAGTGAAAAAACCACATAGAAATATGATTCATAGGTCAGGGTCCATGCGGAATATATGGTACTCAATCCAAACCATGGAGCTTTGCCATTGTAGTCTATAGGTATAAGAAGATAGCTTTTTATTATATTGACAACAGTAAAAGACTCTTCACGGTAAGAAAGAAGGTAAACTGTCAGAACTACAAAATATAAAGGGTAGAGACGAAAGAATCTCTTTATGGCGAACTCTGAAAAAGTGTTATTTTCTTTATTACGTGATGCGTAAACGATTATGAAGCCGCTGATCACGAAAAAGATATCAACACCAGCCTCGCCGAAAAGAAAAAGCCTGTCCCCAAGATCCTTTAATGGATATACATCATTAATGTAATGCCTGAAATGAAAAAGAACCACAAGCATTGCGGCTACACCCCTGAGCACCTGTATGCTATCCAATCTACCTTTTGCCAATTTATCCTCACGCATAAGCCATTCTATATATTTGCATCACTGATTATGCAACCTGCGGCCCACAAGCGCAATTTATTCAGTAATATGATATATGGTTAGAATGGCGCTTCTGGCCACTGGACATCAGGAGCATCGTTAGTATTAATCCGGTTGAGGAGCACCCTGTACTTTTCAGTCCTGCCAGTTCTTTCACCTCTGAATCGATAGCTATATCCAAATCTACCACACCCTCTGTAAAGGAAGAATTCTTTAACTTTTTTGCATCCGTGGGCCATGAACCGGCTGATTTGCATACATCAACCATACTACCATCAAAAAACATATTGGAACTTGGAGATTAGAAAAGGCCATAATTTTAAAATCCTATAGCTAAATATCGGATTGCTTCTGCAACGGCAACTGCATTATTCGGGTAAGACGCACAACCTGCTAAAAACCCAGAACTATTAAGCGAACCCAATTCTTAACAGTTGACGCCTGTATATGGAGCAGATCCTGACGGGGTGATTTGTTCAATTAGCGTAACTAAGAAACAGCCATTTTGGAATTGAATAGGAAAAGAGACTATTGCGCTGGCAACCCTGACGGCAAAGCCTGTGGCATATACCACTGATGCGCATCTTTGCTTTGAGAAAGAACTGAGGATAGGCGATATTTGGGCTGGACCGTTTAATGAAGCTGTTGAGGTGCCGCTGTATCGCAAACCAGAGATGTAGCCATGCTCATCGGCTTCGTCATTGTAATAGTCTCTGTCTTTCCCGCTCCAGTGTCTGAGCGCATCTATCCAACCATTGAAGCCTGCGAGCAGATAAAGGTCCGGCTGCATGGGCGCCGGCCACTGGTGCAATTAGAGTGCATCAAGATGTACCGGTAAGCGTGCAGGCCTTCGCCACCGTAAGCCATATCAGTCCAGACACACATACGCCTGCTGGTCACTTTATGCAGGGGCAAATCCCAACTTTATCGCTAGTCAGATGGGACACGCTAACGCACAGATGGTTTATCAGGTGTACGGTTCCTGAATAAAAGAAAATGATGAGGCCCAAAGGAGTCTTCTGAACGAAAAACTGAATGGTTTTGTCCCATCACTGTCCCACATTAAAGCCATCTGACCAATAACTATATTTTCATCATATAGTTAACCTGACTAAACCTGCATATTCATAATATCGCTGTACGCACTCACCAGCTTGTTGCGTACCTGGATGCCCATCTGCATAGAGATAGAGGACTTCTGCAGATCAACCATAACGTCGTTGAGCTGCACGCCAGGTTTACCGAGCTCAAAATCCTGCGCCTGCGCGCGGGCGGTGGTCTGGGTTTCACTGATCTTATCGAGTGCCGCTTTCATGGTGGCACCAAAATCGAGCTGGCTGGAGGAGTGAGTATCCTTGCCAGCCGCCTGCAGTGAGGTCATCTGTAGCTGCTGCAGTGCGCCATCTATAGCCTGAATTGACATTTTTATACCTCGCAGAGAAAAGGAAGATTTTTTTTCGACTGCAAAGTTAGCACAGTGTCAATAGGACAAAGGCGCTAAATAGCCCCTAAAACCCCGGCTTATTCAGCCATCGAAGTGATGCGATTCATCAATAATGCCTGCCATAAGATTGGAATTTCATTTTTACCCTAAAGTTTTTGCGCCGCGGTCCGAAGGGGAACGCCCGTGCGGGGAGCTCACTCCGTCAGCTACCGCCGGCACTCTGCAGGCCAGCAGCGCAAATACCGGGTAGACGTATCAGGGAGTCTGTTTTGTTACCACAACTTACCCGGTCAATTATGTCAGGCAGGAATCGGTCATGAATGCGAGTGCAGCCGCTACACAGGAATCAGCAAAGAAAGGCATGTCAGACCTTTTCGCCCGCCTGCGCGCTAATCCGCGAATTCCCTTAATCATCGCCGCGGCCGCAGCCATTGCGGTTGTGCTGGCGCTGGTGCTCTGGGCCAAAGCGCCCGACTACCGCGTGCTCTATAACAACCTCTCTGATGAAGATGGTGGCGCCATTGTCACCCAGCTGACGCAGATGAACATCCCCTACCAGTTCGCCGAAAACGGCGGTGCCCTGATGGTGCCGGCTGATAAAGTGCATGAACTGCGCCTGCGCCTCGCGCAGCAGGGTCTGCCGAAAGGCGGCTCGGTAGGTTTTGAGCTGATGGATAAAGAGAAGTTTGGTATCAGCCAGTTCAGCGAGCAGATCAACTACCAGCGTGCGCTGGAAGGTGAGCTGGCACGCACTATCGAAACGCTGGGTCCGGTCAAGGGCGTGCGCGTGCATCTGGCGATGCCGAAACCTACCCTCTTCGTCCGCGAACAGAAAGCGCCGTCGGCTTCAGTGACGCTGACGCTGCAGCCTGGCCGGGCACTGGATGAAGGTCAGATCCAGGCGATTCAGCATATGGTCTCCAGCAGCGTGGCGGGCCTGCCGCCAGGCAACGTCACCGTGGTCGATCAGACCGGTCGCCTGCTGACCCGCTCCGACAGCGAAGGACGCGATCTCAACGACGCCCAGCTGAAATATGCCGCTGAAGTTGAAGCGCGTTATCAGCAGCGTATTGAAGCGATCCTGAACCCGATTGTTGGCCAGGGTAACGTGCATGCACAGGTTACCGCGCAGATTAACTTCGACCGCAGCGAACAGACGGATGAGAAGTATCAGCCAAACGCCAATCCAGACAACTCGGCGGTGCGCTCGCGTCAGACCAGCACCAGCGATCAGAACGGCAGCGCCTATCCGGGTGGCGTGCCTGGTGCGCTCTCTAATCAGCCGGCGCCCGCTAACAACGCACCGGTGACGAATCCACCGCAGCAGAATGCGGCTAATGCCCAGAACAATGCGGCGCAGAATGCCGGTACCACTACCAGCACCGCTGGCCAGAGCAGTGGCCCGAGCAGCTCCAGCCGTAATGATACGGTGAACTATGAGCTCGATCGCTCAATCCGCCACACCAAACTCAACGTTGGCGACGTGCAGCGTCTGTCAGTCGCCGTGGTCGTGAACTACCGCGATGACGGTAAAGGCAAAGCGGTCGCGCTGAACGATCAGCAGATCAAACAGATTGAAGATTTAACCCGCGAAGCGATGGGCTATTCCCAGACGCGCGGCGACAGCATCAATGTGGTGAACTCGGTCTTCAATACCACCGAGCCTGCGGGTGGCGACCTGCCGTTCTGGCAGCAGCAGTCGTTCTTCGATCAGCTAATGAGTGCCGGTCGCTGGCTGCTGGTGGCGCTGGTCGCATTCATCCTCTACCGCAAGCTGGTGCGTCCGCAGCTGCTGCGCAAACGCGAAGCGGAACAGGCCGCTGCAGAAGCCGTTGCCGCCCGCGCCGCTGCGCAGGAAGAGCAAGCCGCTTACAGCGTGCAGATTAATAAAGATGAGCTGGATCAGGAGCGGAAGTCTTCTAACCGCATGAGTGCCGAAGTGATGAGCCAGCGCATCCGCGATATGTCTGAAAACGATCCGCGCGTCGTGGCGCTGGTTATCCGTGAATGGATGAGTAACGAACTATGAGTCTGACCGGTACAGAAAAAAGCGCCATCCTGATGATGACTATCGGTGAAGAGCGCGCAGCTGAAGTGTTCAAACACCTGAACCAGCGCGAAGTGCAGCACCTCAGCGCGGCGATGGCCAATATGAAGCAGATATCGCACAAGCAGCTGACGGAAGTCCTGCGCGAATTCGAGGCCGACGCTGAGCAGTTTGCGGCGCTGAGCCTGAACTCCAACGATTACCTGCGCTCGGTACTGGTCAAAGCGCTGGGCGAGGAGCGTGCCTCCAGCCTGCTGGAAGATATTCTGGAAACGCGCGAAACCACCAGCGGTATGGAGACGCTCAACTTTATGGAGCCGCAGGCGGCCGCCGATCTTATCCGCGACGAACATCCGCAGATTATCGCCACTATCCTGGTGCACCTGAAGCGTGGTCAGGCGGCCGATATTCTGGCGCTGTTTGATGAACGCCTGCGTCACGATGTGATGCTGCGTATCGCCACCTTTGGCGGCGTTCAGCCAGCGGCGCTGGCGGAGCTGACCGAAGTGCTGAACAGCCTGCTGGATGGCACCAACCTCAAGCGCGCGAAGATGGGCGGCGTGAGAACCGCGGCCGAGATTATCAACCTGATGAAAACGCAGCAGGAAGAGGCGGTCATCGAAGCCGTACGCGACTTCGACGGCGAGCTGGCGCAGAAAATCATCGACGAGATGTTCCTGTTCGAGAACCTGGTGGAAGTGGACGACCGCAGCATCCAGCGTCTGCTGCAGGAAGTGGAGTCCGAGCAGCTGCTGATTGCGCTGAAAGGTTCCGAGCAGCCGCTGCGCGAGAAGTTCCTCAAGAACATGTCTGCGCGTGCAGCCGATATTCTGCGCGACGACCTGGCCAACCGCGGTCCGGTACGTATGTCTGCGGTAGAGAACGAACAGAAAGCGATTCTGCTGGTAGTGCGCCGTCTGGCAGAAGCGGGCGAAATGGTCATCGGTGCCGGCGAGGAAACCTATGTCTGATGCATTTTCTGCCCGCCCGTGGCAGCGCTGGCTGCCTGACGATCTGGCTGCGCCGCTGAGCGCCGTGCCCGATCTGCCGCCTGCAGAACATGACGCTGACGCCATGGCGTTCAGCGAAGAGGATGAGCAGCGGCAGCAGCTGGAGCGGATGCAGCAGCAGATGCGCAAAGATGCGCAGACGCAGGGCTACAGCGAAGGCTATCAGAAAGGATTTGCGGAGGCGCAGCAGAATGGCTACGACGCCGGCTTTCAGCAGGGTCTGGCTGACGCACAGCAGCAGCAGGCGCCGCTGCAGGCGCGCATGCAGCAGCTGGTGACGGAGTTCCACCATACGCTGGAAGCGCTGGATAGCGTCATCGCCTCACGGCTGATGCAGCTGGCGCTGGAGGCCGCCCGTACCGTTATCGGTCAGGCGACGCAGGTGGATGGCAGCGCCCTGCTGCGGCAAATCCAGCAGCTGATCCAGCAGGAGCCGATGTTCAGCGGCAAACCGCAGCTGCGCGTGCATCCGGACGATCTGCAGCGCGTGGAGCAGACGCTCGGCCCCACGCTGGATCTGCATGGCTGGCGGCTGCTGGCTGACAGCACGCTGCACCCCGGCGGCTGCAAGCTCAGCGCTGAGGATGGCGACCTCGACGCCAGCGTGGCCACCCGCTGGCAGGAGCTGTGCCGCCTGGCGGCACCGGGAGCACTCTGATGACGTCTCGCCTGTCGCGCTGGCTTGGCGCACTCGACTCTTTTGAACAGCGTATCAGCCAGGTGCAGTCCGTACGGCGCTATGGGCGCCTGACGCGGGCCACCGGCCTGGTGCTGGAAGCGACCGGGCTGCAGCTGCCGCTGGGCGCAACCTGCATTATCGAACGCCATGATAATGGCCATATCACTGAAGTAGAGAGTGAAGTGGTGGGTTTTAACGGACAAAAGCTGTTTCTGATGCCGCTGGAAGAAGTTGACGGCATTTTACCCGGCGCTCGCGTCTATGCGCGAATTAACGGCGATCACAGCGGCAAACAGCTGCTGCTGGGACCGGAGCTGCTGGGTCGCGTGCTGGACGGCAGCGGCAAGCCGCTGGATGGCCTGCCCGCACCGGAAACCGGCTATCGCGCACCGCTGATCACCCCGCACTTTAACCCGCTGCAGCGCACGCCTATTCATGACGTGCTCGACACCGGGGTGCGTGCCATTAACGCCCTGCTGACGGTGGGACGCGGTCAGCGTATGGGCCTGTTTGCCGGTTCCGGCGTGGGCAAATCGGTGCTGCTCGGCATGATGGCGCGCTATACCAAAGCTGATGTGATCGTGGTCGGCCTGATTGGCGAGCGCGGTCGCGAAGTTAAAGAGTTTATCGAAAATATTCTGGGGGCCGAAGGCCGCGCCCGCTCGGTGGTGATCGCCGCGCCGGCCGATGTCTCTCCGCTGCTGCGCATGCAGGGTGCCGCCTACGCCACGCGCATTGCGGAGGATTTCCGCGATCGCGGCCAGCACGTGCTGCTGATCATGGACTCGCTGACGCGCTATGCGATGGCGCAGCGTGAAATTGCACTGGCCATTGGTGAGCCACCGGCAACCAAAGGTTATCCCCCTTCCGTATTCGCCAAGCTGCCGGCGCTGGTGGAACGGGCGGGTAACGGCATCGACGGCGGCGGTTCAATCACGGCGTTTTACACCGTACTGACCGAGGGTGACGACCAGCAGGATCCGATCGCTGACTCCGCGCGCGCCATTCTGGACGGCCACATCGTTCTGTCGCGCCGGCTGGCGGAAGCGGGCCACTACCCGGCAATCGATATCGAAGCGTCAATCAGTCGCGTAATGACGTCGCTGATTGATGAAACGCATTACGCCCGGGTGCGGCAGTTTAAGCAGCTGCTGTCGAGCTATCAGCGTAACCGCGACCTGGTGAGCGTCGGCGCCTATGCCGCCGGCAGCGATCCGATGCTGGATCGGGCCATTACGCTCTATCCGCAGATGGAAGCGTTTCTGCATCAGGGAATTTTTGAACGCAGTGAATACGATGACGCCTGCCTGCACCTGCAGACGCTGTTTGGTTAACGTGGTTATCAGACGAGGCTAGCCAATGAAAACCGCCAGTGCAATTGACACCCTGCGCGACCTGGCAGAACAGGATCTGGATGACGCTGTGCTCCATCTGGGCAACATGCGGCGCGGCCAGCAGCAGGCCAATGAGCAGCTCAGCATGCTGCTGGACTATCTGGATGAGTATCGCAACAAGCTCAATCAGGATATGTCCGGCGGTATTACCAGCATGCGCTGGAGTAACTATCACCAGTTTATCCAGACGCTGGAAAAAGCGATTGACCAGCATCGCCAGCAGCTGAGCCAGTGGGATCAGCGTACTGAACAGGCGCTGGGCAGCTGGCGGGAAAAGCACAAGAAACTCAATGCCTATCAGATGCTGATTACCCGCGCTGAGGAGAGTGCATTGCGTCAGGAAAACCGTCTCGATCAGAAACGAATGGATGAATTTGCCCAACGGGCCGCACTGAGGAAAAGCGAATGACTACGCTGCAAGCCCTGCTTACGCATACTGCAAAAGTCGCTAAAACAGCTGCCGCAACTGATGCAGCGCCAGAGAGCCAGGCAACGGGTGACGGCCTGCCGTCCCACTTTATCACCGAGCTGGGAAATCAGCTGCTGGCGCTGGCTAAACAGCAGGGAAAACTGCAGCCGGGTGAAACCCGTGACGCAGGCGACGTTGCCGGTAATGACGATAAAGCGTCACTGAGTAACCTGCTGCAGGCACTGGACAAACCAGACGCCTTAAATGCACTTTTCCAGCCGGCGGGATCTAAAGCCGGGCTTAAATCCGCCGATGATAGTGATGAGCATGCCGTAACGCCGTTAAGCGCCAGCGACTTACAGAATGTGCAGGCGCTGTTTGCCATGCTGCCGGCGATGGTGGAAAACCGGCCGCTGCTGGCTTCGGGCACGCCGCCACAGGCAGCAACTGATGCAGCCGCAGGCACGCCGCTGAACGCGGCGCTGAGCGGTGCGCTGCTGACGGGCACCACACCGGCAACTGAGCAGGCGGAGACGGCGACACCACACATCCGCAGTCAGGATACGTCAGCGCTTACCACGCGCGCTGATGGCCTGGCCGCCGGCAGCCACGGCAGCACGGCGCCCGCCAGCAGCGCTGCACTGACGCTGGATGAGAGTTTCCGGCAGATGCTGGGGGGACTCAGTAAAAGCGATGAGCGGCAGGCGCTGTCAGCCGGGCAGGAACAGCCAGCAGCCCATCTCAGCGCTATGTTCAGCAGCAGCGCGCCGGTTAATACCGCCAGCGCCAGCCTGCAGGGCACCCCGTCAACGCCGATGCTGAATGCGCAGCTTGGCAGTCAGGAGTGGCAGCAGGCGCTGGGGCAGCAGATTGTGATGTTCAGCCGCAACGGGCAGCAGAACGCTGAACTGCGGCTGCATCCGGAGGATTTAGGCGCGCTGCAGATCAGCCTCACCATGGATAAGGACCAGGCGCAGCTGACGCTGGTCTCAGGCCACAGCCATGTCAGGGCGGCGCTGGAAGCTGCCCTGCCGCAGTTGCGCAGTGCCCTGGCGGAGAGCGGCATCAACCTGGGCCAGAGCCAGGTGAGCAGCGACGCATTTGCCCAGAGCCAGCAGCAGCACGCCGGACAACAGGAGAATCAGCGCGATGGTCAGTATGGCCGCTTTACTCAGGCGCTGGAGAGTGACAGTGAGATAACGCCTCTGGCCGTTCCGGCGGCCCTGCAGGCGCGCGCCGCCGGCAGCGGTGGCGTCGATATTTTTGCCTGACAGCAGCTAAACGCTGAAGGTAAGCGTAAAACCCGCGTCTTTTCTTCCCATTGTTTGACTTAAGACGCGGGATAATCTGTTCAGGCAAGCCGAGAGGCTTGCCCATAATTCACAGGAAGTACTGCAAACATGTCTGATAACGCGAAAGCAAAAGGCCGCAAACGTTCATTACTGATTCCGGTGTTACTGATTGTAACGCTGGCCGCTTGCAGCGTAGCAGGCTATGCAGTCTGGCGAATGATGAATAAACACGAGGGTGACAAACCGGAAGCCGCGAAAGTTGAGCCACCGCCCGCCCCCGTCTTTTTTGCAATGGATACGTTTACGGTTAACCTGGTCAATCCTGACAACGATCCCGATCGCGTGCTGTACGTAGGCTTTACCCTGCGTCTGCCGGATGAGGATACCCGTCGCCGGTTGAACGATTACCTGCCGGAAGTGCGCAGCCGTCTGCTGCTGCTGCTGTCGCGTCAGAACGCGGCGCAGCTGGCAACCGAACAGGGCAAACAGGCCCTGGTCGGACAGATTAAACAGGTGATGGCGCCGCCGCTGGTAACCGGACAACCTGCACAGGTGGTCAGTGATGTGCTGTTTACCGCCTTCATTTTGAGGTGATTTAATGGGCGATAGCATTCTCTCCCAGGCTGAAATTGACGCGCTGCTTAACGGCGACAGTGACAGCGCGGAAGTAGAGAAAATTTCCACCGGGAGCGATGGCGACATTCGCCCTTACGACCCCAATACCCAGCGTCGTGTGGTACGTGAGCGGCTGCAGGCGCTGGAGATCATCAATGAACGTTTTGCGCGCCATTTTCGTATGGCGCTGTTTAACCTGCTGCGCCGCAGCCCGGATATCAGCGTAGGGGCGATAAAAATTCAGCCCTACCACGAGTTTGCCCGCAATCTGCCGGTGCCAACCAACCTGAACCTGATCCATCTGCAGCCGCTGCGCGGCACGGCGCTGGTCGTGTTCTCGCCAAGCCTGGTGTTTATCGCCGTGGATAACCTGTTTGGTGGCGACGGGCGCTTTCCGACCAAAGTTGAGGGGCGCGAGTTTACCCATACTGAACAGCGCGTGATCCGCCGCATGCTGAAGCTGGCGCTGGATGGCTACAGCGACGCGTGGAAAGCGATCTACCCGCTGGAAGTGGAGTATGTCCGTTCAGAGATGCAGGTGAAGTTTACCAACATCACCACCTCACCTAACGATATTGTCGTTAACACCCCTTTTCAGGTGGAGATTGGCAACCTGGTCGGTGAGTTTAACATCTGTATTCCGTTTTCCATGATTGAGCCGCTGCGCGAGCTGCTGGTCAATCCACCGCTGGAGAACTCCCGCCAGGAGGATACGCACTGGCGCGACAATCTGGTGAAGCAGGTGCAGCACTCTGAGCTGGAGCTGATTGCACATTTTGCCGAAACCTCAATGCGCCTGTCGCGCATTTTGCAGCTTAAACCCGGCGATGTACTGCCAATTGAAAAGCCGGATCGCATCATTGCCCATGTGGATGGCGTTCCGGTGCTGACCAGCCAGTACGGCATGCTGAATGGCCAGTATGCGCTGCGCGTTGAACATCTGATTAACCCGATTTTGAATTCGCTGAATGAGGAACAGCCCAATGAGTGACAGCAAAAACCCGTCCGACGATATCTCCGCGGACGATCTGTGGGCTGAAGCAATGAACGAGCAGACCAGCAGCGGCAGCGCACCGGCCGCCAGTGAAAACGTGTTTAAAGCGTTTGAGAGTGCTGGCGCCAGCGGTGCCATGCAGGATATCGATCTGATCATGGATATCCCGGTCAAACTCACCGTTGAACTGGGCCGTACCAAAATGACAATCAAAGAGCTGCTGCGTCTGACGCAGGGTTCTGTGGTGTCGCTGGATGGTCTCGCCGGTGAACCGCTGGATATTCTGATCAACGGCTATCTGATTGCGCAGGGTGAAGTCGTGGTCGTGAATGATAAATATGGCGTGCGTATCACCGATATCATTACGCCTTCTGAACGCATGCGTCGTCTGAGCCGCTGATCATGCAAAACAGCGCACAAACCCTGCAGCCAGCGCACGCGCAGCCGGTGGTCTCTACCGGCTCCGTAGTGAGTCAGGTCGGCACTATGCTGGCGGTGATTGTTCTGCTGATCCTGGCCTGCGGCTGGCTGGCGAAGCGCATGGGCTTTGCGCCAAAAACGGTTAATGCACAGGCGCTGAAAGTCAGCGCCAGCGTACAGGTCGGGCGTCAGGAGCGGGTGGTGATCGTTGAAACCGCCGATGCGCGCCTGGTGCTGGGGGTAACAGCGCAGCAGATCACCCATCTGCACTCGCTGCCGCCGCTGCCGCCTGAAGAACACCCGCAGGCTCAGCCTGTACCGCAGGATTTTCGTCAGATCCTCCACAACCTGGTTAAACGTCCCGGAAAACCTTAATGATGCGTCGATTACTCTCTCTGCTGCCGCTGCTGATGCTGCTGGCACCGGCTGCGCACGCGCAGTTGCCTGGTCTGGTCAGCCAGCCGCTGGCTAATGGCGGGCAGAGCTGGTCGCTGCCGGTACAGACGCTGGTGTTTATCACCTCGCTGACCTTTATCCCGGCCGTACTGCTGATGATGACCAGCTTTACACGCATCATTATTGTATTTGGCCTGCTGCGTAACGCGCTGGGTACCCCTTCGGCCCCGCCTAATCAGGTGATGCTCGGCCTGGCGCTGTTCCTGACCTTTTTCATCATGGCGCCCACGTTCGATAAAATCTACGCGGATGCCTACCTGCCCTTCAGTCAGGACAAAATCAGTATGGAAGTGGCGCTGGATAAAGGTGCCCAGCCGCTGCGTGAGTTTATGCTGCGCCAGACGCGCGAAGCCGATCTGGCCCTGTTTGCCCGCCTGGCCAATACCGCGCCTATCGACGGCCCGGAAGCGGTACCGATGCGTATTCTGCTGCCGGCGTACGTGACCAGCGAGCTGAAAACCGCATTCCAGATTGGCTTTACGGTCTTTATCCCTTTTCTGATTATCGACCTGGTGGTCGCCAGTGTACTGATGGCATTAGGTATGATGATGGTACCGCCGGCGACGATTGCGCTGCCGTTTAAGCTGATGCTGTTTGTGCTGGTCGACGGCTGGCAGCTGCTGGTGGGGTCGCTGGCCCAAAGCTTTTATTCCTGACCCTTCATTAATCTTTCCCTGACAGGAGCACAGTATGACCCCGGAATCGGTAATGGTAATGGGCCAGGAGGCGATGCGCGTCGCGCTGATGATGGCGGCTCCGCTACTGCTGGTCGCGATGGTAAGCGGGCTTATCATCAGTATTCTGCAGGCGGCAACGCAGATTAACGAACAGACGCTCTCTTTTATTCCCAAGATTCTGGCGGTGGCGGCTACCGGCGTAATCGCAGGACCCTGGATGCTGAATCTGATGCTGGATTACATTCGCACCCTGTTCAGCAACCTGCCTTATATCATTGGCTGATGGTTACCCTCGACAGCAGTCAGCTTATCCACTGGGTGGCGCAGTTTTTCTGGCCGATGGCGCGCCTGCTGGCGCTGTTTGCCAGCGCGCCGGTGCTGAACGAGCGCAATATACCCAAACGGGTAAAGGTGGCGCTTGCGTTTGTGATCACCTGGATTTTGCTGCCGCTGCTGCCACCGGTCGACGTTACCCTGTTCTCACCTGCCGGTTTCTGGATGCTGATCCAGCAGCTGCTGATTGGTGCCGGTATCGGTCTGACCATGCAACTGGCGTTTTCAGCCGTAAAGCTGGCGGGTGAAATCATTGGTTTACAGATGGGATTATCTTTCGCTACGCTGCTGGACCCGAACACGCGGGTTAACATGCCGCTGCTGGCGCGTTTTCTCGATATGCTGGCGATGCTGCTGTTTCTGACCTTTAACGGACATCTGTGGCTGATCTCGCTGCTGGCAGACAGTTTTCAGACCTTGCCCGTCAGTGCAGAGCCGCTGAGTGCTGATGCCTTTATGGGACTGGTCAAAGGTGCCGGGCTAATTTTCCTTAATGGCATGATGTTAGCGCTGCCCTTAATCATTTTGCTCCTCACGCTAAACCTGGCACTGGGTTTGTTAAACCGTGTTTCACCTCAACTGTCGGTTTTCGCTATCGGCTTTCCTGTGACCTTAACGGTCGGTATCCTCTCTATGGGTATGCTGATGCCGCTTCTTGCCCCATTCTGCGAACATCTGTTCAGCGAAGTCTTTGATTTACTCGCCCGATTTGTCTCAGAACTTTCCCCTGCACGTTAGTTAACGATACTGTTACCATTCTGAAGTGATAGTTAAGCAGTCAAAATCATTCCGTATACTTTTCAAACCATTTTTTTCAGAAATCAACTGAGGAAAATCTGATAAATCGATATTTATCGTGAAAAACATTCTTATTAAACGGTCCGTGGAGTATTTTAGTCAGACGATTCTTAAGGTGGTTTCCCTGACGAATCGGTTGGCAAAATGCTCAAGGGTATGTTTTTAAACAAAAAAAATTTAAAAGCGATTTTTCTTGTCTAATTTCCCTTTTTCCGGCATTGTCAACACTCGCTGAAGCGTCACACTTTCGCGAAACAAATGTTTTTAAGATTTGTCCTATCAGAATTGCCTGTAACATGCGCGATAGTGACACAGCTCTCAAAAACAGGGCGGAAGGTATACTTAAAGCAAATTCCTGGTGATTCCCGCTATCGCCGGGGAAAGAATGACGTGGATGGAACACAAAAAACTTCGCAGAACGGGTCAGGGAAGAGTCATGATGGCGCAGGGATATAATTTGCCAGACTGCAAAGCAGAATAAAAAAGTGTCTTTGAAAATTTCTCTCGTACCGCAAACGCGTATTCATCGTTGATTTAAACGGATAACAAATTGGTGAGGGTCGCTATAATGCCAACGATTATTATGGATTCATGTAACTACACACGCCTGGGACTGTCGGACTATATGTCGGCAAAAGGAGTTAAAAAGAAAAACATTACTGCAGCCACGGATATCGAACAGCTACAACAAAAATGCGAGCAATTAAAACCTGGCGTAGTATTTATTAACGAAGATTGCTTTATTCACGAAGCCGATTCCAGCGATCGCATTCGTGCTATTATCACACAGCACCCGGATACTCTTTTCTTTATCTTTATGGCGATCTCAAATATCCATTTTGAGGAATATCTCTACGTTCGTAAGAACCTGATTATTACATCAAAATCGATTAAGACATCGACTCTGGATTCACTGCTGGGTACTTACCTGCAAAAGAAACTCAATGCGTCACCGCGTATTTCCGCCGGGATGGACATTCATCCACTGACGCTGAGCCAGACCGAATCAAATATGCTGAAAATGTGGATGTCAGGCCATGACACCATTCAGATTTCAGACAAAATGCAGATTAAGGCTAAAACCGTTTCGTCACATAAAGGCAATATTAAGCGTAAAATCAAAACGCATAATAAACAGGTTATCTATCATGTAGTACGTCTGACAGATAATGTAACCTCCGGCATTTATGTTAACGTGCGATAAGCTGTCTGCTACATAATTTATGCTGCCACAGGGCTGGTCTGATGACCAGCCCTGTTGTTTTTTAACGCTTTTGCGATCGCGATCCCATATTCTCACCTAAGCCTTTCCCCTGCCCTGCCGATGTTTGCTTTCAGAACCCTTACCACTATGAGAGCAAGGAAATGAAAACAGCATCGATCGATGTAGATAATAAGCTCAGCCTCTGGCAAAACCTGCGCCTGATGCCGCTATTCAGCGTGATATTCGGCGGCATCCTGCTGCTTTTTGCCCTGTGTATTGGTCTCGCCAGCTATTTTCTCATTCAGAGTAATAATTCGCTGAACGATGCCACCGAAGAGATTCAGGTGCGCATGGGCATTTCCAACAGCTCTAACCATCTGCGCACTGCCCGCCTTAATATACTGCAGGCGGGCGCGGCGACGCGTATTGGCGAGATGGATAGCTATCGCGCCGATCTGGCGCGGACAGAAACGCGCATTAAACAGGCGCGTGAAGGATTTACGCTTTATATGGCGCGCGATGTTAAAACGCCCGCCGATCTGGCCCTGGATGCGCCGCTGACCGCCAGCTTCAATCAATATATCGATAAAGGCGTGAAGCCGATGATTGAGTCAGCGCGTCAGGGTAGCTTCGAAGGCATTGTGGCACAGGAGACCGATGTCACCCGTAAACTGGATGACGCCTATAACGCGCTGCTGCTGAAGGCCATTAAAATCCGTACCGAGCGGGCCGAGGCGATTAACGCCGGGGCAGCTCACCAGGCGCGCCTCGGCTTTATCGCCATGGCAGCGGCGTTTGCGGCTGCATTAGTGCTGGTCGGGCTGACCTTTATTTTTCTGCGGCGGATCATTATTAATCCTCTGCGCCAGTCGGTCGTCCGCATTGAGCGAATTGCCCGGGGTGATTTGACCGCCGCCGATGTGCCGTGCGGGCGTAACGAAATCGGCATGCTGTTGCATAATCTGCAGCTGATGCAGGCGGCGCTGGTACGCACCGTGGGCAGCGTGCGCGAAGGGGCGGAGGCTATTTATCAGGGAACCAGCGAAATCTCCGCCGGGAACACCGACCTCTCTTCCCGCACCGAGCAGCAGGCATCAGCACTGGAACAGACCGCGGCCAGTATGGAGCAGCTCACCGCGACGGTGAAGCAGAATGCGGAAAATGCCCATCACGCCAGTCAGCTGGCGGCTGACGCCTCTGACAAAGCGCGCAACGGTGGCGATCTGGTCAACGGCGTAGTGAAAACCATGAACAACATCTCCGGCAGCTCGAAAAAAATTGCTGAAATCACCAACGTGATTAACAGCATCGCTTTTCAGACAAATATTCTGGCGCTGAACGCTGCGGTAGAAGCTGCCCGGGCGGGAGAACAGGGCCGCGGTTTCGCCGTTGTCGCCAGCGAAGTACGCAGCCTGGCACAGCGCAGCGCTCAGGCGGCGAAAGAGATCGAAACGCTGATTGCCGAGTCGGTCGCGCTGATTGGTGACGGATCGCATCAGGTGGGCGAAGCGGGAACCACCATGAGTGACATCGTTGAAGCCGTACGGCGCGTTACCGATATTATGGCAGAGATCGCCGCAGCCTCAGATGAGCAGAGCCGCGGTATCCAGCAGGTCAGCCTGGCGGTGACGGAGATGGATAACGTGACGCAGCAAAACGCCTCGCTGGTTGAAGAAGCCTCTTCTGCAGCGGCCTCGCTGGAAGATCAGGCGGGTAAACTGACGCAGGCGGTAGCGGCATTCCGCCTCAGCGACAGCGCTTACGCCACAACGAAAGTTGCGGCGCCGGTCAACGCGGCGCCAGCGGCTCAGCGCACGGTGCGTCCGGCACTGGCGGTATCAGGCAGCGATAACTGGGAGACCTTCTGACAGCACGCGCCCCGCTGAAGCGTCAGACGGGGCGCGCGGTTTGGTTTGCTCAGCCGGTGCTTTCAGGCTCAACAAATACGCCTTCGGCGTGGTCGCTTTCGTTAAAAAACCAGATGCCCAGCGGATAATCCTCCAGCGCCACCAGATACATGGTCCCTTCGTTAAACGGCTCCACCGCCAGCAGTTTACCTGCGCGGCGCGGGCCGCCGTCTGTTTTCACCGTTACGCGTTCACCTACCTGCATTGCGACCTCTCAGCGACTGTTTTGCGCCAGTGTACCGTAAACAGGCGGCGAAATAGTGATCGCGATCAGCGACGGGCGATAACCCAGACAGCGTGGACGATGCCGGGAATATAGCCACACAGCGTCAGCAGAATGTTCAGCCAGAACGCTCCGCCAAAACCTACCTGCATGAATACGCCCAGCGGTGGCAGCAAAATAGCGATAATAATGCGCAGCAAATCCATACTAACTCCTTGTTATCAATAATAATCAAACAGCGTTAAGCATAGCTGCTTCTGGTAAAAACAGGAGCGACGTCAGGTAAAGAACTGTCAAAAGCCGCTTTTTCACTCTCTTAACGTTTTGCAGCGAGAACCCTGACGGAGAAAACGCCTATCATCATTTCGCTGCATCAACCCCAAAGAAGCAGCCAACCTAAAAGTAACAAGGATTTTTGCCCGCGCAGCGCGGGCTTTTTTTTTGCCTGTCGCGCTGCGCGCGTATGCGCGTGCCGCACTATACTCAAGACTCACCCTGGCTTTACGGAGTCCCCGTATGCGTGCAGAAGAAACCCGCCCTCGCTCCCTTCCGGCAGGCAATCCGGAACAGGAAAAAGAGCGCGACCCGGAGTGGTTTGATTCATCGGGTAAAACCGTGGATCAGGCGCGCTGCCTTTCTGAACAGTGCGAAGTGGATATTCACGATTGCAGCTTTTGCGAAGCGAATCGCTGAGAGTGATTTAAAAAAAACCCGGCTCAGGCCGGGTTAAATTTATCAATGGATTCGTTACACCAGGAAACGGTAATGCCGTTTCAGATTACGCTCACTGTGTATGAAGGCAACCGGCATTTGTGCATATAAAGTGCAGAAATATGCATATCTTCTGGCGTTAAACCGGCCAGAGAGCCGCGCGGTCTGCGCTTCACCCTGCACACTTCATGCACCGGTAGCCGGCGTCGCGCTGCCTTTTAAGATTATTCCTGGTTGTCGCGTTCGGTACGCCGGAAAAACGTGCAATCATCATAACGCTATTATACTGATTACTCTCTGCTTTACTCACCTCTGTGGTGTAAGGAGTATGACGATGATTGATCCCGATTCCCCCCTGCTGGTGGTAACCGACCTGGACGGCTCGCTGCTGGATCACCACGATTACAACTGGGAAGCTGCCCGCCCGTGGCTGGACTATTTTGCCGCACGCCAGATCCCGGTAGTGCTCTGCTCCAGTAAAACCGCTGCAGAGATTATCCCGCTGCAGAAGCGCCTGGGTTTAGGCGGAGCGCCGTTTATCGCTGAAAATGGTGCCCGCATCAGCTTTGGCGACGACGTTACGGTTAATGATGAGCCAGGCGCTGACTATCTGGCGCTGTGCGACACGCTGGCCGCGCTGAAAACGGAATTTCGCTTTACCGGCTTTCACGATCTCAGTGACAGCGACGTGGCGAGCTTTACCGGTCTGGCGCTGAGTGACGCCCGGCTAAGCCGCCTGCGTGACGCCTCGGAGGTGATTTTGTGGCGCGACGAGAGCGATAAGCTGGAGGCATTTCGCGCCGCGCTGGCCCGGCATCAGCTTGCGCTGACGCAGGGCGGACGCTTCTGGCACGTGATGCCGGAAAACTGCGGCAAAGGTATCGCGCTGACGCAGCTGCAGCAGCAGCTGATGCAGCAGGATGGCGTAAGCCGGATAACGCTGGGTCTGGGTGACGGCCCCAATGATATCCCGATGCTGGAGCAGGCGGACTACGCGGTCATTATCAAAGGTTTCAGCAAGTCGCCGGTTACACTCAGCCGTACCGATAGCGACCATATCTATCGCACAGCGCAAACCGGACCGGAAGGCTGGAGCGAAGGCATAGAACACTTTCTGGCCCCCCATAAGCCGTAATCAGAGGATGAGACGATGAGTGATTTTTATCAGAATGGCGTGATTACGAATTTCCATAACCTCACCCATCGCCGCGTGGAGTCGCTGGAAAAAGAGATGGTGCAGTTTGCCCGCCGGCGCAAGATGGGCCTGATCCTGCCCTCGCTGTTCTCCGAACTGGAGGGCCCGGCGCTGGATAATATTGTTAATGAACTGGCGCAGGTGCCCTATCTGGAAGAGATTGTGATTGGTCTCGATCGCGCCGATCGCGATCAGTTTCTGTTTGCCCGCGACTTCTTCTCACGCCTGCCCCAGCGGCACCGCATTCTGTGGAATGACGGGCCGCGCCTGAAAGCGATTGATGCAGAGCTGGATAAAGAGGGTCTCTCACCCAGCCAGCCGGGCAAAGGACGCAACGTCTGGTTCTGTACCGGTTACACCCTGGCGTCCGATCGCACCCAGTGCGTGGCGCTGCACGACTGCGACATTGTGACCTATGAGCGCGGCATGCTGGCGCGTCTGCTCTATCCGCTGGCCAACCCGGCGTTTCAGTATGAGTTTTGCAAAGGGTTTTATGCGCGCGTCGCGGATGGCAAGCTCAATGGCCGCGTCGGCCGTCTGCTGGTCGGACCGATGCTGCGTTCGCTGCAGCAGGTGTATGGCCACTCCGAGTATCTCGACTACCTCAGCAGCTTTCGCTATCCCCTCTCCGGCGAGTTTGCCATGCGCACCCATGTGCTTAACGGCATTAAGATCCCTGGCGACTGGGGGCTGGAGATCGGCGTGCTGTCTGAGATCTATCGCAACTATACGACCCGACAGAGCTGTCAGGTCGAGATCGCCGATCACTATGACCACAAGCATCAGCCGCTGGCCGAAGAGGATGGTACCGGGGGGCTGAAGCGCATGAGCAGCGATATTGTCCAGTCGCTGCTGCGCAAGCTGGCGACCATGGGCGTGCCGCTGACCAGCGATTCGTTTCGCGTGCTGAAGGCGACTTATTACCGTAACGCGCTGGATATGATGGAGATCTACCGGCATGAAGCAACCATGAACGGCCTGTCGTTCGATCAGCATAAAGAGGAAGCGGCGGTGGAGATGTTTACCCAGGCCATTCTCGACGCCGGTCAGTCATTTATTGAACGTCCCAACGATAAGCCCTTTATTCCAAGCTGGAGTCGCGTTCAGTCGGCATTTCCGGATATTCTGCAGCGGATTTATCAGGCGGTGGAAGAAGATAACGAGGGCAAAGTGTAGCGGGATACGGGACGGCGAAACCGTCCCGACCAGATTCAGCTGGCAAGCCGGGATTCCGTAGTCATGTGACTCAGTTCATCACTATGGAATGCCTCGCGGCGCACGCTATAGCCATCATACCAACGACACTCAACCATTCCGCTGGCATAGCCGGTTACCACCATCGTGGGTCCGCCCTGTTTGTGCTGAACTTCATCACTCACTGCAAAGGTCATACCGCGCCCTCCCTTTTACCGTTGATTGAACGCTTAAAGGTATAGCAGCCGGACAGACAATTTGCCTATAGGATAATGTTATTAGTGTGATAAAAGAGGAATAAGCAGTGCAAAATCTGGTTCATAAACAAAGCCGGTAATGTTTATTACCGGCTTTGAAATTTTTAGCTGCGACCGTCAGATTTTGCAGCCTTCGCACTCAGCATCATCACTGAGTTCAGCCGGCACTTCGCTGGCTTTTTCCGCCGCTTTCGCTTCAGCCTGTTCCAGCTGGGCATCGATATCAAATTCAAACATATCGTCGTTCATCATCACTCTCCTGAAAATTAGTGTGCCGCGCGTTATATCGCATTGCCAGAGATAAGCGGTAAGCGGCTTGTGCGCCGCTCGCCGCGCTGGCCTGTTATGCCGACTTACCGCGAACTTTAGCGATCAGGTTAACCACCAGCAGCACAATCGCGCCGACAATAAACCCAAGCACCAGATTGGCCCCGTTACTCAGCAGGCCGGAAACCAGACCGTTAAAGCCGCTGCTGTATTCGCTGATAGCGTGATGCAGCGGCGTGATACCATGCACAATAATGCCGCCGCCCACCAGAAACATCGCCAGCGTGCCGACGACGGTAAGAATCTTCATCAGCCACGGCGCCATCGCCAGCAGAAAACCGCCCACTGCCTGCGCCAGTGAAGAGGACTTTTCCCGCAGCCAGTAGCCGAGGTCATCGATTTTCACAATCATCGCCACAATGCCATAGACACCGATGGTCACCAGAATGGCGATACCGGCGAGGATCAGCAGCTGATTAAGCAGCGGCGCCTCTGACACGATGCCCAGCGTAATCGCCACGATCTCCGCTGAAAGAATAAAGTCAGTGCGTACCGCACCTTTGACCTTGCTCTTTTCATACGCGCGCGGATCCTGCTGTGCCAGGCTGTCGAGCCGCTGCTGACGCGCTTCCGGGCTCTTTTCCTCTTTATCGTGCTGCAGGCTGTGTAACACCTTTTCCACCCCTTCATAGCAGAGGTAGGCGCCCCCCAGCATCAGCAACGGCGTGATAAGCCAGGGAGCAAACGCCGAAATCACCAGCGCCAGCGGCACCAGGATCAGCTTATTCAGAAATGAGCCTTTCGCAACGCCCCAGACCACCGGCAATTCGCGATTGGCTTTGACGCCCGTGACCTGCTGCGCATTAAGCGACAAATCGTCGCCCAGCACGCCAGCGGTTTTTTTTGCCGCAACCTTGCCCATGACTGAAATGTCATCCAGCAGCGTTGCAATATCATCCAGAAGCGTAAGTAAACTGGTTCCTGCCAAAATGGTAATCCTTATTCCGGTTAGTGTTCCTGACAACAGGGGCAGCGCTCAACCCACGTCACCGACATGTCGGCGATGCCCTCACAGTCCCATTCAACGCGTAACGTTTTTCCCTGCGTATCCGCTGCGTGCAGATATTTACTCACCGGACTTTCGGTCATGCCGCTGATCTCCTCTGTGGCAATCAGCCGATCGTCGAGCCAGATGCGTGCCGTGGCCTGTGTCGCCACCAGCCGCTCGTCACGCAGCTGATAGAGCCGCCTGACCGTCAGTTTAATACTGCTCATGGTAGTGCTCCGCGTCCCAGAGAAAAACGTGATCTAAACGGTTATTGCCGCGAAAAGCAATCATCGCCGGCTAGAGTGGTTGGTAATGATGCAATCCCTGGTGATCCAGCTCCGCGCTCTGCCCGGCGGCCAGCAGCCACTCCTCAAGGCGCTCAATCAGCTGATTGTCATCCAGCCGCAGCTTACCGCGCAGCGCGCACTCCCAGACAATCAGAACCTTCCAGCCGGTCTCCTGCAGCTGCTGCACATAGCGCCGGTCACGCTCAACGTTACTGTTGATTTTGCCGTTCCAGAAACTGGTGCGCGTGGCGGGCATTTTAAACAGATAGCAGTGATGACGATGCCAGAAACAGCCGTGCACAAAGATAATGGCCTGCTGCTCAGGCAGCACGAAATCGGGCCGCCCCGGCAGCGCTTTGTCCTGCACGCGAAAGCTGAAGCCGCGATCTTTCAATATCGCGGCCACGCGCTGTTCAATCGCCGTATCCTGATTTCGGATCGCGCGCATATTTTTACTGCGGATCTCTTGTGAGTGAACGTCAGCCATGCCGTTTCCTTTTCCTGCGGGCCTATTCAACTTTAGCGTTTTACGGCAAAAGCGAAAGCGGCGGCGTGAAAGAGTGCGGCACGGCGCGCAGCGCGACACGACGCGCTAATTTCAACCCTGACAGATGAGTGGTAGCATAGTCGCTCAACTGTTAAGGAAAAACGCATGCTCGTTCCCGATCCCGCCGCACCGGCTACCCCCTCTTCATTAACCGCTGCGCAGGATGATTTAGCGCTGTTACTGCAGGTACTGGATATCTACGCGGCGCGCGATGTGATGCAGACCCTCAACGCCGCCGGCACAGGCCACTGGAGCGTGGCGAAGCTGAACCGTCTGCGCAGTGGCAAAGCCGCGTCGGTAATGCTGCTGCCGTCTGAGATCGCCAGCCTGCGCGCCCTGCTGCCATCGCGACCGGCCCACTATGAGAGGCCCGCCTTTCAGTTTATCGATCTCTTTGCCGGTATCGGCGGCATCCGGCGCGGCTTTGAGCAGGCCGGCGGCGAGTGCGTTTTTACCAGCGAATGGAATAAAGAGGCGGTCCGCACCTATAAAGCGAACCACTACTGCGATCCGCTGCGCCACCGGTTCAATACCGATATTCGTCTCGTCACGCAGCCAGCCGGCCTCACTGAGGAGGCGGCTATCTATCAGCATATCGATCGCGCTATCCCCGATCACCAGGTGCTGCTGGCCGGCTTTCCCTGTCAGCCTTTTTCACTGGCGGGCGTCAGTAAAAAGAACGCGCTCGGCCGGGCGCACGGCTTTGAGTGTGAGGCGCAGGGCACGCTGTTTTTTGACGTGGCGCGCATTCTCGCGGCTAAAAAGCCCGCGTTTTTTGTGCTGGAAAATGTCAAGAATCTGAAGAGCCACGATAAGGGCCGCACCTTCGCCATTATTATGGCAACGCTGGATGAACTGGGTTATGACGTGGCGGATGCGGATGATAAAGGTACACCGGACGCCAAAGTGATCGACGCGCGCTATTTTCTGCCGCAGCACCGTGAACGCATTGTGCTGGTGGGCATCCGGCGCGATAGCGGCGTTAAGCAGCCCTTTTCACTGCGCGCGTTGCCGGCGCTCTATCCGCCGCAGGTGCCGCCACTGCAGAGTTTGCTGGACGCAGAGCCGGGTGAAAAATATACCCTGTCGCCAACGCTCTGGCACTACCTCTATCGCTATGCGCAAAAGCACAAGGCGAAGGGCAACGGCTTTGGCTTTGGCCTGAACGATCCGCAGAATCCGCACTGCTGCGTGCGCACGCTTTCAGCGCGCTACTACAAAGATGGCTCGGAGATCCTGATCGATCGCGGCTGGGATCGCGCGCTGGGTGAACAGAACTTTACCGCCGCTGAGAACATGGCGCGGCGACCGCGCCGGCTGAGCCCGCGCGAGTGCGCGCGCCTGATGGGGTTTGAAGCGCCGGGTGAAGCGCGGTTCCGCATCCCGGTCTCCGATACCCAGGCCTATCGTCAGTTTGGCAATTCCGTGGTGGTGCCGGTATTTGCTGCGGTAGCGAAATTACTGCTGCCGCTGATTGAATACTACAGGCTGAACGCGCCAGAGCAGGCTGATAGCTGATCGCGCATAAGAAATAGCTCACCCGCCGGGCGGCGGGTGGCAGAGACTACTTCTTCTTCTTGCTCTTTTTCAGTAGCGCACGGATCTGGCGCAGTTCCGTAGCGCTTAACCGGTCGTCCGGCATCTCATCGGAGTGCAGATTATCTACCGCCGTCTCCTGCTGCAGGGCACTCTGCAGGCTCGCCTGCAGCCGGTTAACAATCTCCTGACTCATTGAAAGCTGATTGTCAGCAGCCAGCTGCTTAATCTCCTCTTTCAGTGCCGGATCAATTTTAATCGTAATGTTCACGGTTTCAGTCATTTCCACACTCCCTGCTATTTTTTTCACAAACGTAGCGGAAGATGAGGCCAGTTAACAGCCTGTCATAAAAATTTAATATTCCTGTAACGTGCAGCAGAAGTCGCGCAGCACGGATTCATCAACCCCCGCCAGGTTCCCCTGCAGCTCGGCACAGAGTTTGGCCATATAGTGCACCAGAAAATCGGCGTTATATTCAGCCAGACGACGTCCCGCTGCCGTTTGCATGGTTTCAGGCAGGCGCAGCAGCTTTTTCTGAAAGTGATCCAGCGTCCACTTCACATCGTCGAGCTCGCGATCGCGCCCCAGCGGATCGTCACTGTCAAACAGCGGCCGGCCCAGTGCGCCAGCCGTGTAGAATACGCGTGCCAGTCCGATAGCCCCCAGCGACTCCAGACGATCGGCATCCTGCACAATTTTTGCTTCTGCGGTCAGCGGCGTAATGGCAGCACTAAAACTGTGCGCCTGCACCGCGTGTGCCACGCTATCTATAAGTTCAGCGGGAAAATCGGGAAAATCCTGCTGCAGAATACGGCGCGTCTCTTCAGCGGCAAATGTAGAGGCAAGATGACGCTGCGGATGGTTCTTCGGCAGATTCACCACGTCGTGAAAGTAGCTGGCGGTCAGTACCACCATGGCATCGGCAGGCGTCTCCTGCATGATACGCGCCGCGCTCATCCAGACCCGACGCAGATGCCCTGTGTCGTGCGCCTTATCATCATGCTGCCAGTTCAGCCGCAGCCAGTGTTCATAACGTTGTTGCCAGTGTGTAATGGACATGATGTTTCTCCTGTTATGACATGTGGTGCGCGGCGGGAGCTCTTCAGACTCAGCCCTATCTTAGCGGGCAGGTCATGACACTTTTCTTACAGCATTTTTGGGGTGAGAGGGAAAAATCTGCGATCCTGATCATGTTATAGCGTTGTTAAGCCCGCTTGCCCAGTGGCCTTTTTGTTTTCAGCTTTTCCTTATGCCGTTTGGCTGTCGTCAGATTTAGTTAACATAGTTTATGTGTCGCGCTTAACCGCGATGCCAGTGCGCGGGGAATTTAAGCGGTCACTCCTCGCTGACAGATAGCCAGTTATTAGCGGAGAAAAAGGTGAAATAGTCTGAAAATATTTCTATTTTGGCCGTTATAACGTACTGTATAGGGGAAATTTCCGCATTTCGCCGGTACGTTAAGCGATCTGCACCCCACTTTTTGCCTGGATGTTTTTTTAATACCGGAACAGGAAGGGAACGCCTGATTATCAGGTGACAAATTATTAAGCAAATTTGTTTGAAACCTTTATGCTAAGGGTCTCGTCCTGTACAGGATGTAACGTCAACGCTTTCCGGGTTCGTGATATAACAAGAGGTAAAAAATGAAAGAACGGCCGATTCTTTTTTCCGAACAGCGGGTTCGCGCCCTGCTGGTTGGCCAGCAAACACAGACCCGACGCATTATGAAAACGCAGGCATTTGGTCCAGGACAGGACCACCATGAAGGCGTTCATGCGTTTGATGTCAGTGCGAATCATCTTCACGGCTACAAACTGATGTCGATGTCCGATATCAGCGCGCACTGTCCCTTCGGGCAGGTTGGCGATCGCCTGTGGGTACGCGAAACCTGGCGCGGCCCGATTGTGCCGGAAGCGCAGCTTGCAGAGTACGATCGCGATCCCCAGCTGTTTCGCCATCCCGACTTCTGCCAGTATCGTGCTGACAGCAACGAGTTTGGTCAGCTGGAGGACGATCTGCAGGACGCGGAGCAGTTTGGCTGGCAGACGGCCATTCACATGCCGCGCTGGGCAAGCCGCATCGATCTGACCATCACCGCGATCCGGGCTGAAAAAATCCAGGATATCAGCGAGGATGACATCATGGCAGAGGGCGTTCAGACGGACTCGCACTTCCTGAACAACTTCTTTACCATGAATATGAATTCAGAGTCGCCCAAAGAGGCGTATCGCAAAGCGTGGCAAAAACAGTATGGCGCGACCAGCTGGGAGGTTAACCCCTGGGTCTGGGTCATTGAATTTGAGCGCGTTCTGCGCGAAAGCCGATCGCTCTGAGCATGCGCCCTGCGCCTCTTCTGCCCACCGGAAGAGGCGCTTACGCCCCGCCCCGCTTTTTTTGCTTTTCACTTTGCAAGCGCAATCACAGACACCGTCCCGGCTAACAGGTTGAATAACGGGTTTGACGTCTGGCACATTCTGTCCCGTCGGCACTCCTTCTCTCCTTTTACAGGCGCTGCGATGTTTAAATGGTCCCGGAACGCGCATAAATCCGATGCTGTCGCTGAACTGCCCTGGACGCAGGCGCTGCGGCAGCCAGTGTTTTCTCTGCTTAATCATGACGAGCACGCCGTTCTGATCGGCATGGCGCAGCGCTTTCTGCAGCAGAAAAAATTTGTCCTGCTGCAGGGCACTGAACTGGATGCGCTGCACAGCGCCCGTCTGGCGCTGCTGTTTTGCCTGCCGGTGCTGAAGCTGGGCGTGGAGTGGCTGGATGGCTTTCACGACGTGCTTATCTATCCTGAACCCTTTGCGGTTGATGATCGCTGGGAAGATGAGAGCGGGCTGGTGCATCAGGCGCCCGCTGTACACGCCGGGCAGAGCTGGACGCAGGGGCCGGTGGTGCTCAACGCGCTGGATATTTCCGACGCGTTCGATCTCTCAGGCTATAACCTGGTGATCCATGAAGTGGCGCATAAGCTGGACGCGCGCGGCAGCGGCTACACCAGCGGCATCCCCGCTATTCCGCTGCGCGAGGTCGCTGGCTGGGAGAAAGATTTGCTGCAGGTGATGCAGGAAATTGACGATGAAGTGGCACTCGCGGGTGAAGAGGCCGCGACCTTTGATCCTTACGCAGCCAGCGATCCGGCCGAATGTTTTGCTGTGCTGTCAGAATATTTCTTCACTGCGCCCGACCTGCTCCTTCAGCGCTTTCCGGCGATGTATCGACACCTGCAGCTGTTTTACCGTCAGGATCCTGCTGCCCGCCTTGCGACACTGGCGGCGGAATCTGCCTGATCCCTGCGCGGGCTGTATCTTTGCTAGCCAGTTGAATGCAATTGTGTTTTAAGCTGTTGACAGGCTCGTGCGGGGCCACTACTATTCGCCTCGTTCACACGATTCCTCTGTAGTTCAGTCGGTAGAACGGCGGACTGTTAATCCGTATGTCACTGGTTCGAGTCCAGTCAGAGGAGCCAGAATTAGAAAAGCCCGCTCAGGGAAACCTGAGCGGGCTTTTTGCTGTCTGCGCCGGCGTTAAATCACCGCTACCCCGCCGGTTACGGCAATGGTTGCCCCTGAGATATAGCTGGCTTCGTCGCTGGCCAGCATGACATAAGAAGAGGCCAGCTCAGCGGGCTGCCCCATACGCTGCAGCGGCACCTGGCTGCCAAAACTTTCGACCTGCTGCGGCGGCATAGTGGCAGGGATCAGCGGCGTCCAGATAGGTCCCGGTGCGACCGCGTTGGCACGAATGCCCTTATCCGCCAGCAGCGCGGCAAGGCTGCCGGAAAAGTTAATGATGGCGGCTTTGGTGGCCGAGTAGGCAATCAGTTTTGGTTTTGGCTGATCGGCGTTGACTGACGCGGTGTTAATAATGGAGCTGCCAGCTGGCATATGCGGTACCGCGGCTTTACAGATGTAGAACATCGCATAGAGATTGGTTTTCATCGTGCGGTCAAACTCATCATCATCAATCTCATCCAGCGAGTCGCGCGTCATCTGGAAAGCGGCGTTGTTGACCACAATATCAATTTTGCCAAAACGGTCCGCCGTCTGCGCCACGATGCTGCGGCAGTGTTCCGCCTGCATAATATCACCCGCGATCAGCAGCGCCTGCTGCCCGGCAGCTTCCACCAGCTGCGCGGTATCTTTTGCATCTTCGTGTTCATCCAGGTAGGAGATGACCACGTCGGCGCCTTCACGGGCGTAAGCGATGGCCACTGCACGGCCAATACCGGAGTCGCCGCCGGTGATAATCGCGGCTTTGCCTTTCAGCCGGCCGCTGCCCTGATAGCTGGTTTCGCCGTGATCGGGCACCGGCTGCATCTCGCGAAAGCTGCCGGGCCACTGCTGCTGCTGCGCCTGCTGCGGATTTTCTGGACGATCGGTCATAACGCGCTCCTTTTTCAGCGAAGAGGTAATCTGGCTCAGGTGAACAGCATCAAGTGTAGCAGCCATAACCAGAATGCAAGGCGGAGTGATAAGCGTAACGGATTGAGAGATAAGTCTATTTCTGCAAAAAACGGCCTTTTCGCAGGGTGTCAGGCAGCGGCAGATGCTGACAAAATCAGCAGGTTGCTGCAGGAAGCAGCAAACAACCGGCGGGCACTAAATCACGTTTTGACAGCCGCCGGAGAGTTGATTATTATGCGCGCCGAAACACAATTCCTCTGTAGTTCAGTCGGTAGAACGGCGGACTGTTAATCCGTATGTCACTGGTTCGAGTCCAGTCAGAGGAGCCAGATTAAAAAAGCCAGATGTCAGCTGACATCTGGCTTTTTGCTTTCCGTCGGTGCGCGGCGGGTCAGAATTCCACGACCACATTGCCTTTCGGCACGCTGCAGCAGGAGAGGATATAGCCCTCTTCGGCATCCTCGTCGGTAATGCCGCCGTTGTGGTTCATCTCAACCTCACCTTCCAGGCACTTCACCTTGCAGGTGCCGCAGATCCCCATGCCGCACGCTTTCGGGATATGCAGGCCCAGCTTGGCAGCGGCGGCGTGAACGGTTTCACCCGGCGCAATTTTCACGCTCTTATCACTCTGCGTAAACGCCACGGTCAGCAGCTCGGAACTGCAGAGCGCGTCGGCCAGTTCGGCCGCTTCTTCCGCCTCCTGCACCACCTGCTCCTGTACCACCTCCGGCGTGGCACCAAACGACTCTTCATGGTAGTGCGCCATATCGTAGCCGACGTTTTCCAGAATCGCTTTCACCGCGCGCATATAGGGCGTCGGTCCGCAGCAGAAGATCTCCCGCTCCATAAAATCAGGCGCGATCATCTGCAGCATGGCGTGGTTCAGAAAGCCGCGAAAGCCTGCCCAGTATTGTCCTGATTCATAGCGTTCGCAGATGATGCTCAGTTTGAAGTTAGGAATACGCGCCGTCATATTCTCCAGATCGCGGCGGAAAATAATATCTTCCGGCGTGCGGGCGCTGTGCACAAACACCATGTCTACATCAGCGTTAGTGTCAAAATACCAGCGCACCATCGACATCATCGGCGTAATGCCAACGCCGCCGGAGAGAAACAGCGCCTTATCGCCGGGATAATCGATGCAGTTAAACTGCCCTACCGGGCCGTGTACCGCCAGATCCATGCCTTCGCGCATATTCGCGTGCAGCCAGTTAGATACCACGCCGCCCGGCACCTGTTTTACCGTGATCGAAAAGCTATACGGCACCGAGGGAGAGCTGGAGATGGTGTAGGAGCGAAACACGGTCTGCCCCTCAATCATCAGCTCCAGCGTGACAAACTGCCCCGGCTTAAAGAAGAACATCACCGGCTGCTCCGCCATAAAGCAGAAGGTTTTCACGTCCCAGGTTTCCTGTATGACCTTAACGCACCGCACCGCATGACGGCCATTGGTCCAGGTCTGCGTGGTGACAGGCTCAAAAGCATTGGTATTCAGTACCGTGATATTTCTCTCTGTCATACATTTCATTCCCGTCAGGATTGGAGTGATCAATTGCCTGTATCGACGCATGGATAACCACAGGCTTTTGAGCCAGAAACTGCGATTCTCCGTGTAACCCCGCCACAGCATTTAGTTATGCGCGACACGGAAATGCCTGAAAAAACCACATCCGCAGGAAATTCTGCACGCGCGTCTTTAATAGAGGGGATTTATGTCGCTGGCAGAACATTGACGGGCGCCGGACCGGTGCAGCATGTCTGTAATCCGTAGCGATCTTATGGGCTTCCGGTAAGGCGGAAGTCCGGTTTTGTTGATATCCGGCTGCGCCTGTCGGGCGCGAACCACTCCCTTTTCAACCGCGCGAGAAGAGCAACATTATGAGCCACAACGATCTGCTGAATATCACCTGTACAAGCCTTGTCGATGCGAGCGACCGCATGCAGGATCTGCTCGAAAAACGCCAGCCCAACTATTCGCTGCCGCAGGCGCTCTATAATGACCCGACTCTGTTTCGCATTGATATGGAGGAGGTGTTTCAGAAAGAGTGGCTGTTTGCCGGCATGAGCAGCGAAATCCCGAAAAAGGGTGACTACTTTACGCTTGAGGTCGGACAGAACCCGGTGCTGGTTCTGCGCGATGCAGAGGGCAACATCAACGCGTTTCACAACACCTGTCGCCATCGCGGCTCGCGCCTCTGCTCAAAGGAGCGCGGCAAGGTGGCCAATCTGGTCTGTCCCTACCACCAGTGGACGTACGATTTAAAGGGCAACCTGCTCTTCGCCGGTTCAGAGATGAATCAGTCATTTGACATGAAGCAGCACGGCCTGAAAAAAGCGCACTGTAAAACCGCCGGCGGGTTTATCTTTATCTGCCTCGCAGAGACGCCGCCGGAGTCTGACTTCGATGAGTTTCTGGCCACGCTGGCGGAGTATATGGAACCCTATGATGTGGACAACACCAAGCTGGCGGCAGAGTCCCATATGTATGAAAAAGCCAACTGGAAACTGGTGCTGGAGAATAACCGCGAGTGCTACCACTGCGCCGGCAGCCATCCGGAACTGCTGAACAGCCTGCTGGAGTGGGACGACACCAACGATCCGCGCGCGCCGCAGAGTTTCCATGACTACTACAACAAGCAGGCGGCGCTGTGGGATGAGCAGGGTATTCCGCATCGCCATCAGAGCTTTGGTCTGCGCAACCGGATTGTGCGTATGCCGCTGAAAGAGGGCACCAAAGTCATGACCATTGATGGTCGTGAGGGCTGCACCCGGCTGCTGGGCCGTTTTACCAGCCACTATCAGGGATCGATGCGTATTCTGCACCTGCCCAACTCGTGGAACCATATGCAAAGCGATCACTTTATCGTGTTCCGCGTGCTGCCAATCTCCGCGCAGGAGACGATGGTGACGACAAAATGGTTTGTGCATAAAGACGCGGTGGCCGGTATCGATTACGATCCGGAGCGTCTGCGCACCGTCTGGGACGCCACCAACGAGCAGGATCGCGTTCTGGGCGAAGAGAACCAGCGCGGCATCAACTCGATCGGCTATCAGCCTGGCCCCTATTCAGAAACCTATGAATTTGGCGTGATTAACTTTATCGACTGGTACAGTGAAACCGTGCTTAAAAACGTAAAAGGCTGACCTGATAACAGAAAACCCGGCTGGCGTCGTTAACCGCCAGCCGGGTTTTTTATTGTTCAGGCGCACAGCTAGCGGATCACGCCCTCCTCCAGCAGCAGATCAAAGACCGCCTGCGCCATCTCATTCACCGGTTTATTCTGCAGCACTTTGCCACCTTCGCTCTGTGACTTCGCCGTGGCCGCTTTAAAGCGATCCGCCGCCGTTTTCGCTTTCACTTTTTTCAGCCGCTTCGGCCGCTTACGCGCCGGCGCTATCTCCCAGGCTGCCATCGCTGTATCCGGCACGTCCACGCCCGCAACGGTGGTGATCTCTGCCCGGTTTGCCGGGCCAAACGCGCTCTGGCGCGGCGCGGCGGCGGCCATGTCCACGCTGGCGATAAACGGCAGCGCCACACGCAGCAGACGCCGCTGACCGCGCGGCAGCGCCTGCAGCACTTCAGCATCGGTGCCGTTCAGGCTGACAATCTCCGCCACGCCGACCACTACCGGGATCTCCAGCGCTTCTGCCAGCAGAAAAGGCAGCATACCGGATGACTCGCCGCGCTCCGCCCGGCCGCCGGTGAGGATCACATCCGGGTGATCCTGCTTAAGATAGTGACTCAGCACCGCCACCGCATCGCCCTGCTCTGTCATCGGCAGCACGCGCAGCGTCTCAACGCCCATGCCCGCATAGCTGCGCAGCGCCGCATTGTGCGGATCGCCGGCGTGAAGAAGCTCCAGATCGCCGGAAGCCAGCGCCAGCCCCATCTCTACCGCACGCGCATCCTGCCCGGCGCGGCGTGCCCTGCCCGACTCGGGATGGAGTCCGATGGATATCAGCGCCGTAATGCGGCAGCCGCTGTGGTGTGCTTTATGCTGCATGGTTAAGCTCCTTATTACGCCAGGCGCGCGCCAGACGCGCCAGTTCAGCCAGGATCGCATCGCTGTCGCCAATCACGCTCAGCGACGCGCGGCTGACCATATCGCAGCCGGGATCGGTATTAATGGCGATAACCCGGTCGCACTGCGCAATCCCCTGCAGATGCTGCACCGCGCCGGAGATGCCCACCGCCAGATAGACCCGCGCCGTCACCCAGGTGCCGGTAGCACCCACCTGCCGGAAACGCGGCATATGGCCATTATCCACGGCCACGCGGCTGGCGCCTTCGGTCGCTCCCAGACTCTCTGCGGTAGCGTGAAACTGCGCCCAGTCGCTGACGCCGTTACCGGCAGACAGAATAAACTCCGCCTCGCCCAGCGGCACCGCTGCCGGATCGACCGGCATCAGTCCGCAGTCGGTAATGCGCGCAGCGCCAATGCTTCGCAGCCCGACGCTCACCGGCAGCGCTTCATGGCGGGTCTCATCCACCGGATCGGCGCACTCTGCGGTCAGCAGCATGACGCGCGCAACCGGATGCGTAATATCGGCGCTGCCGCCCGCCGCCCGGCTGATGCAGCTTTCACCCTCTATGCGCCACACCTGCGTGGCGGGTCGCTCCCCGCAGCGTGCGGCAAAGCGACAGCCCAGCTCAAAGCCTCCGGCAACACTGTCCGGAAACAGCCAGAAGCGCGGTGCCAGTTCGTTTTCTGCCGCCATCAGCGCATGGATGCGCTGCTCCGGGCTGTAACCCTCATAGCGTTCGCCGCTGAAGTGGAGCAGCCGGTCAGCGCCCGCGGTGGCAAAGTTCTCTTCACGATGCTCACCAAATACCACGGCCACGACCACGCCAGCACCGCCAGCATCACGCACCAGCTGATGCGCCTGCCCCAGCACGTCGCGATCGTGGCTGGTCAGGCGGCCGCCGGTCATATCCAGCACCGCCGCCACGCAGTAATCCGGCTGCGCCACGCGGTGCAGCGGCAGCTCAGCGGCGTGCGGCGTGCCGGCGCTGCGCCGGCCGGAGAGCTGGGAAAACGCGTTAACGTTCTCGCGATCGATGCGCTTCAGTCCGTTCGGTCCGGTAAAGCCGACGGCGTGCGGATTTTTACGCAGCAGCCCGGACGGGCCGCGGCTCTCCTGCACCGGCTGCATCAGCTCTGCATGCTGCGGATGCAGCCGGTTGCGGGCAATCCACTCAAGACGCGGATCGCGGCGTACAGGGGTTTCCATCAGATCACCTCCACAGCAATTTGGCGCTCGCGCAGCTTCGCCGGCAGCGGTTTTTTCGGTTCGCTGAGGGCTTCCGCCACCAGTTCAGCGATATCTTTGACCTCCGGACGCGGCCCGACGACACCTTCCAGCATCGCGGTACACTGCTGGCAGCCAACGGCAATCAGCTCTGCGCCGGTCTGTTTTGCATCCTCCATCCGCATGTCAGCGATGCGCCGCTCCCCCGGAATATCCGTAATCGGCGCACCGCCACCGCCGCCGCAGCAGCGTGAGCGGAAACCGGAGCGGTCCATTTCGCTGAGTTTGATCCCCAGCTCCGCCAGCAGTTCACGCGGTGATGCATATTCACCGTTGTAGCGGCCGAGGTAGCAGGGATCGTGCCAGGTCACGCTGCCGCCTTTGTAATCTTTCAGATCCAGCAGCTGCGCCTTAACCAGCTCATTAATAAAAGTGGTGTGATGCAGCACCTCATAGTCGGGCTGCGTGTCTGCCGGGTAGAAATCGGGATACTCATTTTTCAGGCAGTGAAAGGCGTGCGGATCGGTGGTTACGATGCGGTTAAAACGATATTTTTGCAGCGTGGCGATATTGCTGCGCGCCAGCCGCTGAAACGTGGCGTCATCACCCAGGCGTCGCGCCACGTCTCCGCTATCGAGCTCCTCATCGCCCAGCACCGCAAAATTCACGCCGGCGGCCCTGAGCACTTTGACAAACGCGCGCAGAATACGCTGGCTGCGCATATCAAACGCTCCGTCGGAGACCCAGAACAGCACGTCGGCCTGCCCGATATCCTGCATCAGCGGCAGGTTCTGATCGGCTGACCAGTGCGTGCGGCTGCGCGGATTAAAGCCGCCAGGATTATCCGTCTGGCTGAGGTTATCCAGCACCTCTGCGCCTTTACCAGGGGTTTGCCCCTTCTCCAGCGTCATAAAGCGGCGCATGTCCACAATCGCGTCAACATGCTCAATCATCATCGGACACTCCTCCACGCAGGCGCGGCAGGTGGTGCAGGACCAGAGCGTCTCTTCTTTGATCAGCCCTCCGACAATCGGCTGATGCGGCGCTCCGCACGCTTCGCCCACCGGCACGCCCGGATAGGGGCTGCCGGCAAAGCGCGCGTCGCTGCCGCCCGCCATCCCGATAACCATATCCTGAATCAGCTTTTTGGGATTGAGCGGCTGACCCGCCGCAAACGCCGGGCACATCGCTTCACACTTGCCGCACTGCACGCAGGCGTCAAAGCCCAGCAGCTGGTTCCATTTGAAATCGGCCGGTTTTTCAACGCCGAGCGTTGGGGCAGCCAGATCCACCGGCTTCAGGCCCACGGATCGGCCGCCGCCAAAGCGGGCGGGACGACGATGAAAGGCAAGATGCAGCGCACCGGCGAATGCGTGTTTCATCGGCCCGCCCCACGCCATGCCAAACACCATCTCGCCCAGACCCCAGCAGATCCCTGCCAGCAGCAGGACCGCCATCACCCAGCGCCCCGCCTCGCCAAACAGATCGGAGACCGGCAGCGTGGTGATAAAGAACGTTGCCGCAAACACCAGCAGGCTCTTTGGCAACCGCATCCACGGCCCGCGTGAAAGACGGGCTGGCGGATTGCGACGGCGATACCAGATAAACAGTGCGCCGCTAAACATCACCAGCAGCGCGCCCGCCAGCACGCCATCCACCAGCGTGCCGCTGACGCCCGCCAGATGGACCACGAGGATCAGCAGCATCGACAGCACAAAGCCGCCGGCGGTGGCCACATGGCTGCGCGACATATATTTATCACGCGCCACCACGTGATGCAGGTCAACCAGATAGCGGCGGGGCATCGCCATCAGGCCGCTCAGCAGCGCAACCTGTTCCGGTTGTCCGCGCCGCCAGAGCAGGACGCGCCTGACCATACCCACGATGGCCAGAATCACCGCGCCAAGAAGTAACCAGGGGAGTATCCGATCAAGTACCATGATGTGCCCTTTCCAGACAATTTCTGTTAGATGCGGCGTGCGGTACCGCTTCCGGCTACCGCACGCTTTACGTCAGCGACGGCGAAGCTACAGATCCTTGCAGAGACGCAGCGCGTCGTAGATCGCGGCGTGAACGTTACGCTGCGAGACGCAGTCGCCGAGCCGCCACAGGATCATGCCGCTGCCCGCCTGCGCCAGCACCGGCTGCGGACGGATATCAAACAGCGCTTCCACGTCAATCTGCCCCTTGTTGCGCGATTCCGCTTTCAGCGCGTAGTAAAGCTCCTCATTAGGACGGGTGCCGTTTTCCACCACAATCTGATCCACCACCCGCTCCTCTTTCTGCCCGGTGTATTCATTTTCCAGCACCGCCACCAGCTTCTCGCCTTCGCGATAGACCTTCTCCAGCGCCAGATCGGAGGTCATCACCACCGCTTTTTCATACAGGCTGCGATAGTAGGTCGGGAAGGTGGTGCCGCCAATGCCCACGCCGGGTTTGATATCGCCGGTTACCAGCTCCACCAGCGCACCGCGCGCGGCGAGGAAATCGGAGACGGACATCCCGGAAAATTCACAGATAGAGTCATACACCAGTACGTTTTTGCCGGGCTCCACCACGCCGTTCAGCACATCCCAGCTGGAGACCACCAGCCCTTCCGCCGCTCCCCACTCCGGGTTCTGCTCCAGGAAGGGCTCTCCGCCGGTAGCAAGGATGCAGACGTCGGGGGTGAGATCGCGGATCATCGCCATATCCGCCGTGGTATTAGTCAGCACCTTCACGCCGAGACGCTCAGTTTCCATCGCCAGCCAGCGCGTGATACCGGCCATCTGATCGCGCTGCGGCGCTTTTGCCGCAATCGTAACCTGCCCGCCCAGCTCGCTGGCGCGCTCAATCAGCGTGACCTTATGCCCGCGCTCTGCCGCCACGCGCGCTGCCTCCAGCCCGCCCGGTCCGCCGCCAATCACTACGACGTTGCGCACCGGCCCTTCGGTTTTGGTGATGATATGCGGCAGCCCCATATATTCGCGCGAGGTGGCTGCGTTCTGAATGCACAGCACATCCAGCCCCATATATTGCCGGTCTATGCAGTAGTTCGCGCCGACGCACTGGCGGATCTGATCGACCTGATTCATTTTGATCTTGGCGATCAGGTGCGGATCGGCGATATGCGCCCGCGTCATACCCACAAAGTCAACGTAGCCCGCTTCGAGGATACGCTGCGCCTGATTGGGATCTTTAATATTCTGCGCGTGGATCACTGGCACCGTGACCACCTCTTTGATACCCGCCGCCAGATGCAGAAACGGCTCAGGCGGATAGCTCATATTCGGAATAACATTCGCCAGCGTGTTATGGGTGTCGCAGCCGGAGCCGACCACGCCAAAATAATCGACCATGCCGGTTTTATCGTAGTACGCGGCGATCTGCCGCATATCTTCATGGCTGAGGCCGTCGGGATGAAACTCATCACCGGTAATGCGCATGCCGACGACAAAATCGGGGCCGACCGCGTCACGCACCGCTTTCAGCACCTCGATGCCAAAGCGCATCCGCTTTTCAAAACTGCCGCCCCACTCATCGGTGCGCTTATTAACGCGCGGTGACCAGAACTGGTCGATCATATGCTGATGCACGGCGGAGAGCTCCACGCCGTCGAGACCACCCGCTTTGGCGCGCTGCGCCGCTTTAGCGAAGTCGCCGATAACGCGCCAGATCTCCTCTTCCTCAATGGTTTTGCAGGTGGCGCGGTGCACCGGCTCACGGATGCCGGAGGGTGACATCAGGTTGGGCCAGTTCTCTCCATCCCAGCGCGAGCGCCGCCCCATGTGGGAGATCTGGATCATGATTTTGCCGCCGTGCTGGTGCACGGCATCGGCGAGATTCTGAAAGTGGGGAATAATCCGGTCGGTACTCAGGTTAACCGAACTCCACCAGCTCTGGGGGCTGTCGATCGAGACCACGCTTGAGCCGCCGCAGATACAGAGCCCGCAGCCGCCTTTGGCTTTTTCTTCGTAATAGCGCACATAGCGATCGGTGGTCATCCCGCCGTCAGTGGCATACACCTCGGCGTGGGCGGTGCTGACAATACGGTTGCGGATAGTCAGTTTATTTATCTTCAATGGCTCAAACAGCAGATCAAACTGTGACATAGCTTCACCTTAATTCCGTTCTGATATCCGGCCCGCCAGCCTGCGGTTCAGTTGTTGTGCAGGGTACGCAGCCGGCGCTGCGTACCCGGTTTTATACTGGCGAAACGGTAAAAATGCCGTACTCACATCCCTCTTCGGCCGCGCTCTGCGTCTGCACCGCCCGGGTTTTCACGCTGTAGCCGAGGCTCTGCGCAATCTGATCCATCGCGCCGGCAAACCAGCCGGTAAACATGTAGTCCACCTTGCGGTTGACCTTGCCGTACTGATAGACAAACGCAGAGTGATAGAGTCGTATCCGCGCCGTGCCCTGTTTCAGATCGAGCGCTTCGGTGGAAAAGAAGCCCCAGCCGCGCTGAGAAAGACGTTTCATGTAGTGCTCAAATACGGCGTCACCGGAGAGGCCGTGCAGCGCAGCCTCTTTTTCGCACCAGTGCCAGGCCGATTTATAGCCCGCTTTGTAGAGGATGGCGGCGTAGCGTTCAGCGCCAATCTCCTCTTCAATGCCCATATGGTTGTTCACGAAGAAGTGCCGGGGCACGTACAACATCGGTAACGCATCGGTGGTCCAGACGCCGGTTTCATCATCGACGCTGATTGGCATTTCAGGCGCATGTGCCATGGTTTACCTCGCTTAGTGGTGTGAACAGGCCAGACGATCACTCATGCCAGACATTTGCCAGCAGGTTGAGCCAGTTCTCGCCCATAAATTTGCGCACCTGCTTCTCGGTAAAGCCGTGGCGCAGCAGTGCAGCCGTTAAGTTCGGGAATTCACCCAGCGTGCGAATGCCTTCCGGGTTGATGATTTTGCCGAAGTCGGTGAGCTGGCGGGCGTAGCCCTTGTCGTGCGTCAGCCACTCGAAAAATGCCTGACCGTGGCCCTGCGTGAAGTCGGTGCCGATGCCGATCTGATCTTCACCCACCAGGTTGAAGATGTAGTCGATCGCTTCCACGTAATCTTCAATCGTGGAGTGAATGCCATTTTTCAGGAACGGGGTAAACATGGTGACGCCCACAAATCCGCCGTGGTCCGCAATAAATTTCAGCTCTTCATCAGATTTATTACGCGGGTGATCTTTCAGGCCAGAGGGAAGGCAGTGGGAGTAACAGACCGGTTTTTTCGACGCGAGGATCACCTCTTTTGAGGTCTGCGCGCCCACGTGCGAAAGGTCGCACAGCATGCCGACGCGGTTCATCTCCGCCACGACTTCATGACCATAACCGGAGAGGCCGCCATCACGCTCATAGCAGCCGGTGCCGACCAGATTCTGCGTGTTATAGGCCATCTGCACCACGCCCACGCCCAGCTCTTTGAACACCTGAATGTAGCCCAGCTGATCTTCAAACGCGTGCGCGTTCTGGAAGCCCATCAGGATGCCGGTTTTGCCTTCATCTTTGGCGCGCCGGATATCACGGGTGTTGGTTACTTTGGTGACCAGATCGGCGTTCTGCGCAATCAGGTTATTCATTTCCACGATATTATTAACCGTGCCCTGAAACCCTTCCCAGACGGAGACCGTGCAGTTGGCAGCCGTCAGCCCGCCGCGGCGCATATCCTCAAACAGCTCTCTGTCCCATTTCGCAATTACCAGCCCATCGATGACAATCGCAGAATCGTGCAATTCAGTAGCGTTCATATCTTCCTCTCTGGTTTGATTCATAACCGGGTGCGGCCGAATGAAAACAGAATAGGGTTTACGCTGCGGATGAATTGTTCTGAAAACGTCACTTGCCTGACAGCTGGCGCAGCCCCGGAAAGTGAACGGATGGTTTAAACCGATGAGCGGACATAAAAAAGCTGCCCTGAAGGCAGCGTTTTCAGCCGGCACGCATCACAGGCGGCGGGTGGCGTCAGAGATCCGTTGACAGTGCCACTGAGCCAAAGGTTGGCTCAAAGCGCGCCTCATTCAGGATGCGCAGAGAGGCGGATACCGTGCTCTCCTGCTGCCAGTTTGTCAGGCCGGGCATTTCCGCCATAAAGAACTGCGTCAGCGTCTTGCCGCCTCCCTGACTGTGTACGCCCCGCCGCTCTTCGCGCGGCGGCACGCCAAGATGTTCGCGATAGCATTTGCTGAAGTGCGGCGTAGAGACAAAGCCGCACGCCAGGGCGATTTCAATAATCGACATGGAGGTCTGCTTCAGCAGCTGGCGGGCGCGGAACAGCCGCAGCTTCAGATAATAACGTGAGGGCGAGCAGCGCAGGTATTTCTGAAACAGCCGCTCCAGCTGACGGCGCGACAGGCCGACGTAACCTGCCAGCTCATCCAGATCGATCGCCTCCTCAATGTTGGCCTCCATCAGCGATACTGCCTCCACCAGGCTTGGCTGCGCCGTGCCGAGCACGTGACGCAGCGGGATACGCTGATAGTCTGATTCATTGCGTACGCGGTCGCAGATAAACATCTCTGAAATACCGGCGGTGAGCTGGTGGCCAAAGTGGCGCTGGATCATGGTCAGCATCATATCCATCGGCACGGTGCCGCCGCTGCTGGTCATGCGATCGTGCTCAATCACAAACAGCTGGTTGGTACAGATGACTTTGGGGTACGCCTCCTGCATGGACGCAATGCACTCCCAGTGCGCGCTGCAGTGATACCCATCCAGCAGCCCGGCTTCCGCCAGCAGATAGGGTCCGGTACAGATGCCGCCAATCAGGATTTTGCGGCGCGCCATGCTCTGCAGCCAGCTCACCTGACGGCTGGTATAACTGCGGGTAATGTTGACACCCCCGACCACGATCAGCACATCCAGTGCTGCCACGTTAGCCATCGAATGATCGGGCGTAATTGAAATACCATCACTTGCCACAACGGGCGCACCCTCTTCGCTGACGGTACACCAGCTATACAACTCTTTGCCGCTTAGCTGGTTCGCCATGCGTAAAGGTTCAACTGCGGTTGCCAGAGCCATCATGGTGAAATTATTGACCAGTAAAAAGCCTACGCTGCGCTTTTTAATATCAGTAGAGGGACTTTTCAAAATTGCGTCTGTGTCGAACATGTGCGCTGACCTCTATTAGGCTAAACAGAAACATTACCCGGGGCATCTCCCCCAATCGCTTTCCATCACCTATAGAGTAAGCAACAGACATGCCATTCGTCACCAGGATGGCCCTGCGGAAAATGACACACAGTTAACATAAGCGAAACAAATGTTTGTTCAGCTTCACAGATTTGATCATTGCTGCACGAACTACTCCCTTTAGCCTCAAAACAGTGCAGACGCTGACCCGTTTTGGTTAAGTCAGCGCATTTTGCACTCTTTTACATCACTGTCAACTGCCTGTCCGTATGGCGATCCGCATAAGCTGTCGTAACCAATTAGTTACACAGAATTAACATTCAATCGCGTTGACTGCCAGACCCCCTTTCGACGTCTCTTTATATTTATCCTGCATATCGCGGCCGGTATCGCGCATGGTACGGATCACTTTATCCAGCGAAATAAAGTGCTGACCATCGCCGCGCAGCGCCATCTGCGCGGCATTAATCGCTTTCATTGCCGCAATCGCGTTGCGTTCAATACAGGGCACCTGCACCAGCCCGCCCACCGGATCGCAGGTCAGGCCAAGATTGTGTTCCAGCGCAATTTCCGCCGCGTTCTCAACCTGTTCCGGCGTGCCGCCCAGCACGTCCGTGAGGCCAGCCGCCGCCATGGCACAGGCGGAGCCGACCTCGCCCTGACAGCCCACCTCAGCGCCGGATATAGACGCATTCTTTTTGCACAGCGCCCCGACCGCGGCCGCCGCCAGCAGAAAGTCCACCACATCCTCTTCGCGCGCGCGGGGTTCAAACTGCATGTAGTACATCAGCACGGCCGGGACAATGCCGGCGGCGCCGTTGGTCGGTGCCGTCACCATCCGCCCGCCCGCGGCGTTCTCTTCGTTGACCGCCAGCGCATAGAGATTGATCCAGTCCATGGCGGAGAGCGTCGAGCTGATGACATTCTCCGCTGAGGCGCGGCGCAGAGACTGATAGAGCGCTGGCGCACGGCGGCGCACCTGCAGGCCACCCGGCAGGATGCCCTCCTGGGCCAGCCCGTTAGCGATGCACTGCTGCATCACCTGCCAGATCTGCGCCAGCCCGCTGCGGATCGCCGCTTCGTCACGCCATACCTTTTCATTTTCCAGCATCAGCGCGCTGATACGCAGCCCCTTTTCCCGGCAGTGGGCCAGCAGCTCCGCTCCGCTGTTAAAGTCATAGGGCAGCGTGCACTGCGGCACCAGATGTGCAGTGGCCGTGGCCTCCTCTTCATCCAGCACAAAGCCGCCGCCGATGGAGTAATAGACCACCGAGAGGCTGTCGCCGGTGCGGAAATAGGCGTTCAGCCGCATGGCGTTCGGGTGATAAGCGAGCACGTCATCCACAAACAGCAGATCCTGATGCCAGTCAAATTCAATGTTTTCGCCCCACGGCAGCGTCACTGAACCGGTTTCACAGATCGCCTGTACCGTGGCGTCAATGATGTGCGGATCGATGGTATCCGGTGAGGCCCCCATCAGCCCGAGCAGCACCGCTTTGTCCGTGCTGTGCCCGCGTCCGGTTGCGCTCAGCGAGCCAAACAGTTCAATTTTAATGCGGCAGAGCGCCTGCCGCCTGGCACTCTGGCTCAGCTGCTCAACAAAGCGCTGCGCCGCGCGCATGGGCCCGACGGTGTGCGAACTGGAGGGGCCAATTCCGACCTTAAATAAATCGAAGACGCTAATACTCATTCTGCTCTCCCGGGCTCACGGCCATGTAGTGTTTACCTGCCGCATTATCGATGGCGTAAAAAATCGATGGATGCCGGAGAACGACGCATTTCACCGTGAACTCGCCATTTTCCGCCCGGCGTAGCCGCCTTACCCTGCCGCAGGGTGGCGGGCAGCGCCCTATGTCGCAAATTGACATAGCCCCGGCGTTACCAAACATCCTGGCCGCAGTGGCGCTGGGTATTATCAACCCACACTCAATTTACCGCTGCCCTGAATGGCTCAGTTCCGGAGCAGGCGCCGCGCGATTATCCGGGCAAGGAGAGAGCATGTTTGCGAAAAGCGACACCATTCAGAGCTTTGACAGTGAACTGTGGCAGGCAATAGAGCAGGAAGCGGTACGTCAGGAAGAGCACATCGAGCTTATCGCCTCAGAGAACTACACCAGCCCGCGCGTTATGCAGGCGCAGGGAACGGTGCTGACCAATAAATATGCGGAGGGCTATCCGGCCAAACGCTACTACGGCGGCTGTGAATATGTCGACATCGTGGAGAAACTGGCCATTGAACGCGCCTGTACGCTGTTCGGGGCCGATTACGCCAACGTGCAGCCGCACTCCGGCTCGCAGGCTAACGCGGCGGTCTATATGGCACTGTGCCAGCCGGGTGACACTGTGCTGGGCATGAGCCTGGCGCACGGCGGCCATCTGACGCACGGCGCACACGTCAATTTCTCCGGCAAGATCTATCACGCCGTGCAGTATGGCCTGAACGAAGCAACCGGCGAGATCGACTACGACCAGGTGGAAGCGCTGGCGCTGGAGCATAAGCCAAAAATGATTGTGGCTGGCTTCTCCGCCTATTCACGCGTGGTTGACTGGGCGCGCTTTCGCGCTATCGCCGATAAAACGGGCGCATGGCTGTTTGTCGATATGGCACACGTCGCGGGCCTCGTCGCCGCCGGTATCTATCCTAATCCGCTGCCGTTCGCTGACGTGGTCACCACCACCACGCATAAAACCCTGCGCGGTCCGCGCGGCGGTCTGATCCTGGCGAAAGCCAATCCGGAGCTGGAGAAGAAACTGAATGCCGCCGTATTCCCCGGCGGCCAGGGCGGTCCGCTGATGCATGTTATCGCCGCCAAAGCGGTAGCCTTTAAAGAGGCGATGCAGCCTGACTACGCAAACTATCAGCGCCAGGTAGTGAAAAATGCGCAGGCGATGGCGGAGGTCTTTATTGCACGTCAGTACGATGTGGTCTCGGGCGGTACCGATAACCACCTGTTTCTGCTGAGCCTGATCAAACAGGGCCTGACCGGCAAAGCGGCGGACGCCGCGCTGGGGCGCGCCAATATCACCGTCAATAAAAATGCTGTACCGGGCGATCCGCAGTCGCCGTTTGTGACCTCCGGCCTGCGCATCGGTGCACCGGTGATCACCACGCGCGGCTTTAGCGAGGAGAACTGCCGCACGCTGGCAGGCTGGATCGCAGACATCCTCGACGTCATGCACAACGAGGAGCAGCTGGAAGTGAAAATTGCGCAGGTGAAGCAGCAGGTGCTGTCGCTGTGTGCAGATTTCCCGGTTTACCGCTAAGCCAGAACGCCCCCGGCCTGCCGCGGGGCGCCGTCTTACCCTCTGTCCATTCGCACACGCGGTATTGTTACGGGAGTAGATAAACATGCAACGCTATTCAGGATTTGGCCTGCTCAGACACAGTCTGAGCTTTCATGAGAACTGGCAGAAGGTCTGGCGCAACCCGACACCGCAGAAACGCTATGACGTGATTATTATCGGCGGCGGCGGTCACGGTCTGGCCACCGCTTACTATCTGGCAAAGGAGCACGGCATTACCAATGTGGCGGTGCTGGAAAAGGGCCACCTCGGCGGTGGCAACATCTGCCGCAACACCACCATTGTCCGCTCTAACTACCTGTGGGATGAATCAGCCGCGCTCTATGAGCACTCCATGAAGCTGTGGGAAGGCCTGTCGCAGGAGCTGAACTACAACCAGATGTTTTCGCAGCGTGGTGTCTATCACACCTGCCATACGCTGCAGGATCTGCGCACCAATGAGCGGCTGGCGAACGCCAACCGCCTGCAGGGCGTCGATAACGAAATGGTCTATGGCGACCAGCTGCAGCGTGAGATCCCGGCGCTCGACTGCAGTAAAGATGCGCGCTATCCGGTGCTGGGCGCCTCGGTGCAGCGGCGCGGCGGCAACGCCCGTCATGATGCGGTGGCCTGGGGGTATGCCCGCGCAGCCGACAGTCTGGGTGTGGATCTGATCCAGAACTGTGAAGTGATCGATATGGAGATCAGCGACGGCAAGATCACTGGCGTGAAAACCCGCAACCATGGCGTAATTAAAGCCGACCGCGTGGGCTGCGTGACCGCCGGCAACTCCGGCGTGATGGCAAAAATGGCGGGCTTTGAACTGCCGGTGGAGTCGCATCCGCTGCAGGCGCTGGTTTCCGAGCCGATTAAACCCTTTCTCGATACGGTCGTGATGTCCAACCACGTACACGGCTACATGAGCCAGTCTGATAAAGGCGACCTGGTGATTGGCGCCGGCATCGACGGCTGGGTCGGCTATGGCCAGCGCGGATCCTACAGCGTGATTGAGCACACGATCCAGGCGATTGTTGAGCTTTTCCCCTGCACCAGCCGCGTACGCATGAACCGCCAGTGGGGCGGCATTGTCGATACCTGCCCTGACGCCAGCCCTATCCTTTCCGCGACCCCGGTACGCAACCTGTTTTTCAACTGCGGCTGGGGCACCGGCGGCTTCAAAGGCACCCCCGGCTCCGGCAACCTGTTTGCCCACCAGCTGGCGCACGGCACGCCGCATCCGATAGCTGAACCTTTTGCCCTCTCCCGCTTTTATACCGGGGCTCTGGTTGATGAACATGGCGCTGCGGGCGTGGCCCACTAAGGACTTTTAGCATGCTGCACATTTACTGTCCTCACTGCGGTGAGTATCGCGAAGAAGAAGAGTTTCATCCGCGCGGTCAGGCGCATATCGCCCGGCCCGCTAATCCGGATGCCTGCAGCGACGAGGAGTGGGGAACCTTTCTCTACTTTCGTAAAAACCCGCGCGGCATGCATAACGAACTCTGGGTGCACAGCGCCGGTTGCCGCAAGTTTTTCAACCTGACGCGCGACACGCAGACGTATGAGATCAAACGGGTATACACCCTCGATGAACAGCCTGAAACCGGCGAGCAAGGGTAAGGAGCGCAGAGCATGAGCCAGAAAAATCGCCTGCCGTCCGGCGGCAGAATCAACCGTTCCACCACGCTGAACTTTACCTGGAATGGCCGTCAGTATCAGGGCTACGAAGGCGATACCGTCGCCTCTGCCCTGCTCGCCAACGGTATCGATATTGTCGGACGCAGTTTTAAATACAGCCGCCCGCGCGGCATCGTTGCCGCGGGCGCGGAAGAGCCTAATGCGGTGCTGCAGCTGGGCGCCTCAGAGGCGACGCAGGTGCCGAACGTGCGCGCCACGCAGCAGACGCTCTATGAGGGCCTGGTCTGCTCCGCCACCAACGGCTGGCCCAGCGTGGAGTCCGATCTGATGGGGCTGGTGGGGAATCTTGGCGGTAAAGTGATGCCGCCCGGCTTTTACTACAAGACCTTTATGTATCCGCAGTCAATGTGGCCCACCTACGAGAAATTTATCCGCAAGGCCGCCGGTCTGGGCCGCGCGCCGCGCGAAAAAGATCCTGATATCTACGACGCCATGAATCAGCACTGCGATGTGATGATCGTCGGTGCCGGTCCGGCGGGCCTGATGGCGGCGCTGACCGCCGGCCGCAGCGGCGCACGCGTGATCCTCGCGGATGAGCAGAGCGAACCGGGCGGGCATCTGCTCGCCAGCCGCGAACTGATTGAGGGCAAGCCTGCCGCTGACTGGGTGGCTGAGGTGGTGGCTGAGCTGGCCACTATGCCGGAAGTGATGCTGCTGATGCGTGCGACGGTGAACGGCTATCACGATCATAATTTCCTCACCATTAATGAGAACCGCACCGATTACCACGGCGACCGCGCGGCGGCCGGACAGGTACGCCAGCGCATGCACCGCGTGCGGGCGCACTGGGTGGTGCTTGCCACCGGCGCGCAGGAGCGCCCGCTGGTCTTCAGCCATAACGATGTGCCCGGCTGCATGATCCCCTCCGCCATCTCCGTCTATATCAACCGCTACGGCGTGGTGCCCGGCAATCAGCTGGTGCTGATGACCACCAACGACAGCGCCTATCAGACCGCGCTGGACTGGGCCGATACCGGGCGCGAAGTGGTGGCCGTAGTGGATACCCGCGCCGCCACCAAAGGCGAGCTGGCCGCCGCCGTGCGCCGCCGCGGCATTCGGGTAATTAGCGGCAGCGCGGTGATCGACGTGCAGGGTAAAAAGCGCGTCAGCGGCGTCACTATTGCCGCCATCGATAAAAAAGGCGACGCCCTCACCGGTAAGCCTTTTACCCTCTCCTGCGATACCGTCGCCAGCTCCGGTGGCTGGAGCCCGGTGATCCACCTCGCCGGACATACCGGCAGCCGTCCGGTCTGGAACAATGAAGTGATTGGCTTTCTGCCCGGCCCGACCGCGCAGCAGCAGCTGACGGCGGGCGGCATCAATGGCCGCTACGCGCTCGACAATGTGCTGCAGGAAGGGATCAAAGCGGGTCAGGATGCCGTACTGCAACTCGGCCTGACGCCGGTTGAGGTCGCCCTGCCCGAGGTGAAAAAGTGGATTGAGCATCCGCCCGCCGCGCTGTTTCATATTCCGCACACCAAACCGATCAGCCGCGCGCCAAAGCAGTTTGTTGACTATCAGAATGATGTCACAGCGGCCGGCATTGCGCTGGCAACGCGCGAAGGATTTGAGGCGATTGAGCATATCAAGCGCTATACGGCGATGGGGTTTGGTACCGATCAGGGAAAGCTCGGCAACATCAACGGTATGGCGATTGCCGCCAAAGTAACGGGCAAAACCATTCCCGAGACCGGGACCACGGTGTTCCGTCCGAACTATACCCCGATCGCTTTTGGCGCTATCGCGGGGCGTAACTGCGGCGAGCTGTTCGATCCCAAACGCTTTACCGCGATGCATAAGTGGCACGTGCAGCAGGGGGCGAAATTTGAAGATGTTGGCCAGTGGAAGCGCCCATGGTACTACCCGCGTCCGGGTGAAACCATGCAGCAGTCGCTGGATCGCGAATGCCGCGCGGTGCGCAGCGGCGTCGGCATCCTTGATGCCTCTACCCTCGGCAAAATTGATATTCAGGGCAAAGATGCGCGCGAATTCATCAGCCGCGTCTATACCAACGCCTGGGCTAAACTCGGCGTCGGCAAGTGCCGCTACGGCCTGATGTGCGGTGAAAGCGGCATGGTGTTTGATGACGGCGTAACCTCCTGTCTCGCGGAGAACCACTTTCTGATGACCACCACCACCGGCGGCGCGGCGCACGTTATGGAGTGGCTGGAACTCTACCACCAGACCGAGTGGCCGGAGCTGGAGGTGTTCTTCACCAGCGTAACCGATCACTGGGCGACCATGACCATTTCCGGTCCGGAGAGCCGCAACCTGCTGGCGGAACTCTGCAGCGATGTGTCGCTGGATAAAGAGACCTTTAAGTTCATGGACTGGCAGGAAGGCACGGTCGCTGGCGTACCGGCGCGTATCTTCCGCATCTCGTTTACCGGTGAGCTCTCGTTTGAGATCAACGTGCAGGCAAACTACGGCCTTGCGGTCTGGGAGAAGCTGTTTGAGCACGGCGCGAAATATGATCTGACGCCGTACGGCACGGAGACCATGCACATTCTGCGGGCGGAGAAAGGTTTTATTATTGCCGGTCAGGATACGGATGGCTCGGTGACGCCGCACGATCTCAATATGGGCTGGTGCGTCGCCGATTCAAAGCCGTTCAGCTATATCGGCAAGCGCGGTATGGCGCGGGCAGACTGCGTGCGCGAGCAGCGTAAACAGCTGGTCGGCCTGAAAACGCGCGATCCGCTGGTGGTCCTGCCGGAAGGCGCGCAGGCGGTCGCTAATCCGCAGCAGCCGGTGCCGATGGATCTGCTGGGCCACGTCAGCTCCAGCTACTGGAGCGCCAACCTGAACCGCAGTATCGCAATGGGCTTTATCAAAGGCGGACTGCAGCGTATGGGCGAAACCGTGTTTTATCCGCTGGCAGATGGCCGCGTGGTGGAAGCGGAAATCTGCAGCCCGGTCTTTATCGATCCGAAAGGAGAACGTCAACATGTCTGAAACCCTCTTACCTGAAACCAAACCCGCAGAGGCCGTCAGACAGGTCGCGGTAATGAACCAGAGTGCGCCGCAGGTACGCGCTGAATCGCCGCTGCACCATGCCGATCGCGGTAACGTCACTGCCAGCCAGTCGCAGCAGGCGGGCGTTGAACTGCGTGAGCTGGCGCTGCGCGGGCATCTGGTGCTGCGCGGTTCGCAAAACAGCGCGAGCTTTATGCAGGGCTGCCTGACGGTATTAGGCCTGCCGCTGCCCACCGCGCCGCTGACCTCCGCCGAAGATGGCGATATCTCCGTGCGCTGGCTGAGCCCCGATGAGTGGCTGGTGGTACTGCCGATGGATCAGCTGTTCCCGGTGGAGAAAGCGCTGCGCGCTGAAATTACTGGTCACTTTTCGGTGGTGAACGTCAGCGGCGGACAGACCATTCTGGCGCTCTCCGGTAAACACGCGGTCGATGTACTGAAAAAGAGCACGGTGCTTGACCTGCATCCGTCACAGTTTCCCGTCGGCAAAGTTGCCGGATCGGTGTTTGCGAAGAGCAGCGCGCTGATCCGCCGCACCGGTCCGGAAAGCTGGGAGCTGGTGATCCGCCGCAGCTTTGCAGAGTACATCTGGCTCTGGCTGCGGGATGCCAGCCGCGAATATGGGCTGAAGATCACCGCGTAATATCCGGCCGTGCTGGCGCGGCTCTCTGTCCGCCGGCACGCCTTTCCCTTATTATCAGGAGTCGCCCATGAGCGTGCTGCCCGATTCATGGATTTTTACCGCCAGCTGCCCGAGTAAATTAGGCACGGTGGATGTCGTGACCCGGTTTATGGCGGAATCGGGTCACTATATTAATGAGATCCATTCGTTTGACGACCGCGTCAGCCACCACTTTTTTATCCGCGTCGCTTTCTCACCAGCCGCGCACTTCAGTACCGATATATTTCGCGATAATTTTACGCCGCGCGTCACTCCGTTTGAGATGCAGTGGCAGCTTACCCCGCCGCAGCATCGTGAACGCGTGGCTATTCTGGTCTCTAAATTTGATCACTGCCTGAACGATCTGTTATTCCGGCATCGCACCGGACAATTATCTATTGATGTGCCGCTGATTATTTCAAACCATCCCGATCTCTGCTCCCTGGCGGAATGGCACGGCATCCCCTGGTACCACCTGCCGGTAAATAATGCGAATCGCGCAGAACAGGAAGCGCAGATTCTCGCTCTGCTGGAACAATATAATATCGACCTGGTGGTTCTGGCACGTTACATGCAAGTTCTTTCACCGCGGATGTGTGAAAAGCTCGACGGTAAAGCCATTAATATTCATCACTCTCTGCTGCCGGGATTTAAAGGCGCGCGTCCTTATCATCAGGCGTGGGAGAAAGGGGTCAAAATGGTCGGTGCCACGGCGCACTACGTTAATAATGATCTGGATGAGGGACCGATTATTACGCAGGGTATTCAGAGCGTGGATCACGCGCTCTATCCCGACGATCTTATCAGCCGCGGACAGGATATTGAACGCGTCACGCTATTTAACGCGGTGCGTTATCACGTCGAGAAACGCGTATTTTTAAGCGGCAAGCGCACGGTGGTATTTAGTTAGCCGGTGCAGTGTTGAATATAAATGTGCAGCCAATGCACCCGCAGGCTGCACGCTTTTATCTTTTTGCGGAAAACAGGGTAATCAGGGATTGATCACGATCTTCAGCGTTAAATAAAACAGAACCTGGCCTGATAGCAGCGCCGGTTTTTAACAACAACACGTAAGTCGCGAGGAAATCACTATGGCGGATTCCAGAGATCCGATGACGCCTGATGGCGAAGTATCGCCCTATGATACTGACTATCAGGTAGGCCAGGATAATATTATCGTGAACGTCGGGCCATTTGGTCTGGATATTCACAACCGGGTATTCGCTATATCCGGCATTGCCGTAATCGTATTCGTTATATTAACGCTGGTGTTTCAGAGTGACGTTGCCCCGCTGTTTAAAGGTATGCTTAACTGGCTTACCAGCAAACTCGACTGGTTCTTTCTTTCTGCCGGTAATGTCTTCGTGATCATCTGCCTGGGTCTGGTTTTCTCCCCGCTGGGCAAGGTGCGTCTCGGCGGCACCCTCGCCCGACCCGATTACAACTATGTCACCTGGTTTTCGATGCTGTTTGCCGCCGGTATGGGCATCGGCCTGATGTTTTACGGCGTCTCGGAGCCGCTGTCACACTTCTCCAGCGCGATGGGCGGCACGGTGGCTGAAAATGGCGTGCGTACCGACTGGGCGCCGCTGGGCGGTGCGAGTGGATCAGCAGAAGAGGCCACGCGGCTGGCCATGGCGGCTACCATTTTCCACTGGGCGCTGCATCCGTGGGCGATCTATGCGGTTCTTGCCCTGGGACTGGCCCTCTTCACCTTTAACAAAGGCCTGCCGCTGACTATCCGGTCACTCTTTTATCCGCTGCTGGGTGACGCCGTATGGGGCTGGCCCGGTCATCTGATCGATATCCTTGCCGTGCTGGCCACGCTGTTTGGCCTCGCTACCTCGCTCGGGCTGGGTGCCTCGCAGGCGGCGTCCGGACTCAATTTCCTGTTTGATGTACCGCTGGGACAAACCACGCAGATTGTACTGGTGATCGCGATTACCGCTATTGCCACCTTTTCTGTGGTCGCCGGGCTGGACGCCGGGGTGCGGCGCTTATCAGAAGCGAACATGATCCTCGCCGGTCTGCTGCTGCTGTTTATTATCGTGGTCGGCCCGACCATGCTGCTGTTTAGCGGCTTTTTCTCTAACCTCGTCTCCTATATTGAGTTCCTGCCCGCGCTCTCCAATCCGGTCTCCCGTCCAGACAGCAATTTTGCCGCCGGCTGGACCTCCTTCTACTGGGCGTGGTGGATCTCCTGGTCACCGTTTGTCGGCATGTTTATCGCGCGTATTTCACGTGGTCGCACGGTACGGGAGTTTATCATCTCCGTGCTGCTGGTCCCGTCACTGGCGTGTGTACTGTGGATGACGGTACTGGGCGGCACCACTATCCATCAATATTTTACTGAGGGATATCAGAGTATTGCCGATGCCATTCTGCCGCTGCAGCTCTTTACCATGCTCGACACGCTACCGCTGGCAAAAATCACCTGCGTGGTCGCCATCATTCTGGTGGTGGTGTTCTTTGTCACCTCAGCTGACTCCGGCACGCTGGTGATCGATATCATCGCCTCCGGCGGTAAAATTGAATCCCCGACTGCGCAACGCGTATTCTGGTGCGTGTTTGAAGCGCTGGTGGCCATTGCGCTGATCCTCGGCGGCGGGCTGGATGCCCTGCAGGCGATGGTGGTCTCGACCGGATTGCCCTTTGCGCTGGTGCTGCTGGTCGCGTCGGTCGCGGTTGTAAAGGGATTGCTCTCTGAGCCGCGCCCGACGCGCCCGGCTCCCGCCGTGCGCAATCAATAGCACGTAAGCAGGCGGATAGCCGACCGGGCTATCCGCCGCTGCAGGTGCAGGAAGGGAGATCGCTATGCAGGCCGGACATCAGGAAATCATCGATTTTATTCAGCGCTACCCGCCGTTTAACACCCTGCCGCTGACGGCGCTGGCGCGGATCGCAGCCACCCTTGAGGTGAGCTATTACAAAGCCGGCACGCCGATCCTCACCTTTGGTCAGCAGGTTGACGCCTGGTATCTCATCCGCAGCGGCGCAGTGGAGATCTATCGCCGCAACGGCGACCTCTATAATCGCCTCAGCGCCGGCGGCTATTTTGGTGAGTTCGGCTTATTGCGCGAGAACAGCGTGCGCTTTCCGGTTACCGCCCTGGAAGATACGCTGACCTATCTGATTCCCGCCCCGATTTTTAATGAGCTGTTCAGCAAATATGAAGAGTTTGCCGACCTGGTAGAGGTGGAAGATCGCACCCGGCTGCGGCAGACCGTGGCGCGTACCGAAGAGGCGAGCGGCCTGATGACGTCGCGCATCGAGGCGCTAATCAGCCGGCCACCGGTGACCATCGACAGCCGCGCCACGGTGTGTGAAGCCGCACAGAAAATGAGTAAAGAGGGCGTCTCATCCCTGCTGATTGTGACCCCGGAGGCGGATGGGGAGCGTTCCCAAACGCTGGCTGGGATCGTCACGGATAAAGATCTGCGCGACCGGGTAATTGCCCGCGGCCTGAGCTTCGATACGCCAGTCGCGACAATTATGACCGGGCAGCTGACCCACGTCAGTCACCACCAGCTGGTGTTTGAAGCGATGCTCATCATGATGCAGCACAACATACATCATCTGCCGGTGCTGAAGCAGGATCTGCCGGTAGGAGTGATTTCCCAGTCAGATATTATCCGCTATGAGTCACAAAACAGCCTGTTTCTCGTCAGCCGCATTTTTCACTGCAACAGCATCAGTGAGCTGAGCACGCTGAAAAATGAGGTACGCGCCTGCTTTAGCCGCATCGTGCGTGAAGACGCCAATTCGCAGATGACGGGCCGCGCCATGGCGGTGATTGGACGCAGTTTTACGCAGCGGCTGCTGGCGCTGGCTGAAGCGGAGCTGGGGCCGCCGCCGGTGCCCTACTGCTTTATCACGCTGGGGTCGATGGCGCGTCAGGAGCAGCTGCTGGTCACCGACCAGGATAACGCACTGATCCTCGACAACCGGTATGATGCATCCCGCCATGAAGCCTATTTTATGGCGCTGGCGCGCCGCGTCTGTGACGGCCTGGCGGCGTGCGGCTATCACTACTGCAGCGGCAACATCATGGCCACTAACGGCCGCTGGCGGCAGCCGCTGGCCGTCTGGGAAGGATACTTTGATGAGTGGATCGACACCCCTTCCCCGCAGACATTGCTCGACAGCGCAATCTTCTTCGATCTTGATGCCGTCTGGGGCCAGCTGGCGTGGTGCGAGCAGCTGAATAAACGCATTACGCATAAAGTCCGGCACAACTCGCGCTTTCTCGCCTGCATGGCGCGCAACGCGCTGCTGCGCAAACCGCCGCTGGGGTTCTTTAAAAATTTTGTCATGGAGCCTTCCGGTCAGCATACGCAGTCTATCGATATGAAACGGCGCGGCACCGCGCCGCTGGCGGATCTGATCCGCGTGCACGCGCTGGCGGCCGGTTCAGCCGCTCGCAACTCGTTTGATCGGCTGCAGGATATTATGCAAACCGACCTGCTGCCGCACGGACGCGGTCAGGATCTGCGCGATGCGCTGGAGTTTATCTCGATGGTGCGTATCCGCCATCAGGCGCAGGACGTGGAGAGCGGTCAGGAGCCGGATAACCGCATTGAACCGCTTAATCTTTCTGAGTTCGAACGCAAAAATCTCAAAGATGCGTTTCAGATCCTGAGCAACGCACAAAAATTTCTCAAATACCGCTATCAGCCAGGCCGGAAAGTGTGAGGTAAACATGCTGCACATCAGTAAACAGCTGCTGCGTTCAGCCCCCGCGCCGGCGCCGCATGCGGAAGTCTCGCCCGCGTGGCCCGCGCTGCTGGCGCAGCAGGCCGCCACGGCACGCCATCCGGCGCTGCAGCACTACTACCGGGCTGGCGTACCGGACGCGGCGACGCCGATCGGCGAGGTGCCGCTGCTGGCAATGGATTTTGAAACCACCGGGCTGAATACCCGGCGCGACGATATTGTCAGTATTGGCCTTATCCCTTTCAGCCTGACGCGTATCCGGCTGAGTGAAAGCGCACACTGGATCCTCAACCCGCGGGCCGACTTGCGCCATGAATCGGTGGTGATCCACGGCATCACCCACGCGACGGTCGCGCAGGCGCCCGACCTGAGCGAGCGGCTGCTGAAGCTGCTGACGATGATGGCGGGTCGCGTCATGGTGGTGCACCATCGCGGCATTGAGCAGCATTTTCTGAACGCGGCGCTGCAGCGGCGCATCGGAGAGGGCATTATTTTCCCCTGTATCGACACGCTGGCGCTGGAGGGGCTGCTCTGTCAGCACGCCCCGGTCAGCCGGCTGAAGAGACTCTGGCGCGGCAGGTCGCGTCCCTCGCTCTGCCTGCCGGAGAGCCGGGCGCGCTATCATCTGCCGCACTATCCGGCCCATAATGCGCTGACGGACGCGCTGGGCTGTGCCGAGCTGCTGCAGGCGCAGTGTGCCCACCATTTCCCGCCGCAGACGCCTTTGCGTGAGTTATGGTGCTGAGCCAGCCGCTTTTGCCACCATACGCCGGTAGTTATGCAGCCACTTGCCGCTATTGAGCCGCCACCAGAAGCAGAGACCGCGCACCGTCCAGTCCAGGAACATGCCAAGCCACACGCCGATCACCCCCATGCCCAGTTCGATGCCCAGCAGGTAGCCTGCCACCACGCGAGCGCCCCACATGCTGAACATTGATACAAACATGGTATAGCGCGCATCGCGGGCGCCTTTCAGTCCGGCAGGCAGCACCCAGGAGGCGGTCCAGATCGGCATAAACGCGGCGTTGAGCCAGATCAGATGTTTCGTGACTTCAATCACTTCCGGGTCGCGGGTATAGAAGCGCGCCAGCGTACCCGCCAGCGGCACGGTGATCAGCGCCAGCGTACAAAGCCCGATCATCGCCAGCCAGAACACATGCCTGATCTGCCGCTCCGCCTGCATCACCTGATTCCGTCCCAGACGCTTGCCGGTAATAATGGTAGAGGCCGAACCCAGCGCGTTGCCCGGCAGGTTAATCAGCGTGGCGATAGAAAAGGCGATAAAGTTGCCAGCGATTTCATTGGTGCCCATACCGGCGACAAAGATCTGCGTCAGCAGCTTACCGCCGTTAAACAGCACGGACTCAATACTCGCCGGCACCCCGATGCCCAGCACCTCCATCAGAATGGCGCGATCCCAGCGGCGGAAGTAGCTGCTGAGCGTAAGCTTCAGCGCCGGGCTGATACCGCGCCAGAGCGCATAGAGCACCGCCAGCGCCCCGATATAGCGCGAAATCGTCAGCCCGAGGCCCGCCCCGACGAAGCCCATCCCTTCCCAGCCCAGCGCGCCATAAATCAGCACGCTGCTGATCATGATGTTCAGGATATTCATGCCGCCGTTGATCAGCATCGGGATTTTGGTGTTGCCCGCCCCGCGCAGGGCGCCGCTGCCGATCAGCGCAATCGCCGCCGCCGGGTAGCTCCAGGCGGAGGTCTGCAGATAGCTCAGCGCCAGCTGTTTGACCTGCGGATCGGCGCTGCCGGCGATGACGTCGATAATCAGGTGTCCCCAGAACTCAATCGCCAGCGCCAGCACCAGCGCCAGCACGGTCATCAGCCCCAGCGACTGCCGGGTGGCGGCGCGGGCGCGTTTACCGTTACGGCGCGCCAGGCTAAACGCCACCACCACCGTGGTGCCGAGATCGATAGCGGCAAAAAAGGAGATGATCACCATGTTGAAGCTGTCTGCCAGCCCGACACCCGCCATCGCCTCTTTGCCCAGCCAGCTGACCAGAAACGTGCTTAGCACGCCCATCAGCATTACGCAGAGGTTTTCAATAAAGATAGGGATCGCCAGCGGCGCGATCTCACGCCACAACAGCGTGCGGTACATCCGGCGCCGCAGATACCACGCCGTATTACGCACCGCCCGCATTACTGCCACACCGGGATTTTGCAAGAGAGTACCAAATCACTTTGGATAAGAGAGGAGAGGTAATGATGATAGGCGCCCGGCGATTATGCAAAGTCTTTGCAGCGGCCATTTAATCATTATTACAAACTTTTTATTTCTGCCCGCTTTGCGCAGCCACGTTAATTTCTGTACGCAATAATTACGCTGGCATAGCGTCACAGATTCTTAATTATATCAGCCGGTTTATCCGCTATGCTCTGCTCAACCTGATCCATTTTCCTGAAGGAGAATCTATGCAAACACAACGGAACGGATTGACTGCCCATCAGGCACTGGATGAACTGGAGCGCTGCTACGATGCGGCGGTTGAGGCGCTGCGCAACGCTATCCGCGACTTCACTGAACAGGGTACGCTGCCCGACGCAGAGCAGCGGCAGCAGGGGCTGTTTGTCTATCCGGAGCTGCGCCTGACCTGGCAGGGAGAGGGTCCGCAGCAGAACCGCACCCGTGCCTGGGGCCGCTTTACCCATACCGGCCGCTACAGCACGACGATTACCCGCCCTGCGCTGCTGCGCCACTATCTCAGCGAGCAGCTGCAGATGATTGAAAAAGAGTATGACGTGCTGATTGAAGTGGGGCCGTCGCAGCAGGAGATCCCCTACCCTTACGTGATTGACGGTTCGGATCTGTCGCTGGATCGCTCGATGAGCGCCAGTATTGCCCGCCATTTCCCGACCACCGAGCTGTCGCAGATTGGCGATGAGACCGCAGATGGCCTGTTCAACGCCGATGCCCGCTTTCCGCTCTCCCATTTTGACGCACTGCGTACCGACTTCTCGCTGGCGCGCCTGCGGCACTACACCGGCACGGCAGTGGAACACTTCCAGCCTTTCGTGCTGTTTACCAACTACACCCGGTACGTCGATGAGTTTGTGCGCTGGGCGATAGAACAGGTGCAGGATCCCGCCACGCCGTATGACAGCCTCGCCTGCGCCGGTGATGTGGTGATCACGGCGGAAACGGCCGATCCCGCGGCGATGATGTCCGATCTGGCATGGAAAAAGCATCAGATGCCCGCCTGGCATCTTACCTCGCCTAACCGGCGCGGAATTACGCTGGTTAATATTGGTGTAGGCCCCTCCAATGCCAAAACGATCTGCGATCACCTGGCGGTGACGCGTCCGCACGCCTGGCTGATGATTGGCCACTGCGGTGGCCTGCGCGAAAGTCAGAACATTGGCGACTATGTGCTGGCGCACGCCTACCTGCGTGATGACCATGTGCTCGACAGCGTGCTGCCGCCGGATATTCCGGTACCCAGCATCGCCGAAGTGCAGCGTGCGCTCTATGACGCAACCAAGTCAGTGAGCGGTATGCCGGGTGAAGAGGTTAAACAGCGGTTGCGTACCGGTACGGTGGTGACCACGGACGATCGTAACTGGGAGCTGCGCTACGCCGCTTCCGCGCTGCGTTTTAACCTGAGCCGCGCCGTGGCGGTGGATATGGAAAGCGCGACCATCGCGGCGCAGGGCTACCGTTTCCGCGTGCCTTACGGCACGCTGCTGTGCGTATCAGATAAACCGCTGCACGGTGAGATCAAGCTGCCGGGTCAGGCGAATCGCTTTTATGAAGGGGCCATCTCTGAGCATCTGCAGATTGGCATCTGTGCGGTAGAGCTGCTGCGCGCCGAGGGCGATAAGCTGCACTCCCGCAAGCTGCGCACCTTTAATGAGCCGCCGTTCCGCTAACGCACCGGCCAGCCATTATCAGCAGGGAAGCCCGTCCGGGCTTCCCTTTTTTCATCAGGCGCTGAGCCAGCCCAGCTTGATGACAAACAGCAGCGAGAGGATCACCAGTGCGCTATTCACTTCACGGGCGCGGCCGCTCAGCAGCTTAACAACGGTCCAGGTAATGAAACCAAAGGCGATGCCGTTCGCAATTGAGTAGGTCAGCGGCATGGTCAGCGCCGTTACCGTTACCGGTGCCGCCGTCGTCACATCTTTCCAGTCGATTTCCGCCAGGCCCGATGCCATCAGCACGGCGACGAACAGCAGCGCCGGGGCGGTGGCCCAGACCGGTACGCTACCCGCCAGCGGCGAGAAGAACAGGCTCAGCAGAAACAGCGCGGCCACCACAATGGCCGTCAGGCCGGTGCGTCCGCCGGCGCTGACGCCAGCCGCAGATTCCACATAGCTGGTGGTGGTTGAGGTACCGAGCAGTGAGCCAAACAGCGCAGCCGCGCTGTCAGCAATCAGTGCACGTCCCATTTTTGGCACGTTGCCCTGCTCATCCGCCAGACCTGCGCGCTTAGTTACGCCCAGCAGGGTGCCGGTATTATCAAACACATCAACAAACAGAAAGGCAAAAATTACGCTTACCAGCCCCACATTAAAGGCGCCGGCAATATCGAGCTGCATAAAGGTAGGCGCGATTGAAGGCGGCGCGGAGAAGACGCCGCCAAACGGCGTCAGGCCGATGCCCATAGAGATAAAGGTCACCACCAGTATGCCAATCAGCACCGCGCCGGTCACGCGGCGCGCTTCCAGTACCACGATGATAAAAAAGCCGAGCAGCGCCAGCAGCGGCCCTGGTTTGGTCAGATCGCCCAGCCCGACCAGCGTCGCCGGGTTATCCACCACAATGCCGGCCCCTTCCAGCGCAATCAGCGCCAGGAACAGGCCGATACCGGCGGCGATGCCGGCGCGCAGCGGCAGGGGGATGCTGGCAATAATCCACTCGCGGATTTTAAAAATCGAGAGCGCAAAGAAGATCACCGCCGACAGAAACACCGCGCCCAGCGCAATCTGCCAGGTGTAGCCCATATGCAGCACCACGGTGTAGGTAAAGAACGCGTTCAGCCCCATGCCGGGTGCCAGCGCAATCGGATAGTTAGCAATCAGTCCCATCAGAATTGAGCCGATCGCCGCCGCCAGGCAGGTCGCCACAAACACCGCCCCTTTATCCATGCCGGTCGCGCCCAGAATAGAGGGGTTAACAAACAGGATATAGGCCATGGCGAGGAAAGTGGTGATCCCCGCCACGATCTCCGTGCGCACGGTGGTGTTGTGCGCTTTAAGCTTAAACAGTTTCTCTAACATCATTTTCTCTCATGAGCGGAGACGCAGCGGCTGCGCGTTCTCACTGGCCAAAGTGGTTAACAGCTGATCGTTGTTGCTGAAAGCGAGCCTGCCGGACGTGAGGTGTCCCCTCCGCTTTCCCCTGTCCTGATAGCAATTGCTGTGCCATCTCCTGCGCAATCGTTTACGTTTTCCGTTGCGCATCCGGTTAAGAAAAGTCTGAACCAGAAAGAGGCGCGATTATGGTGCATTGCCCCGCTGCTGCGCAATCGTTTTCCTTGCTGCCCTATAAAGCGCGATAATTTTGCGGTGCCGCACGCTTTCGCGTTCTGCATGGCGATATCGCTCACGTTTCTGCTGCACGATTCAGCAGGCTAAAAACAGCAGGTTATAGTGCCTTTACTCTCTGCATGATAACGAGGCCGCGCCATGAAGCCCGCGATACTGATCGTTGACGATGATCGTGCCATCTGCGAACTGCTGCACGATGTCTTAAGTGAGCACGTTTCCGCCGTGTATCGCTGCCACCTCGGGCGCGATGTTCAGGCGCTGCTGACGCAGCATCCGGATATTTCGCTGGTGATGCTCGATATGATGCTGCCGGATACGAACGGGCTGCTGGTTCTGCAGCAGATCCAGCGTGAGCGGCCGGATGTGCTGGTGATCATGCTGACCGGAATGGGATCGGAAGCGGAGATGGTGGTGGGCCTGGAAATGGGTGCCGATGACTATATCGCTAAACCCTTTAATCCGCGCGTGGTCGTGGCGCGGGCGCGCGCCGCACTGCGCCGCAGCGGCAGGCAGGATGAACCAGACGCTGTTATCCCTGCGGGCTGGCAGTTCAACGGCTGGCAGCTGGATGAGGTGCGCTGCCAGCTGCTGAATCCGCAGCGTGAAAGCGTGCCGCTGACGCAGGGGGAATATACGCTGCTGCGCGCGCTGGTCGCACACGCCCGCAAAGTGTTAACCCGCGACCAGCTGCTGGAGCTGACGCACAGCGAAACGCTGGATGTCTTTGACCGTACTATCGACGTGCTGATCATGCGGCTGCGGCGCAAAATCGAAGCTAACCCGCATCAGCCAAACCTTATCCGCACCATTCGCGGCCTCGGCTATGTATTTTCAGCTGACGTGGTGCGTCCGGCAGCGCGCGTATCGCAGATCGCCTGATCCATCCAGCGCTGCATCTCCGGCAGCGGCCGGATCCCATCCAGCGCGTTCGCCGCGCGCAGGTTAAAGCAGGCGCAGGTGTGCGCCAGCTGCAGCGTGGCTGACAGCGTAAAGCCCTCGTGGCTGGCGTACAGCACGCCGGCGCAGAAAGCGTCACCCGCTCCCACGCTGCCGACAATGTCGCTGGCATTCAGCCGCCACGCCGGCTGCCAGCACGCCTCACCGCCCCTTTCTGTCCCCCACGCCCCTTCCGGCGCGTGGATCACCACGCGCTGACGCACCCCCTGCTGCAGCAGCCACGCGCCCGCGGCAGCAAACGTCTCCGGCGATGCCAGCCCGGCGCCGTGCCGCAGCGGGATACCGGTCAGCGCCGCCGCCTCCAGCTCATTAATGATTAAATAGTCGAGCCAGCGCAGCGCCGGCAGCACCAGGCTGCGGTGATCGCCGGCGCGCGAGACCAGATCGAGCGAGGTCAGATAGCCGCGCTGCTGCATCTGCGCCAGCAGCCGCGCGCTGCGCGTGCCGAACTGCGCGTCGGGCCGGTCAAGCTGGTCGAGCAGCAGCAGATAGCCGAGGTGAAAAATGCGGTGCGGAGTAGTAAGGTCGCGGAAATGCGCCACATCAAGCAGCGCGCTGGCGCCGCGCGCGTGAAAAAAGGTGCGCTGACCATCCGGCGCGGTCATTACCTGCGTCATGGCAGTGGCCGCCGCGCGGGTGCGCGTTACGCCGCGGCAATCCACCCCCTCCTCGCGCAGTCGCTGCAGCAGATAGTCACCGTCCGCATCCTCGCCCGTGATACCGGCAGCCGCCAGCGGTAAACCTGACTGCATGCGCGCCAGCGTCAGGAGCACATTCGGCACCGCGCCGCCGCTGCAGCGCTCGCGCGCCACGATTTCGGTCAGCCAGCCCTGATCCGGCCAGTGCGTAATGCGCTGGACATGATCGACCAGCAGAGTACCGGCGGCCAGAATGCCGCTGCGTGCCGTCATCTCAGGCGCGTCCGCTGCTGCCGAAAATCTGCATCTGCTGCGCGACCACGCGGCTGATATTGCGCTCCACCGCCATAAGCAGCTCAGCAAAGCTGTCATAGCGGGCGTCGCGCTGATCCATCTGCGTTTCTATTGCGTCCAGCGCCGCCTGGGACATGCCGGTGTAGAAGTTGATTTTATGAATGCCGAGCGTAATGGCGCGGCGGAAATCGGCGTCGCTAATGCCCGATCCGCCGTGCAGCACCAGCGGAATACCTGCCGCGCTGCGGATCGCCGCCAGCCGGTCAAAGTCGAGGCGCGGTTCGCCTTTATATTTACCGTGTGCGTTACCGATCGCCACCGCCAGGCAGTCGATGCCGGTACTCTGCACAAAGTCAGCCGCCAGCGCCGGATCGGTAAATTTTGCGCTGTCCGCTTCACCGGTCAGCGCCCCGCCCTCGTCGCCTCCCACCGCGCCCAGCTCCGCTTCGACCGAGACGCCCACCGCATGACAGAGTTTTACGACCTCCTGCGTCTGACGCACATTCTCGTCATAGCTCAGCCCGGAGCCGTCAAACATCACCGAGGTAAAGCCCAGGCGCACCGCCTGCACCACCGCCTCGAAATGCAGACCGTGATCGAGATTGAGCACCACCGGAATCGCGTGCCGCGCCGCCTCGCAGCGAATCGCCGCGACCAGGTGATCGAGGCTGACATACTTAAAGTGCACCTCTGCGAGGTTGATGATAAAGGGTGAACGCTGCTGCTCCGCTGCCTGAAACAGCGCGCGCAGAAAGTGGGTATCGAGGACGTTAAATGCGCCCAGCGCGTAGCCGTGCTGCTGCGCATGGGCCAGCCCCTGCGCCAGAGATATCAGTGCCATGAAGTGCTCCCGTCACGTGAGGGGTAATGGAGGCTGCGGCGGCCAGGCAACATACCTGCCGCCGCAGCCCTCTCCTGCAGGCAGGAAAGGGATGACGACCGGAAAATCTGCCGCGTTATTTCACTGTCCAGCCTTTGTAACTGCTCACGTTGTCGCGATCGATCATCGTCACCGGGATCAGCACCGGTTTGTCGGGAGCAGACTTGCCTTGCAGTATGTTGTAACTAATTTCCACCGCTTTCTCCGCCATCACCTGCGGGTCCTGCGCCGGGGTCGCCACAAACAGCGAGCCTTTACGCTTCAGCGCCTCTTCCCCGTCCGGTGAACCATCGACCCCTACAATAAAGAATTCGCTGCGCTGCGCCTGTTTGGCCGCCAGGTCAGCGCCGATTGCGGTCGGATCGTTGATAGCAAACACGGCGTCGATTTTCGGATTAGCGGAGAGCAGACCGGTCATCACCTCCAGCCCGCCTTCGCGGCTGCCTTTAGCGTTCTGGTTGTAAGAGAGCAGCTTAATATCGGGGTGCGTCTTCAGCTCGCTCATGCAGCCTTCGACACGGTTCTGCACCGCCGAAACCGGCGGTCCGTTGATGATCACCACGTTGCCCTTCGCCTTCAGCCGGTCAGAGATATATTTACACGCCATCGCGCCTGCCTGGGTGTTATCCGAGGTAATGGTGGCGTTAGCGCCATCTGCGGCCACGTCCACCGCCACCACGACGATGCCGGCGTCGCGCGCCCGCTTCACCGCTGGCGCAATGCCTTTGGAGTCGGCGGCGTTGAGAATGATCATATCGACTTTGGCGGCGATAAAGTTATCGATCTGTCCCACCTGCTGACCGAGATCGTAGCCGCTGGAGACCAGCGTCACGTTGACCTTGTCACCTGCCAGCTCGCGGGCTTTCAGCTCGGCACCTTTGGTGATCTGTACAAAGAACGGGTTGGCCAGATCGCCTACGGTCACCCCTATCGATTTCAGCTCTTTTGCCTGTACCAGCGGCGCGCTCAGCAGCGTGGCGGCCAGCAGTCCGGTTACAATCGGATTAAAACGCATAGTTGATGTTCTCCTGCTTTTTTTATTGTCAGCGGTCCGCGGGATCGCCACCTGGAAATGTTCTGCCGGCCTTCAGCTGACGTGATGACGGGTACGGTATTTATCGATTAACACGGCGACGATGATCACGCCGCCTTTGATCACCAGCTGCCAGAAGTAGGAGACGCCCATCAGCGTCATGCCGTTGTTGAGCGTGGCGATAATCAGTGCGCCAATCAGCGTGCCGGTGATGGTGCCGATACCGCCGACAAAGCTGGTGCCGCCGAGGATCACCGCAGCAATCGCATCCAGCTCATAGCCCACGCCAAGGTTGCCGTTGGCGCTGTAGAGTCGTGAGGCGCTCATCAGCCCTCCCAGCCCGGAGAGCAGGCCGCTCATGGCGTAGACAAAAATCAGCACCGCGCCGACTTTGATCCCGGTCAGACGGGCCGCCTGCATATTGCCGCCCACCGCATAGATATGGATGCCTAAAGTGGTACGGCGCAGAATGAACCAGCAGAGCGCGATAACCGCAAAGGCGATGATGATCAGCCACGGCACCGGCCCGAGATAGCCGTTGCCTATCCACTCAAAATTGATGCTGGAGTTAATGACCGTTGTACCGTCAGCCAGCAGATAGGCGGCCCCGCGCAGGGCGGTATAGGTGCCAAGCGTGACGATAAACGGCGGCAGCCCGGCCCAGGCGACCAGGATGCCGTTGAACAGTCCCATGATCAGCCCGGCACCCAGTGCAGCAGGGATCGTCAGGCCGGCAAAGGCGGGATCGAGCGACACCACCATCGCGACCACTGCCGTGGTGCCGAGCATGGAGCCCACAGACAGATCGATACCGCCGGTCAGAATGACAAACGTCATCCCCGCCGCCAGCACGATATTGATAGAGGCCTGCCGGGTAATGTTCAGCAGGTTCGCCTCGGTGAAGAAGTTAGGTGCGATAAAGCCAAACACCGCCACAATCAGGATCAGAATCGGCAGGATCCCGATCGTCTGCAGCAGATCGCTCATTAACGCCCGTTTCAGCGTCGGGCTGGTTACGCGTGCGGTTTCGCTGGTCATTCCTTTCTCCTCAGGCTGTAACCGGCTGAGCGCCGGTGGCCAGTGTCATGATATTTTCCTGGCTGATGGCGTCACCGCTCAGCTCGCCGGCAATGGTGCCTTCACGCATGACGTAGACGCGATCGCTCATGCCCACCACCTCCGGCAGTTCGCTGGAGATCATCAGAATCGCCACGCCCTGCTGCGCCAGCTGATTCATCATGCGGTAAATTTCACTCTTCGCACCGACGTCCACACCGCGCGTCGGTTCGTCCAGAATCAGAATGCGCGGCGCAATAGATACCCAGCGGGAGATCAGCAGCTTCTGCTGGTTGCCGCCCGATAGCCCGCCCGCGCGAACCTGCGCATGCGGCACGCGAATATTGAGCGAGGCGATAGCGTCAGTGGCGATCTTCTGCCCCTTACGCCGGTTCAGCAGGCCGTAGCTGGCGTCGCGCTCCAGCGTCGCCATCACAATGTTTTCCCGGGCGGCCAGTTCCAGAAACAGCCCCTGCTCTTTGCGGTTTTCAGTGAGAAAGCCGATGCCGCGCGCGATCGCCTCGCGCGGGGAGCGGATGTGCACTTTTTCTCCGTCAATCCAGATTTCGCCGCCGGCGGGCTGCTGCACGCCAAATATCAGCTGCGCCAGCTCGCTGCGTCCGGCGCCCACCAGGCCGGCGAGGCCGACAATTTCGCCCGCGCGTACCGCCAGGCTGCTGGGGTGGACCTTGTTGCGGTCAGTCAGGTGATTGACCGCCAGGCGGATAGCACCAAACGGAATGTCGCGCGCTTTGTTAAACAGATCGCTGAGCGGACGCCCGACCATCATGCGTACCAGTTCGCTGGCGTTGAGCTGCTCACGCGTCAGGCTGCCGACATACTCACCATCGCGCAGCACGCTGACGCGATCTGACAGCTCATACACTTCAGCCATGCGGTGACTGATGTAGATAATCGCCATGCCTTCGCTGCGCAGCCGCTTGATCAGCGCAAACAGCTGCTCTGTTTCCCGGCTGGAGAGCGCGGCGGTAGGTTCATCCATCACCAGAATGCGGCTGTTGCGGTGCAGCGCGCGGGCGATCTCCACCTGCTGCTGTTCGGCGATGCTCAGACGGCCGACCAGATCGGTGGCGCTGAAGCGCGCGCCAAGCCGCGCAATCACCTGCTGCGCCTCTTCCGCCATCTGCCGGCGTTTCACCAGCCCGCCGCGCGCAATCTCGCTGCCGAGAAAAATGTTCTCTGCCACCGTGAGGTTGGGTGCCAGATTGATCTCCTGATAGATCAGCGTAATGCCCGCCGCCAGCGCCTCTTTAGGGCCGCGGATGGCGTACGGCTTGCCCTCAATCAGGATCTCCCCGCTGCTGGCGCTGTAGGCACCGGCCAGGATTTTCATCAGGGTGCTCTTACCGGCCCCGTTTTCGCCCATCAGCGCGTGTACTTCGCCCGGCCAGATAGTGAGATCCACGCCCTTCAGGGCGTAAAAGCTGCCGAAGCGCCGGGTAATACCGCGCATCTCCAGTATCGGTGCTGTCATTGCCGCGCTCCTGCTGCCGGATAGTGCTGAGCAGTGTCGCCGCGCAACATAAATGGAAAATGTCAGCGCCCGTTCATATTTGTCATATTGCCTCTGCGCGCCACTTTTATACTCGGCTGACGTTCCGCATTGCGAGGGGTGGCGCATGAGTCAGACTTTGCCGTGGTATGCCGGTGCCCGTGGTCGCCTGCTGCTGTTTAATCTGCTGGTGGTCGGCGTGACGCTGGCGGTCAGCCTGGTGGCGATTACCGGATTCCGCCACGCCGGCACGATTCAGGAACAGGCGCAGGCGCAGACGCTGGCCGATATGAATGGCAGCCTGGCGCTGGCGCGTGATACGGCCAACGTGGCAACGGCGGCGGTACGCCTGTCGCAGGTGGTGGGTGCGCTGGAGTATCAGAGTGAGTCGGCCCGCCTGCAGCAGACGCAGCAGGCGCTGCAGCAGGCGCTGACGCAGCTGGCGGCGGCCCCCGTGGCCAGGCAGCAGCCCGCCCTGCTCAGCCGTATTCGTGAGCGCAGCCAGATGCTGGAGCAGAGCATCACGCTGCTGCTGCAGCGGGGGCATCAGCGCCACCTGCAGCGCAACACCATGCTAAGCGGGCTGTGGCAGGCGCAGCTGCTGCTGAACCGGATCTCAGCGCTTGCGAGCGACGCCGCTTTTCTGCCGCTGCGCCAGCAGAGCGAGAGCCTGCTGGCGGTAGCGATCCGCTCTGCCGCGCCGCAGGCTGCGGTGCAGCAGCTCTCATCCATTCTTCCGGTCTGGTCAGCCCTGCCGCTGGAAGGCGTGCTGGCGCTGCAGCGGGCGCGCTTTGTCCATGCCCTCCGTGCGCTGGAGCCGGTCGCCGCCGGGCTTGAGGAGAGCGATACCGGCATCGCCTACGCGACCTACCGTATCAAGGCGCTGGTGGCGATGCTCAATGAGGATATCACCCGCTATGTACAGCAGGTGGCGCAGCAGAGCGATGCGCGCAGCGCCAGCACCCACCGTGAACTCAACTCGGTCATCGGTTTTATCGCGCTGTTTATGCTGCTGGCGCTGCTGATCACCGGTTACGCCGGCTACTACATCTACCGCAATCTCGGCTCCGGCCTTACCGCTATCGCCCGCGCGATGACGCAGCTGGCGCAGGGGGAGAAAGGCGTCAGCGTACCCGGCCAGACGCGGCGCGACGAACTGGGCGATCTGGCGCGGGCGTTTAACGTTTTTGCCCGCAACACCGCCTCACTGGCGCACACCTCTTCACTGCTGAAAGAGAAAAGCACCCAGCTGGAGTCAACCTTTCTCGCCATGCGCGACGGCTTTGCGCTGTTTGATAACAGCGGTCAGCTGGTGGTCTGGAACGCGCAGTATGCGCAGCTGCTCGGTATTGCGCCGCATGAGCTGCAGCGTGGCCTGCACTATCAGCAGCTGCTGGCACGGCTGGATCTGCAGCTGCTCAGCCTGCAGGATGCGCAGGAAGTGCGGCTGCCGGACGGGCGGACGCTGGAGCTGCGCTTCAGTCCGGTGCCGCGTCGCGGCATGGTCAACACCGTGCTGGAGCGCACCTCGCGAAAAGCGCTGGAGGAGGCGCTGCTGCACAGCCAGAAAATGAAAGCGGTGGGCCAGCTGACCGGCGGACTGGCGCACGATTTTAATAATCTGCTGGCGGTGATCATCGGCAGCCTGGCGCTCACCGCCGATCAGCTGCCGGCTGGCACGCTGGCAACCCGTATCGAACGTGCCCGCCAGGCGGCGGACCGCGCCGCGCAGCTCACCCAGCGACTGCTCGCGTTTTCCCGTAAACAGGCGCTCTATCCACGGGCGGTCGCGGTCGTGGATCTGGTAGAGGATCTGCATTCGCTGCTGCAGCACGCCCTGCTGCCCGGTCAGCAGCTGGTAACAGAAGCAGCACGCCCGGGCTGGCCGGCATGGATCGATGCCGGTCAGCTTGAAAATGCGCTGATGAACCTGGTGGTTAACGCGCGCGACGCGCTGCAGCAGCAGCCCGGTGAGATAGTGCTGCGCGTCTGGAACCAGCGCAAAGCGTCCGCGGCGGGTAAACGCGAGTGGGTCGTGGTGGAGGTGATCGATCGCGGCTGCGGCATGTCAGCGGAGGTGCGTCAGCAGGTGTTTGAACCCTTCTTCACCACCAAGCCCACCGGCAGCGGCAGCGGTCTGGGGCTATCGATGGTGTATGGCTTTGTGCGGCAGTCGGGCGGTGAAATTGCGCTGGAGACCGCACCGGGCCAGGGTACCACGGTACGCCTGCTGCTGCCGCGCGCGGCGGAGGCGGTACAGCCGGTGGCGGCTCCTCCACCCGCGCAGCCCGGTGCGAGCCGCGATCGGCTGGTGCTGGTGCTGGATGATGAACCCGCCGTACGGCAGACGCTGTGTGACCATCTGCATCAGCTTGGCTATCTGACGCTGGAGTGCGCCGACGGTGCCAGCGCGCTGGCGCTGCTGCAGCAGACACCCGATATCGATCTGCTGATCAGCGATCTGATGCTGCCCGGTGCGCTCAACGGCGCCGATGTGATACGCCAGGCGCAGCAGCAGTGGCCGCAGCTCGCCACGCTGCTGGTCAGCGGGCAGGATCTGCGCCGGTCGCAGGTGACGTTACCGCTGTGTGAACGGCTGGCAAAGCCGTGGCAGCAGGCGCAGCTGGTTCAGGCGCTGGAGCGGGCCTGGCAGCGCAGCGCACGGCTTAACCGCGCGCGGCAGGCTGCTGCCACACCGCTTTCCCGCTGATAGCCTGCGCTCAGCACACCGCCACCCGGACAGTATGCGGCAGCGCCATGAGCGTTTCACCGCAGGTAAAAATGAGATCTGACCGCTGCCGGCCGGGATGCGGATGCTCACGCAGATAAGCGAGCACCGCCGGCGGCAGCTGCGGTGCAACCGCGCGCGTTTCACGCAGCCCGTCGCCGCTGAGACGCAGCGTCAGGCCGCCGTTCAGACCTGGCAGCTCAATAATCAGCGTGCGGTTATGCCCGGCGGCGGCCTGCCGGGCCATCAAAGTAGCGGGATCGGGATTCGCACGGGCGTGACTCAGGGCCAGCGAGGCGTTGCAGGCGGAGACAAGCGGCATGCCGGTACAAAAATGCAGCGTGCTGCGCAGCGCCGCACTGTCAATCTGCGGATCGAGCCACAGCGTATCTGCCCCCTCTTCCCGCGTCAGCAGCAGCGCGCTGGCAGCAGAGGAGAGTTCGCGCTGGCCTGGCATCAGCGGCAGCGACACGATAACGCCTGGCTCGCTCATCGCTTTGTGTACGCGACGGGACGCCTGCTGAGCATCCGCGACGGAATAATGAAAACTGGCCAGTAAAGTCATGGGTCCTCTCCGGATACCGGAATAAACAATAAATAGCCGGGCGCTTTCAGCGCCGTGTCCGGCTGCCCCGCCCGTTTTAATGAACGCTCAGGATGCGCGCAGCAGATGACAGTGCGGTGATGATGACGTGACGGCGCGATGAATCAGCCGCGGCCAATGAGCAGCTAACGCATCAGGATGATTAATAAGTGCATCTCGCGCCGTGCCGCTCTCCGCCAGGCACAAACCCGTCTTTCTGCTAACTTATTCAATACGGCCGCCTGTTTATATGAAGAAAAAATAATGAATTCAATCAAAACATCCCGTCAATTCCGGCACAGTTTTTTGCGTCAGGTGGTCGCGCCGCTGATCGCAATTCTGGTGCTGTCGTTTGCCGGGGCCGGTAGCGGACTTTACTGGGGGACATCCGTGACCAACAGTGAAGCGCGTGAGCAGCAGCAGCGGATGATTGCCGCCTCATTCGACCAGAGCCTCAGCGAGCATTTGCGCCAGCTGCGCAGCCTGACGCGCTGGTCGCCGCTCGCCAGCCACCTGACGCTGCGTGACGCCGACCGGGCGTGGCTGGATCAGAACGTCGGCAGCTGGCTTTATGAGATGTTTGCCCATCAGCTGATTCTGCTGCTGGACAGCAGGCAGCAGCCGGTTGCCGCCTGGCGCAACGGTGAGCCGGTCAGCCCACAGGCAGTCGGTCCGTGGCTGCGCGATCTGCTCGCCACGCCGCTGGTAGCCAGCGCGGCGGGCGCAGAAGATCGGGCCGATTTTGTGCGCATCGCCGGTCGCGCTGCTGCACTGGCCGTGGGTGAAATTAGCGCGCCTGACACGACAAACCGGTTTAGCCTGGTGAGCGTCGCGTTTCTTGACGACGGCTATCTGCGTCACCTTTCCGATCGCAGCCAGCTGGCGCAGCTGCACTTTAGCAACGCGCCGCCCACTGATAAGGAGATGGCTTTCTGGCCCCTCTCATCGCAGAGCGGCCAGCGGGTAGGCTATCTGAGCTGGCAGCCCGATAAGCCCGGCGCGCAGATGCTGCGCACGATCGTGCCCTCAACGCTGCTGTCGGTGCTGATTATCACCCTGCTCTGCCTGTTTATGGTACGGCGCATCTGGACCTCCTCGCTCAGCCTGTCGCAGTCGCTGGTCCGGCTGGGTGCCAGCGAGGCGCAGGCGCAGCACCTTGCGTTTCATGACGTGCTGACCGGCCTGCCCAACCGCGCGCTGGTGGAAGATCGCCTGACCCAGGCGCTGGCCGCGGCGCTGCGGCACGATCGCCGCGTGGCGCTGCTGCTGCTCGATCTTGATCGGTTTAAAAATATCAATGACACCTGGGGCCATCACGCCGGCGATGAACTGATCCGCGAAGTGGCGCGGCGCCTGAGCGAGATTGTGCGCACCAGCGATACCGTGGGACGCATCGGCGGCGATGAGTTTATTATCGTGATGCCGGATACGGAGACTATCGGCCAGGTGCATACGCTGGCGCAGCGCATTATCAGCGCGCTCAGCGCTCCTTATCATCTGCTGGGCAATGAGCTGTGGGTTGGCGTCAGTATCGGCCTGGCGCTGGCACCGAAAGATGGCGTGGACCGGCTGGAGCTGATGCGTAAGGCGGATATCGCGCTGTATGACGCCAAAAATCACGGGCGCGGTCAGTTTCGCCAGTTTGAGAAAGCGATGGATGAGTCGCTGCGTACCCGGCAGGAGCTGGCGGCAGAGCTGCGTCAGGCGCTGGTTAATTTTACCGGGCTGGCCGTCTGGTATCAGCCGCTGATGGAGATTAACGGTGAGCGCGTTGTCGGCGTTGAGGCGCTGCTGCGCTGGCACCATCCGACCCGTGGCGATATCTCACCGGCTGACTTTATCGCTATCGCCGAAGAGACCGGGCTGATCCTGCCGCTGGGCGAGTGGGTGCTGCGCGAAGCGTGTAAGACGTCGCTGAAGCTGCCGCAGGTGGTGGTGGCGGTGAACGTTTCACCAGTGCAGTTTCGCAGCAGCGGCTTTGTCTCCCGGCTGCTGGAGATTGTTGCGAGCGAAGGCGCCGATCCGCGGCGCCTGGAGCTGGAGATCACCGAAGGCGTGCTGATTGAGGATGAGCATGCGTCCCGCAGCTGTATCATTGCGCTGCGTGAAGCGGGCTTCCGTATCGCGCTGGATGATTTTGGCACCGGCTACTCCAGCCTTAACTATCTGAGCAGTTTCCCGGTCGATAAGATAAAAATCGACCGTTCTTTTACCCAGTCGCTCGGCGTGGCAGATAACTCAACCGCGATTATTGAATCCGTCGTTCGGCTGGGGCACGCCATGGGCCTGACCGTCACCGCCGAAGGCGTAGAAACCGAAGGACAGATGCACGCCCTCGCCAACGCCGGCTGTAACCAGCTGCAGGGCTATCTGTTCAGCCACGCCGTCCCGCTAACCGAGATTGAAAAAATGGTATAGGAAACGACAGGATAAAACCCCGTAGGGGCGCCATTTATGGCGCCCTGATAACAACCGGGCACGGCACATAAACGACGTTAGGTCCACATAAACGAATCCAGGGACGCATAAATGCGTCCCCTACCGGCACCGGAGATGCGTTATTTATCGCGCCCGAACACAACTTTGTAGGGGCGCCATTTATGGCGCCCTGGTAACAACCGGCACCGTTTTCTTTTTCGCGACATCTCGCATCGTTAACGTGGCTGACTCGCCTTTCTGCGCTGAAAAGAGAGAATAAAGGCGCAAGGAGGCACAATGCGAAACCGAAAAAATCCGCGCCTGACGCAATTTGATTATCGTACGCCCGGCGCTTATTTCATTACCCTGGTCACCCGACAGCGTGCGCTGCTGCTGGGTGAGATCCTGTCCGGCAGTATGCACGCTTCGCCGTCCGGCCTTTGTGTTGCCGAAGAGTGGGAGCGCCTTTCTGCCCGTTATAACACGCTGGCAACCGATACATTTATTGTGATGCCCAATCACCTGCACGGCATCATCTGGCTTCAGCCGGGTAATATCTGTTGTTTATCAGCCATTATTAATCACTTTAAAGCGGGTATTTCCCGCCAGCTCGGAACGCCTGTCTGGCAGCGTGGCTTTTATGACCGCGTTATCCGCTCGGAACAGGAGCTGTCTGCAGTTCGCCGTTATATTGCAGAGAATCCATTGAAGTGGGAGCTGGACCGGTTGTTTGTACGAGGAGAGACGAGACATTTAAAGGATGCGGGGGTGAATAGATGATGTCAGGGGCGCATAAACGACGCCAGGGACGCATTAATGCGTCCCCCACGGCGGCACCGGAGATGCGTTATTTATCGCATCTGCACATAACCCCGTAGGGGCGCCATTTATGGCGCCCTGGTAACAACCGGGCATGGCGCATAAACGACGCCAGGGACGCATAAACGACGCCAGGGACGCATTAATGCGTCCCCTGCGAGCACCGGGGGATACGTTATTTATCGCCCCCGAACATAACCCCGCAGGGGCGCCATTTATGGCGCCCGGATAACCGACAGATACCTGGCGGAATCAGCGTTTGGGGCGGATAAGCTGACTGGCGGTGTCACCGATAATCTGTGCCACGCCGCGATCGCCTTTAACCATGGAGGCCATAAAGGATTTCGCCTGCTTAAAGGTGATATGCGGCGGCAGCGGTGCGACTTCCGGATCGGTTTTCACCTCCAGCACCACCGGGCGGTTTGCGCTCAGCGCCTGCTGCCAGGCGGCGGCTAACTCATCCGGATTATCCACCACGATCCCCTGCAGGCCAAGACTCTCGGCAAAACGCGCGTAGGGTACATCGGGCAGCTGCTGTGACGCCTCGAAGCGCGGATTGCCTTCCATCACGCGCTGCTCCCAGGTCACCTGATTAAGATCCTGGTTGTTAAACACGCAGACGATCAGCCGTGGATCGTCCCACTGCTGCCAGTATTTCTGAATAGTGATCAGCTCAGCCATATTATTCATCTGCATCGCCCCGTCTCCGACCAGCGCCACAACCGGTTTATCGGGATAAGCAAACTTAGCGGCGATAGCGAACGGTACAGCGGCACCCATACAGGCGAGACCGCCGGAGAGCGTGGCGCGCTGCCCCTGCTTCACGCGATAGTCGCGCGCAAACCAGTTGGCGCAGGAGCCGGAATCCGAGGTGACAATAGCGTTGTCCGGCAGCTGTGGCGACATCTCCCACACTACCCGCTGTGGATTAACCGGATTAGCCGGCGCCAGCGCCCGCTCCTCCATCAGCTGCCACCAGTCGCGCACCTGCAGCGCAATCTGCTCCTGCCAGTGGCGATCGCTTTTGTGCTGCAGCAGCGGGATCAGCGCCCGCAGCGTTTCGGCGCTATCCCCGTGCAGGTTGACTTCACAGGGATAGCGCAGGCCCAGCATCGCCGGATCGATATCAATCTGTACCGCCCGCACTTTGCCCTCGGCAGGTAAAAACTCGGTCCACGGGAAGCCGGTGCCGATCATCAGCAGCGTGTCGCACTCCTGCATCAGATCCCACGACGGTTTAGTGCCGAGCAGGCCGATTGATCCGGTGACAAACGGCGCATCGTCCGGCAGCACATCTTTACCCAGCAGCGCTTTGGCGACGCCCGCGCCGAGCAGATTCGCAACCTGCACCACTTCCACTGCCGCGCCGCGCGCACCTGCACCGATCAGGATCGCCACCTTGCTGCCGGCGTTGAGGACCTCTGCCGCACGCTGCAGATCTGCTTCATACGGCACGATTTTCGGACGCTGATAGCCAGGACCGGAGTGGGTAAAACCGTGCGCGTGCTGCGGTGGCTGCCAGGTTTCATCCTGAATATCTTTCGGCAGGATCAGCACCGCTACGCCGTTCTGCGCTTTCGCAATGCGCACGCCGCGATCGACCAGATGCTGGATCTGCGCCGGTGCGGCCGCTTCCTGAACAAAATTAGCGACATCAGCAAACACACGATCGAGGTTCATCTCCTGCTGATAGCTGGCGCCGCGCGCGGTCACTTCAGCCTGTCCGGCGATCGCCAGCACCGGTGCATGATCCATTTTCGCATCGTAAAGACCAGTCAGCAGGTGGGTAGCGCCCGGCCCGCCGGTGGAGAGGCAGACGCCAGGCTCACCGGTAAATTTGGCGTGGCCGGCAGCCATAAATGCTGCCATCTCTTCATGCCGCACCTGGATAAACTCAATGCCGGCACCCGCTTTATTGGCGCGCTGGATAGCGCCCAGCACGCCGTTGATGCCATCGCCCGGATAGCCATAAATGCGCGTGACGCCCCACGCCTGCAGGCGCTCGACAAAAAAATCGCTGGTTTTTTTACTCATCCCGCTGCTCCCTTAAAGGCTGTTGTCAGCTTTTAAGGGTAGCTGACAGAAACGGGCGTGCAGAGGATCTGCCGGATTATGGCCTGACTGCGCCCGCTGGCTGCCTAACCCAGCGCCGGGGAGACCAGCGCAAAACAGTGCATCTCCTCTGTCGGGCGCCAGGGGGTGCCGTGCACCATAATGTGCGGCGCATCGACCTGCTGCAGACCCAGCGTTGCCAGCCACTCTGCCAGCCCGGCGTCTGGCGTATCCAGCCGGACAAACTGACCGGTCAGCGTCTGCAGCAGCGCGGCAACGAGCGCCTGCGCCACGCTGCCGTCCCGGGCGATAACCGGGCCGATGGTCCAGCCGCGGCCAAAGCGACGCAGGCTGGCAAAACCCTGTACTCCCTGCGCATCGCGTGCCAGCACGCTGCCGGGCAGCAACTGCTGCAGCAGACGCGCACGCTGCAGGCCGGTCGCCTGCCAGTCGGGCGTGCAGAGTTCCGCACAGGCTGCGCTGCATGCCGGCTCCAGGCTTAGCGCTGGCGGCAGCGCTATAGCGGGAGGCGCGGCTAATGCCGCCGTCTGGTACTGCCATACCTGACCGCACTCCCTGAATCCCAGCTGTGCATAAAGCCCTTTGCCCATTTCCGTTGCATGCAGGCGCAGCGTGCAGCCGGCGAAGCGCGTAATCAGCGCCTGCATTAACTTGCGGCCGATACCGCGTCCGCGCGCCTGCTGGTCCACCACCACCAGGCCAATGGTGGCTGCGCTGCTTCCCCAGCGCCAGCCAAGCGCGCAGCCGGAGAGTCGTCCCGCCTCCTCCATCACCACGCCTTCACCCAGCGCAATCAGCTGCTGCCAGTCCTCAGGACGGTGTGGCCAGCCCGCCTGCTGCGTCAGGGCATGGCCCGCTGCGGCGTCGGCCGCCGTAATATCACGCAACGTCATGCTCATGCGGTTCTCCCTTAGTGAATGCAGAAGAAGAGTGCCACACCGCTGCCGAGCCTGACAGCCTCAGATCTGAAAATCGAGCGCCGGCTCTTCTTCACTCTCATAGGAGAGCGCCTGTCGCCTGATCTCCTCCAGCGACAAATTAGCGTTGCAGAGCTCCAGAAACTGCCAGACATAGTTGCGCTGCAGCTGTCCGCGCTTCAGACCAAGCCAGACGGTGTTAGCTTCAAACAGGTGACGGGCATCAATCTTGACCAGGTTTTCGCCCTGATAGATATCACACGCCTGATCGGCGAGTACGCCAACACCCAGCCCCAGCTCAACATAGGTTTTCACCACATCAGAATCCTGCGCGCTCAGCACAATATCGGGCCGCAGGCTGGCCGCCTGAAACGCCCGATCCACGCGTGAACGACCGGTGATCCCCTGTCGGTAGGTGATTAACGGCCAGGCGCTCAGGCTTTCAAGCGACACCGGCTGCTGCTGCAGCAGTTTATGCCCGGGCGGCACCAGCAGCGAGTGATGCCAGCTGAACCAGGGGAAAGCCGCCAGGCTGGCGTGGTTAACCAGCTGTTCGGAGGCGATACCGACATCCGCTTCCCCGGCCAGCAGCATGGCGACAATCTCCTGCGGCGAGCCCTGATTCAGCTCCAGCCGCACGTTGGGATAGAGCTGGCGGAACGCTTTGATGACGCGCGGCAGGCTGTAACGCGCCTGGGTATGGGTGGTGGCGATCGTCAGCACGCCGCTGGTCTCATTGGTAAACACATCGGCCAGACGCCGCACCTTGCCCGCCTCATCGAGAATGCGTTCGGCTATGGTCAGCAGCGCTTTGCCCGGCTCCGTCATGCCCAGCAAACGTTTTCCGCGCCGGATAAATATCTCTACGCCCAGCTCATCTTCCAGATCGCGGATATGCCGGCTGACCCCTGACTGCGAGGTAAACAGCGTGTTGGCGACTTCAGTCAGATTGAAGTCGCAGCGGGCGGCTTCCCGAATAATTTTAAGTTGCTGGAAATTCACACCCTCTCTCCCTTCTGGCACGGTTTTCGCCATGGTAGGGAGCAGGCGTCAATACAACAAATAATAAAAAACCGCCTGTTATGCGGTTTAGTAATAAAGAGCGTTATCGCGATGCTGTGGTTTTTAGCCCACCAGCATCAGCTCGCGATCGGCAACCGCTGGCTTATTCAGCAGCGACAGCAGTATGGTTTTGACCGCCTGCGCCGCAGGTGAGAGCGGCAGCTGCGCAGACATATTCAGCGACAGCGGCAGCGTCAGCGACGGTGAGGTAATGCGCGCCATCCAGGCGTGCGTTGAGCTGACCAGCGCCCGGGCCGCGGATTCAGGCAGCACGGTTACGCCCAGCCCGCTGGAGATCGCGGCGGTCAGGGTGGCGATCGATTCAATTTCGCCGATGATGCGCGCGCTCAGGCGGCGCAGTGAAAACGCTTCGTCTACCCGCTTGCGCACCGCGCTGTAGTCGCGCGGCAGGAACAGGTTCATCTGCGCCACGTCGGCCAGATCCACCGCCGATCCCGGACAGGCGGTGGCGCCGACCAGATAGAGCTCCTCTTTCAGCAGCGGCAGGCTGGTCACGCCAGCCGCCGGCGAGCGATCGTAGAGCACGGCCATATCGAGCTGACCGTTCAGCACTTTATCATTCAGCGAACTGCCGCTGTTTTCATGCAGATACACCAGCACGTCCGGATACTGCTCGCGCACGGTCTGCAGCAGCGGCATGGTCAGAGAAGAGGCGGCCGTGCCGGGTGCGAGACCAATAGAAACCTGTCCGCTCAGCGTCTGGCCCGCTTTGCTGACGGCGGCCTGCGCCTGTTCACACTGGCGCAATATGGTGCGGGCGTGCGCATAGAGGATTTTACCCGCGTCGGTAGGCGTTACGCCGCGCTTGGTGCGGATCAGCAGCTGCTGATCCAGCTCGCTCTCCAGCGTCGCCACCTGCTGACTGAGCGCCGGTTGCGCAATGTGCAGCACTTCGGCGGCGCGGGTCAGGCTGCCGATATCGACGATGTTCACAAAATATTTCAGCCGTCTTAAGTTCATGTTGCCTCCGTCAATCCGGTTAACCCCTGAAGGGCGCGTAGCCTGCTGGCCGATAAACAGAGTTTTGCAATAAGCAGGCCAGTTATTTCATCGCGGAAAAAAACGGCGGACAGTGGTAATTAAGAGACTGGAAAATAAGCTTTTGTGATTGCCCGAAAGGAAACAGAGTGTGCTGATGCCGCAGCGGGCGGGTAAAGCGGAGGATGGCATGCACTCTGCTGGTGCAAAACCTGCAAGGCAGACGTGCAAAAAAGTGATGACGGAGAGGCGGTAGCGTCGCGTGCCGCCTCCGGCCTGACCCCGGTTATGCCAGGGTCAGCCGTGTCGCAGAGCGAGGTGACTCAGCGTTTTTTGCGGTTGCGATGCATATCAATGGAAACCGCAGCCACAATGATCATGCCTTTGATGATGTCCTGTACATAGGCGTCCACGCCCACGAAGGTAAAGCCGCTTTTGATAAGTCCCAGGATCACGGCGCCGATCAGCGTGCCGGTGATACGCCCTACGCCACCCATCAGGCTGCTGCCGCCGATAACCGCTGCGGCGATAGCATCCAGCTCATACGCCATCCCCATGCTTGACTGGCCGCTGCTGACGCGTGCTGCCAGTACGACGCCTGCCAGGCCCGAGAGCGCGCCGGCGATGGTGTAGACAATGATCAGATACTTGTTAACGTTGATGCCGGACACTTTAGCTGACGTCATGTTGCCGCCAATCGCATAGACATATTTGCCGTAGCGGGTATGTTTCAGCGCGATGTGGAACAGGAACGCCACCACCAGGAAGATGATAACCGGCATGGCGCCCTGACCAATCGAGGTAAAGCTGTCTGACAGAAAGCTGATCGGATTACCCTGCGTATAGTACTGCGCCAGACCGCGCGCGGACACCATCATCCCCAGCGTGGCGATAAAGGGCGGAATACCGGTGCGGGTGATCAGCACGCCGTTGATGACGCCGCACAGCAGCCCGACGCCAATACCGGCGCCAATAGGGATAGCCGCAGGCAGGTTAACCAGCGAGGGAAACATCGGCGACAGGCTTTCTGAGGTTTGCGCCAGGCTTGCCGCCACCACCGCCGTCAGGGCGATAACGGAGCCGGAGGAGAGATCGATACCGGTGGTGATAATGACCTGCGTAACGCCGACCGCGATAATACCGATGATGGCGACCTGCAGCACAATCAGAACTAAACGGTTGGTGTTGAGCAGAAAAGACTGGTCGCGTACGTACCAGCCGGCAATTTCAAAAATCAGCGCAATGCCTAACATCACCACAAAAATGCCGGTATCTTTCGGCAGCTTGTGGCGCAGATTACTGAAGAAGGAGCTTTGTTCAGTGGCCTGCGCGGCCGTAGCTTTTACATTATTCATAGGGATCTCAAGCCTCACTCAGATGCCAGCGACAAAATGGTTTCCTGATCGGCCTCTTCTTTACTGAGGATGCCGGTTATGCGCCCGCCGTGCATCACCATGATGCGGTCACTCATGCCGAGAATTTCCGGCAGCTCAGAGGAGACCATGATGATAGCGACGCCGCGATTAGCGAGTTCGCTGATCAGGCGGTAGATCTCTGCTTTGGCTCCCACATCGATGCCGCGGGTCGGTTCGTCCAGAATCAGGATCTTCGGCTGTGCCAGCAGCCAGCGCGCAATCAGCACTTTCTGCTGGTTACCGCCGCTGAGGTTATTGATGATCTGATCCATGGTCGGGGTTTTGATATTGAGCTTGCGGATCTGCTCCATACAGTCCTGCGCCATTTTCACATGGCTGACAAAGCCGCTTTTGCCGGTGTAACCGGGCATGTTAACGATGCTCATGTTCTCCATTACTGAAAGAACCAGAAACAGCCCTGACTTCTTGCGATCCTCGGTCAGAAACGCCATGCCTTTCTCGATGGCCGTGGAGGGCGAATCGATGCTGACCGGCACGCCGTCAATCAGCACTTCACCGCTGTCGTAGCTCTCCATGCCAAACAGGCTCTCCATCACCTCACTGCGCCCTGCGCCCACCAGCCCGGCCACGCCCAGAATTTCTCCCCTGCGCACGCTGAAGCTGATATCGCTAAAGCGCTCTTTGCTGCTCAGGCCGCGCACCGTCAGCACATCGTCGCCGATGGTGCCGTTGAATTTAGGGAACAGCTGGGTGAGCTCACGCCCTACCATCTGGGTGATCAGCGACTGCCGCGTAAACGCGCTGGTATCGTTGCTGCCGACCCAGGTGCCGTCGCGGAAGATGCTGATCTCATCGGTAATGGTAAAAATCTCATCCATCTTATGGCTGATATAGATAATCGCCTTGCCCTGCGCCCGCAGGTCGCGAATGATAGTGAACAGGTGCGCCACTTCGGTTTCGGTCAGCGCGGAGGTGGGTTCATCCATGATCACCACGTCAGAGTTCCACGATACCGCTTTGGCAATCTCCACCATCTGCTGTGCCGCAATGCTCAGCTCGCCCACCATGCGATCCGCTTTGAGGCGAATATTGAGTTTGTTGAGCAACTCCTGCGTCTGGCGGTTTAGCAGGGCGTGATCGACGAAGCCAAACTTCATCGGTTCACGCCCGAGCCAGATGTTCTCCGCCACGGTCATATGCGGTACCAGGTTCAGCTCCTGATGGATCATCGAGATGCCGGAACGCAGCGCGTCCATGGTGTCCTGAAACTGCACGGGTTCCCCTTTGATGCGAATAGTGCCCTTATCGGGACGGTAAATCCCGATAAGGCATTTCATCAGCGTGGATTTGCCTGCGCCATTCTCGCCCATCAGGGCATGTACCGACCCCGGCCTGATTCGCAGTGAGACGTTATCGAGCGCCTTCACTCCGGGGAAGAACTTGCTGATGCCTTCGGCTTCAAGCGCAAAAGCGGTCATACATCACCTCCATACGGCTTAAGGGGAGAGCGGTTATTTCTGGTTGCGATTCTCAAACTGCGCCATGTTCTCTTTGGTGATCAGCTGGTAAGGGATGTTGATCACTTTCTCAACTTTCTCCCCTTTTGCGAGGCTCACCGCAGCCCGCACTGCGCCTGCACCCTGCCCGCTGGCATCCTGGAAAACCGTGGCGACCATTTTGCCGTTTTTCAGCATCTGCAGCGCATCCGGGGTGCCATCCACGCCGGCGATCAGGATATGGTTCGGGTTTTTACCCAGCGCCTGCAGTGCGCCAATCGCCATTTCATCGTTGTTAGAGGCGATAGCCTGGATGTCATCGCCGGCGGTCATCCAGTTGCTGACCACATCCACCGCGTCGTTACGGGTGAATTTTGCGGTCTGTTTCTGCACCACTTTGATATCGGGATATTTCGCGACCACCGCTTCCACCCCTTTGGTGCGGTCGCGCGTTGATTCGTTCGCTAAATCGCCCATCAGGATCGCCACGTTGCCTTTGCCGTTCATCGCTTTAGCCAGCGCTTCCATCTGCAGGCGACCCGCCAGCTCGGAGTCTGAGCCGACATACGCCATCTTGTCCGTGAGTTCACCGGCAGGTTTACGGTTAACGAAGATCAGCGGAATGTTGGCTTTTTTCGCCGCGTCCATAATCGGTTTCACGGCGTTGGTATCCACCGGGTTGACGATGATGGCGTCCACGCCCTGTCCGATAAAGTTCTGTACCTGCTGCAGCTGCTGTGACACATCCCCTTTGGCATCTTCCAGCTGGCCTTTTACGTTATCTTTCTGCATCTCTTTCTGCATGGCCGTGCGCAGAATGGTCAGGAAATTGTCGTCAAACAGCGCCATTGAGACGCCAACCTGCAGATCTTTCGCCATAACCGCAGCGGGCAACATGCAGGCCAACAGGGAAGTGACTAACGCTTTTTTAAATTTCATAGGGCACCTTCTACCTTCTTATTGTTGGTTAACGCACGCACAGCATGATGCATCAGGTAAATGAAAAAAATTTTTTGCCTTTGCGCACCGCGGCTGGCGTTATTTATGGGTACAGATTTTGGATAGTTGCACTTTTCGCGCTGAAGCCAGCTGATGTTGTTCTGAAGAACGCGCTCCTTATCAACAGGTTAATTTTGCTGTCACCGCCACCGGGTAAAAAATAGTTTCCGGCGTGATGATAAGCAGTTCATTTGTTTCATACTTGCTTCATATGAAATTTTCATCATAAAAGCACTGAAACGGTTGTTTTAAAATCAGCAAACCGCAAAAATTTGACACGCCTCTAACATCTCAGCGGAAATGCCTCTGAAGTGAGATCCTGTTGGCAGTTTGCTTTGCCACCATATCAGGCAGAAAAGCAGCAGAATGGTGCTTTTGCGCGCACTTAAACCAAAAGTGTGCAGTACGGCTTTGACAAGCGGGATCGGGCTCGCTACTATTCGCCTCGTTCACACGATTCCTCTGTAGTTCAGTCGGTAGAACGGCGGACTGTTAATCCGTATGTCACTGGTTCGAGTCCAGTCAGAGGAGCCAGAATTAGAAAAGCCCGCTCAGGGAAACCTGAGCGGGCTTTTTGCTATGTTGCGTTTTGATGTGGTACTGGCTGGTGATGTATCAGGCTGGCCAGAAGGGTCAGGCTTTGGTAGCAATGGAAGAGTTAACTCACTTTAATCGACATGTCTTTGCGGTTTCGCATATTGTGATAAAGAGTTGTATTGCTTTCGGTATCTCCTTCAAGCGTGGAATATTGACTCAACGTGTCGCTGTCTGAATATATACTCGAAGAACATCCTGTAGCAGGACCGAGATCAGACTCAGAATTTTTTCGAAATTCGATAAAAGAAACTATATCATTGTTTGTTATGCTTTTTTCTAAGGTATTTATCTTTGGTTCTGGTTCATTGCTAACAGAAGGTTTAGTATTATTATTCATTCCTGATAATTCATCATATTCACGTTTTAACCTATCTGTATTCTCTTCAGTTGTAATTAATTTTATCTGAGGAGGCACATTACTAAGAATCGAAAAAATATCCTTCGCATTCAAATTAGCTTCATGAATATCTGTAAGATTAATTTCTCCTGATGGCATAAGAAGATCATTATCCCTGCTGAGCCCTAATTTTTCTCTGAGCATGATCGATGAACAGAGAGCAGTAAAATTGCTGTCAGGTACAAAACCCTCTGCCTTTTCGCTTCCTCTGGATACGATAATCTGCATTACGTTATACCGACTATCAGGCCTTAACGTAATATCCATTTTATTAAGATGTAGCTCTATTTTTTCCATATTTTGCAGTGAATCTGGCGTAGCTTTTCTATCACGAAGTTCGGTTCTGAGTTGAGCTATCACTGACTTATAGACTTCCTCCTTTTCTCTTCTGACTCCGCCAAATGTAAAAATATCAACAACACGCTCCAGCATACTTTTTGGCCGGGTAACATCTTTCATATTTAATTCACTGCCGATGCCCATCGCATAGGCGCTAAGCCGGGAAGCTTCTTTGGTACTGATTAAAGAGGGAACTGACATAATTTCTCCTGAACTGCGTCTAAAAAACAGCCCTATAGTAAAAATGATCTCCTCTCTGCGCGCTCTCTAAATTCGCTCCTTACGGCCTGAAATTCACCGCTGGCTTCGCGCCACACGTACTGCTGTCCGGGCTGGAGTATGCCTGTGTTATCATGGGGTTTTTAATCAACGCTGTGAAAACCATGTCTGAGACCCCCGGTAAACGCAAAAATGATCCGGAAGGATTAAAGCGCCGTATCATTGCGGCTGCGCTCTCTGTTTTCGCCGAATATGGCCTGCCGGGCGCGCGCATGGAGCAGATTGCAGCGCTGGCGCAGACCACGAAACGCATGGTGGTTTATCACTTCACCAGCAAAGAAGCGCTCTACATTGAGGTGCTGGAGCAGGTGTATCGCGCCATGCGCGAGCATGAAACCAGCCTGCAGCTTGCCACACTCGAACCGGAACAGGCGATGATCAAACTGGTTGAGGCGAGCTTTGATTATCATGTGGCGCATCCGGACTTTATGCGGCTGGTCTGCAGCGAGAACCTGCTGCGCGGGCGCTATATCATGCAGTCTGAGCGGATCAAAACGCTTAACCGCAGCGCGCTCGATCTGCTTGAAGCGATACTGACGCGTGGCCAGCAGCAGGGGCTGTTTTACCGCGACCTTAACAGCGTGGATGTGCACCGCCTGATCAGCAGTATCTGCGTGCATCATGTGTCGAACCGCTACACCTTTCATACGCTGTTCACGCCTGACGACAGCGAAGCGGAAACCATTCGCCGCAACCGCCAGCTGGCCGTGGCGGCAACGCTGCGTTACATTCGCCAGGCCCCGTCGTCTGCGGGTTCGCTGTGATGGTCTACGCTTGATCTCATCAACGGGACCGTCACAGACCTGAGACTAAGGAACACTGAAGTGAACAAAGATGCCCTTCTCTATCCGTTACGCAACACCCAGGATACTGAACATGATACCGCCCTGTGGAACTGGGCGCAGAACTCTGTCGTGGGCCAGCGTCAGCAGCTGCATCAGCCGCAAACGGAAGCTGAGCTACAGCAGTTGCTGCGCGATACGCGCGGAAAAGTGCGTCTGGTCGGCAGCCGGCTGTCGCCAGGCCGGATGCTCTGCGTGCAGCCTGATGACCTGCTGCTCGACCTGAGCGCCTTTACCGGCGTGGTGGCTGAAGATGACAATTCCATCACTTTTGCAGCCGGTACGCTGCTGCAGGAAGTTTACGACACCTTAACCGCACGCGATCGCATGCTCGCTTCTTCGCCGGGCGTGATTGCCGTTCAGACGCTGGCCGGCGCGCTGGCGACCGGCACTCACGGTCAGGGTTTACAGCAGAGTTCACTGGCCGATGAAGCGCTGCGCATCCGTATGGTGCTGGCTGATGGCAGCGTACGCGAGTTTACGCGCGGTGAGCCCGAGTTTCCGGCAGCGCAGGTTGCACTGGGTTCGCTTGGCGTCGTGACGGCGGTTACGCTGCGCACCCAGCCGTTTCGCTTATTTACCTGCTACAAGTTTGCCGTCAGTGCCGATGGACTGGAGCAGGATCTGCTGAAGTGGAATAGCGACTATGAGCTGAGCAAAGCCTGGTGGTTTGTCGATGACAACCTGATGCACGTCTGGAACGCTGAACAGGCGAGCGATGAGGATACGCAGGCCTGGCACGCCAACGGACGTCAGGTGATTGAGCATGGCGATAACGCCGACAGCAGCCTGAACCATACGATCGATCAGACGCTGGCGCAAATGCACCGCGATACGCAAATCCACGGTAAAGGCGGTAAACAGTTCCGCACCGTCACCCGGTTCCGCGATTTCACCGATGTCAGCGGCGATATTTATCAGCTTTTTTGTCGCGGTATTGCGGTGCCGCAGATCAACGTAGAAATTGCCGTGCCGCTCGATAGAACGCCGCAGGTTATCAGCAAAATCAAAGCCTGGTACGCTGAGCATCAGCCGCATATGCACTACCCGATTATCCTGCGCTGCACCGGCGCCTCGGAGGGCTGGCTGAGCCCGTCACATCAGCAGCCCTCCTGCTTCTTTGGCTTTGTGGTCTACTACGCGGATGATGGCTCGCTGTCGCAGGAGGGCCTGCATTTTCTGACGGAGGTGGAGAAGCTGCTGGCTGCCGAAGGCGGACGTCCGCACTGGGGGAAATATTACGATCCGCAGCGCTATCAGTGGCGCGATATCTATCCACAGTGGGATGCGTTCCGCGCGGTGCGTGAGACGCTGGATCCTGCCCGTCGTTTCAGTAACGACTATACCACCGCGCTTTTTGACTGATGTTTGTACAGGGAGAGAGTATGTTCGCCTGGGTAACGCTGCTGACGCAGCCCGATTATGTTATTGGCGTGAAAGCGCTGCACCGTTCGCTTCAGCGCAGTGAAACCCGCTGGCCGCTGGTTGTGATGGTAACGGATGCAATCGATGCTGACACGCGCGCTGCGCTGCAGGCTGCGGGCTGCGTGATCCATCCGGTCGCACCGCTGATGCCTGACAGCGCGCTGGAGCAGCACTACGCCTCGGCACAGTTTGGCGAGGTGTGGAGTAAACTACGCGCGTGGGAGCTGACCGACTATGAGCGCGTGGTCTTTCTGGATGCCGATATGCTGGTCCTGCAGAATATGGATGAGCTGTTTACGCTGGATATGGGTAAGTATGCGCTGGCCGCCTGCCACGCCTGCCGCTGTAATCCAAACCAGATTGCGAGCTATCCGGCCAGCTGGCAGCCGGAAAACTGTCACTATACCTGGCATGACCGGGGTGAAACGGCGCCCGCCACGCTTGATGCTTATCTCAATGGCGGTTTCCTGGTGCTGAAACCGGATAACGCTGTGTTCAGCTGGCTGCAGCAGAAAGTGCAGGAGATTGACGATCTTAAGCGCTATCCCTTCTCCGAGCAGGATCTGCTGAATGAGGTGTTTGCCGGACGCTGGCTGCCGCTCTCTTATATCTATAACGCGCTGAAGACGCTGCCATTTCAGCACAGCGCTATGTGGCAGCAGGATAAGGTTAAAAACCTGCACTATATCCTCGCCAAGCCGTGGAAGCGCGATCTCAATCAGCCAGAAGAAGAGCGCGACCGCTATTATGCGCTGGACAAGCTGTGGTGGGAGCGCGGTACCACATAGCGGCGCCGGTTTTCATCGGCGGCCAGGGCGCCATGAATGGCGCCCCTACAATGATGGTGTACCGTAGGGGCCGCATTTATGCGGCCCTGGTTTTATACGCGGTCAGGGCGCCATGAATGGCGCCCCTGTAATGGCGGTAAGGGCCGCATTTATGCGGCCCTGATTTTATACGCGGCCAGGGCGCCATGAATGATAATGCAACGTAGGGGCCGCATTTATGCGGCCCTGGTTTCAAACGGCCGGTTAACGCCAGCCGAGCGCCGGGGCGACGTGGGTGAGGATGCTGTCGATAACGTGCGCGCAGTAATCCACGCCGAGCTGATTTGGAATAGTCAGCAGCAGCGTATCTGCCTCTGCAATACCCTCATCTTCTGCCAGCATCTTTATCAGGCGATCCGGCTCGGCTGCATAGCTGCGGCCGAAGATGGCGCGCGTCTTCTCATCCAGAAAACCGACTGAATCCTGATCCTGACCACCGCGGCCAAAATAGGCGCGATCGGTATCATTCATCAGCGCAAAGATACTGCGGCTCACCGACACGCGCGGCGTGCGCTGATGGCCTGCGGCAGCCCAGGCTGCACGGTAGGCACGGATCTGCTGTGCCTGCTGCACATGGAAGGGTTCGCCGGTTTCATCATCTTTCAGGGTAGAACTCTGCAGGTTCATCCCCTGCTCTGCGGCCCAGACGGCAGTGGCGTTTGAGCCGGAGCCCCACCAGATACGCTCGCGCAGCCCTTCAGAGAACGGCTCCAGGCGCAGCAGCCCTGGCGGGTTCGGGAACATCGGCTGCGGATTTGGCTTTGCAAACCCCTCACCGCGCAGCACGTCCAGCAGCGCCTCGGTATGCCGGCGTCCCATATCCGCATCGCTCTCGCCGGCGCGGGGATCAAAGCCAAAGTAGCGATACCCCTCAATCACCTGCTCCGGTGAACCGCGGCTCAGTCCGAGCTGCAGACGGCCGCCGGAAATCAGATCGGCTGCGCCCGCGTCTTCTGCCATATAGAGCGGATTTTCATAACGCATATCAATAACGCCAGTCCCGATTTCAATGCGGCGGGTTTTCGCCCCCACCGCCGCCAGCAGCGGAAACGGCGAACTCAGCTGACGGGCAAAATGGTGGACGCGGAAGTAGGCGCCGTCGGCCCCCAGCTCTTCTGCCGCCACCGCAAGGTCAATAGACTGCAGCAGTACATCCTGCGCCGAGCGGGTGGCAGAATGGGGTGATGGCGTCCAGTGGCCGAATGAGAGAAAACCAATTTTTTTCATGTTTCAGTGCTCCCCGCCGGCGACAAAATCGCCTGACGTTACCTATGTATAAATCGATAAACAGAGGGTACGCCAGCGCGGCAGGCAGTGATAGCCAATAGTTTTCGTGCGCATCTTCAACTTTTTTGTACAACCGCAGCCACCCTCTCGCTTATCAATCTCAGCTATCCTTAAACACTGATTTGCCGAACAGGCTGATGCACTCAGGGATGCCCTATGCACCTTATCTCTTTACCTATGTATGACATCGACAGCGCGACGACGGCGGCCACAACCAGCGCGCTGCTGAAACTGCTGGCAAAACGCGATGTGACAGCAGAGGTGGTCGCCCCGGACGATCTGCTTACCCACTGGCGCGACGACAATCTGCTGCTGAGCCAGACCTGCGGCTATGCGCTGGTCAGTCAGCTGCCGGAGGTACAGCTGGTTGGTACGATGCAGTCGTGCGCAGCGGGCTGCCAGGATCTGCGTTATCGCAGCTGGCTGGTGGTGCGCCAGGCGGAGAACGCCCGCATGCTGGAAGATTTTCGCGGACGCCGTGCCGTATGCAACAGCGCTGACTCACACTCCGGTTACAACGCCCTGCGCTATGCGATCGCACCGCTTGCAGAGAACGGTAAATTTTTTGCCGAAACGCACTTCAGCGGCAGCCATCAGCAGTCGCTGGCGGCGCTGCGCCGCAATGAAGCGGATATCGCCGCCATTGACTGCATTACCTGGGCGCTGCTGCAGAAGTATCAGCCGCAGGCGCTGGCCGATGTGACAATTATTGGCGAGACGCCGCTCTGCCCGGCCCTGCCGCTTATTACCTCTGCCCGCACCGATAGCCTGCTGCTGGAAAAACTGCGCAGCGCCTTATTTGAACTGGCCAACGTTGAGGATTTTAAACCGCTGATGCAGGCTAACCTGCTGGCCGGTTTCTCCGTGCCCCGCCGCAGCTACTATGATGAGGTGCTCGCGTGGGAGCAGCAGGCGGCAGCCATGGGCGTTACCCGGCTCTGAACAACGCGGGAACAGGTGACTAACGGGAAAATTTGTTACACTCGCCGCAGTCAATTCAGGAGAATGTAATGACCGCGCGCTCTGTAACGCTGGATGATGTCGCCCGCCTGGCCGGCGTCTCTTATCAAACGGTTTCCCGGGTACTGAACCATTCGTCGCAGGTCTCGGCACGCACGCGCGCCCGGGTAGAGGCGGCGATGGCAGAACTCAGCTACGTACCCAACCGCGTGGCGCAGCAGCTGGCGGGAAAGGCAACGCGCACGCTGGGACTGGCCACCAGCGATCTGGCGCTGATGGCGCCGGCGCAGATCGCCTCTGCGATTCAGCAGCGGGCCGCGGCGGCGGGGTATCACCTGGTGATCGCCATGGCTAACGCGCAGAGCGCCGCATCCGATACGGTCAATGAGCTGCTGGCGCAGCGCGTTGATGCCCTGCTGATTAACCTGCCGCTGGATGCCGCACAGGCGGCGCAGATTCAGCAGCAGTGCGGCAGTAAACCCGCCCTGTTTCTTGATGTCGAAACCTGCGCGCCGGTGCCGCAGTGTCAGTATCAGAGTAGCTGCGGGGCGCTGCAGGCTGTGGATCATCTGGTGGCGCTGGGGCATCGTGAAATTGGCGTGCTGAACGGTCCGGCGCGCTCAGCCTCTGCCCGCGCACGTTTTGCGGACTGGCAGCGGGCGCTGGCACAGCATCAGCTGCAGCCTTATTGTGTTCTGGAGGGTGACTGGAGCGCGGCGTCCGGCTATCAGGCACTGCTCACCCTGCTGCCGGATCGGCTGCCGCAGGCGCTGTTGGTGGCTAACGATCAGATGGCGCTGGGTGCGATGCGCGCGCTACACCAGCACGGCGTGGCGATCCCGGCGGATATCTCGCTGATTGGTTACGATGACACCGCAGAGAGCGCCTGGTATCAGCCACCGCTGACCACCATCCGGCAGGATCTGCAGCAGCTTGGGCGTATCAGCGTGGACCGGATCCTGGCGCAGCTGGCCGGAGAGACGCTGCCTGCGCCGTTGCTCGAGACCGGGCTGATTCTGCGCGAAACCACGGCCGCTCCGCAGCAGGATGGCCTGGATAACAGCGAAATTGCCCGCCAGCTGCAGGTCCTGGCGCAGGCATTAAAAAGGTCGCCATAATGGCGACCTCGTCACAGTGAAACCTTACTGCCGCACTTAGTGTCCTTTCGGCTCACCCATGCTTTTCAGTTTTTTCGACAGGTCGCGACGCTCTTTCGACAGATCGGCGTTTTTAATGATGTACTCATCCACGCGATCTTCATAGTCCACGCGCATAGAGGCGATGATCTCCTGGATCGCCTCCACGCTCATGCCGGGTTTGATATATTCACTCAGGTTATCCAGCAGCAACACACGTTTCTGGTTATCACGGATTTTCTTTTCGTTATCGTGAATTTCGCGCTGCAGTTTGTTTTTACGACGAAACATACGCACAAACTCCAGCACGTCCTGAAATGATTGCTTGGCATTTTCCATGTTGGCACCTTTCTTAAGGCCTGCAGCAGCAGGCGGAATAGTCATATAACGTCAAGAGTTGTAGCTTAGCGGCTGTTGAGCCGGGTTAGCAATTCTCACAGCAAATTTCAGACTGGCTCTTATCTTAGCGCAAAGAAAGGGCGATTCGCACTAAGTGGTTGCCGGAGAAAACTATTTACGCAGCGCCAGCCGGACCAGATCGGTCATGCGCTCCAGCTGCCGCGCCTGCTCCAGGCTCAGCCAGACGTAGCCGTAAATCGCCGTGGTTTCAAGCTGCGCGCTGCCGCTGGCGATCAGCGCCTCCAGCTCCTGCACTATCTCCTCCAGGGCGTGGCTGTTTGCGATAACCTGTTCCGTCTCGCCTTTTTGCAGCAGCAGCGCCAGCGCGTTCAGCGTCTCTTCAGTCATCTGCTGGGTACGCCGCAGCGCAGGTGCACTGAGCAGCAGCAGATGACTCTCGCGTGAGGCCCACCAGGCTTCAATCTGCATCTGCATGGTATTGACCATGTTACGGTTGATGGTCTGGATCGCTTCAAACACCGATTTTGGAATACGCGTCTCTTTACTGGCGGGCTCAAGCAGCGCGCGCATTCTGATCACGCTGCTGAGCAGCTTCTGAAAGCGCGTATTGAGACGCGGCTTCTCGACCAGATTAGGGGAAAAGCCGGCGTGATGGATCTTTGCCATGCTGACAAACGCATCTGAAAGCTGTATACGCCAGTGGATATAGGCGCGCTGCGCCCAGATGGCACTGAACAGCAGCGCCATCAGCGAGCCTAAAATCACATCGCCGCCGCGCCACAGCGCCACGGTGAAATCACCGGCTGGCGCCCCTACTACCACGCCGAGCGTGATGCCAATCAGCAGCGCCATGTAGGGATGTTTGCCCAGCGTCAGATAGCCACAGACAATCATTACCGCAAAGCACCAGACCAGCATCAGCGGCAGCGAGATCAGCTCCAGCTTCAGCGCAATCAGTCCGGAAATCAGCCCGGCAAAGGTTCCGCTGATGCGCTGAATCACGCGCGGCAGCACGTTTCCCCAGGTTGAGATAGGTCCCATTACCACCACCAGCGTAATCAGTGGCCAGGTACCTTCGGGAATATTTGTCAGCCTGACAAACAGAAAGCAGAGCACAAAGGCGATTGCGATACGCACGCCGTGTACGGCGCGGTAGTGGCGGTAGAACCAGAATTCAATCGACGAGACAGGCTTGTCAGCGCGTAACATGGTGATCCGGAAACGGGAAAAATTTGCGCGCTATGTTACCCTGGCATGGCAGCTGGCTTCAGCCCCTGCCGCCGCTTTTTCCCGCTTTTTTTCTATCCGTACGTATCAGGTAACCGTGGCGTTACATTCTGCTTTCAATAAAGAAACGCAGCGATAACGCCACGGTTAAACCTGTCAGAGTTTACGCTTCACGTAGTCGCTGATACGGGTAAGAATGCCCGCCTCTTCAACCGTCTGCAGCGCATAGAGCGGATAGCTCGCCAGCTGTTTGTCTTTATCCAGTACCTGAATCTCACCAATCTGCTCGCCCGCTTTCAGCGGCGCGGTAAGATCTTTGCGATCGATAACATATTTCGCCATCACGTTAGCCACTTCGCTGCGCGGCAGAGACAGATAGATATCCTGCGTGGTGCCTACCTCGACTTTATGCGGATTGCCATACCAGACGTTTTCGTTGCCGATCTTCTTACCGGCATGGAACAGCTGCACGGTATCGAAGTTGCTCTGCCCCCACGTCAGCAGCTTGCGCGCCTGCTCTTCGCGTCCTTTGGAACTTTTGCCGCCCATGATCACCGCAATCAGCCGGTGACGCCCTTCAACACTGGAGGCGACGATATTGAACCCGGCGCTCTCGGTATGCCCGGTTTTCATGCCGTCGACATGCAGATGCTGATCCCACAGCAGGCCGTTACGGTTGTTCTGCGTAATGCCGTTGTAGCTCAGGGTCTTTTCGCTGTACATGGCGTAAAAGTCCTGCTCGCCATTAATAATGGCGCGCGACAGCACCGCCAGATCGCGCGCCGTGGTGTGCTGACCCGGCGCATCGAGGCCGTGCACGGTTTCAAAATGGGTATGCGTCAGACCGAGCTTCTGTACATAGTGGTTCATCATGGTGACGAAACTTTCTTGGCTGCCGGCGACATAGTCTGCCAGCGCCACGCAGGCGTCGTTGCCGGAGTCGATAATGACCCCGCGCATCAGATCGCGTACCGTGACTTTATCGCCTGGCTTGAGAAACATCAGCGAAGAGCCTTTAAACACCGGGTTTCCGGCCGCCCAGGCATCTTTGCCTACGGTCACAACATCATCCCGGGTAATTTTTCCCTGATCGACGGCGCGATCAACCACATAGCCGGTCATCAGTTTAGTCAGGCTGGCGGGATTACGCTCCGCATCCGGATTGCCGGCAGTGAGGATCTGCCCGGTGGTAGCGTCCATTAATACCCATGATGCGGCATCAATACCCGGCGCCGTCACGGGAAACGCCAGGCTGTCCTCCGCCTGCGCTATTGATGCCACAAACACTAATCCAGAAAGAGTTACCCACACACGCCTTTTCAACACATCGTCCTCAGTTTAAAAATGAATTTACCGCCGCACGTTGTACGGCAAATAGCGCTTTGATATCTGAATAAATTGAAAAAAAGTATGTCCCGTACAGAAAAAACTCAGACCCGCCCGCAGCGCAATGGATGAGGGTTGTGCTGACTGAAACGCCCGACTATTCTGTGGGTTGATTTTTCAATCCAGGATAACGCCGTGCCCGCCTCTGAGTTCACCTTTCTGTTCCATGATTATGAAACCTTCGGGAAGAGCCCGTCGCTGGATCGTCCGGCCCAGTTTGCCGGCCTGCGCACCGATGCCGACTTTAACCCGGTGGGTGAACCGCAGGTGTTCTACTGTCAGCCTGCAGATGACTATCTGCCGCAGCCGGAAGCGGTGATGATCACTGGCATTACGCCGCAGGTTGCGCGCGCGCGCGGCGTTACGGAAGCGGAGTTTGCTGCACGTATCCACGCGCTGTTTACCCAGCCCAATACCTGCGTGATCGGCTATAACAACGTGCGCTTTGATGACGAAGTCACGCGCAACATCTTCTACCGCAACTTTTTTGATCCCTACGGCTGGAGCTGGCAGAACGGCAATTCGCGCTGGGATCTGCTGGATGTGATGCGCGCCTGCTATGCGCTGCGCCCGGAAGGGATTGTCTGGCCGGAAAATGATGAGGGCTTTCCCAGCTTTAAGCTGGAGCATCTCACGCAAGCCAACGGCGTGGCGCACGAACAGGCGCACGATGCGATGTCGGATGTATGGGCGACGCTGGCGATGGCAAAACTGGTCAAAGAGAAACAGCCAAAGCTGTATGCGTTTCTGTTTGCGCATCGTAATAAGCAGAAGCTGATGACCCTGATTGATATTCCGCAGATGAAGCCGCTGGTTCACGTCTCCGGTATGTTTGGCGCCGCGCGGGGCAATACCAGCTGGATCGTGCCGCTGGCGTGGCATCCTGATAATAAAAATGCGCTGATTGTGGCGGACCTGGCGGGCGATATGACGCCGCTGCTGGAGCTGGAGCCGGATGCGCTGCGCGAGCGCCTCTATACGCGGCAGAGCGAACTGGGCGATGCGGCTCCGGTGCCGATCAAGCTGGTGCACATCAATAAATGCCCGGTGCTGGCCCCGGCCAGTACGCTGCGCCCGGAGGATGCGGAGCGGCTCGGGATCGATCGTCAGCATTGTCTGGCGAACCTCGCCCTGCTGCGCCAGCACGTCGCCGTACGCGAAAAAGTGGTGACGCTGTTTGCTGAAGCGGAGCCGTTTACGCCGTCAGAGGATGTTGATGCGCAACTCTATGACGGCTTCTTCAGCGATGCCGATCGCGCCGGCATGAATATTCTGCGTCAGACGGCGCCGCAGAACCTGCCCGCGCTGGATCTTACGTTTAACGACGCGCGCGTCAATCCGCTGCTGTTCCGCTACCGGGCGCGTAATTTCCCCGGCACCCTCGACGATCGCGAGCAGCAGCGCTGGCTGCAGCATCGCCGCGAAGCGTTAAATCCAGAGCGGGTACAGGCGTTTCTGCTGGAGCTGGAGTCGCTCGCCAGCCTGCACGAAGAGGATGCGGATAAGATGGCGCAGCTGAAAGCGCTCTATCACTACGCTCAGGCGCTGGTCTCCTGAGGAGAGGCGCTGCGGCGGCAGGGTGTTGCCTGCCGCCGCAGGCCCGTATCAGGCCGCACAGGCTCAGAACCGGTAACTAATGCTTACCGCCGCCGCCGTATCTGACCAGCCTTTATCACCCACCTGCTGCCCGATGGTGCCTTTTACGCCAAAGCCGCCGCCCAGCGCCCCGTCTATTCCCACGCGCGCCTCCGCGATGTTGCGGCTGCCGCTCTGCGAAACGCTGACATCGTCCATCCGCACCGCATACTCCCGGGTGTTATGGATCCAGTTCAGTTCGGTAAACATGCCAAACTGCCGGCCGGTACTCTCATCCAGCTGCGAGTGACCTTTCATGAACGCCTTCATCCCCAGGCTGCTGCTTATGTTATCCTGGCCTGAACCCTGCACCAGCGTACCGTTGCGCTCAATATGATCATCCGCCTTAATTCCTGACCAGCTCACCCGCGCCTGCGGCTGCAGAAAGAATGCCGTGCGCGCATTTGCGCCCAGCGGGATCACATAGCCGGTGGAGAGTGAGGCGCTCAGCCCTGCTGACCGGTATGATTCGCCCGCCTCATCTTCGCCATTTACGCTGTTGTTAAACCAGCTGTACTGCATGGTGCTGTCCGTCCACAGACCCTTTTCGTCTGTTCCCTGCGCGAACCAGGTCCCGTAAAGGCCGGTAGTGTATCCGTTAACCTGCCCCCGGGCCCGGTAGCCGGTGATATCAGACTGCGTGTTGCTCTTGCTGTTGCCGTAGCCCGCCATCAGGCCCAGTCGCGTAGTATCCGTTGCCGCCACGTCACCACCCAGCATCGTCACAAAGCTGTTCGCCCGGGTCGATAGCTGGCCGTCACCGCCGTTCAGGCGGTTATGATCGCCCGATGTGCGCAGCCACAGCGAAGTATGCTTCTCTTCCCCCGTGACCGGATCAAGGTACCAGGTGCCCTTGCGGTCGTTCATGCGTGTGTCGAACAGCGTCGAAGCCGTGGCCAGGTTTGCCGCATAGGCGCCCCCCTCCGGACGCAGCACCATGACGCCTTTGCCGCTGCCGTCGCTACCGCTGCTGCCCCCGCTGCCACTGCCGTTATCACCACCGCTGTTATCACCGCTGCCGCTATCACCATCACCGCCACCATTATCGCCACCGCTGCCGTTGCCCTCTTCTTCATCCGGAATAATGGGAAGCCCGGTTTCAAGATCCGTACGGTTGGTGAGATACCAGTCCCGGTTCCCGCGCACCAGACGGTAGTCGTAGGCGCCCGCCACGATGCGGCCCTCTTGCGTAAAGGCGCTGCTGTCCGCGCTGCCCTCTACCTCAATCAACGTAATACCGTTCAGCGTCTCTGCGCCGCTACCGCCCAGATTATTCACCTGGACCCGGGTAGTGCCGGTTACATCACCGGTCACGACCAGCCGATCTGAAGTGGCGCTGTCGTCGCCCAGTTCAGTACCAAACAGCAGCAGGCCGTTATAGCCGGTGTAGTTGCCGTTTACGGTCAGCACCGCACCGGCGCTGCTCCCGGCAAGGTTGATGGTACCGGCGTTGATGATGTCGCCCAGCGTCCGGCTAAAGCCGTTAAGGTCAATAAGACCGGTGCTGTTGTTTGTCAGGGTGTCAGTGTGAAGCTGCGTACCGCTGCCGGTAATCAGCACGGTTCCGTCGTTAACGAAAGTGCCTGACGTAAAGCCAGCACCCTCTTCAAGCTGCAGGATGCCGGCGTTGTCATACTGGCCGGAGAGACGCATGCTGCTGCCTGCGCCACTCAGCAGCATAGTGCCGCCGTTCGTCACGCGCCGGGCCGTGACCGCTGCGCCGCCAGTGACGCTGAAGTCAGCATTGCTGGTCAGCCCGTCTGCGAGCGTGAGCGTGGTCCCGGTATCTCTGAGCATGACCCGGCCATTATTAGTCAGCGCAGCTGCAGTGATTTTTGCGCCGGATGCCGCCTCAACAGCGCCCACATTTGTAAACGGTCCGGTAATATTAAGCGTTGTATTCTCGCCAGCCACTGACAGCCGTCCGCTGCCTGTATATCCTGCATTCATATTCACAACGGTTGGTGATGCTGAACCGCTTACGATGACGGTGCCGTCGTTGGTTACCTGCCCCAGATCCTGGCTTAGGCCATTCAGGTCCAGCGTACCTGTGCCTGACAGGCGATAGCGGGAGTTTCTGCTTAAGGCGTTGGCCGCTCCCGCGCGCAGCACTCCGCCGGTTACAGAGGTGGTGCCTGAATAGCTGTTCTGATTAGCCAAAGTAGTGGTGCCGGATAACACGGCGACATCCCCGTTGCCTGTGAGAGCATGGGTAAAAACATAATCTGAACCGGTGTGATCAAATACCACGCCTGCACGCGATGATGACGTTGAAGCCAGGGCAATTGAACGGGTAAAACGGGTATTGATCACGCCTGGCCCATTTATTCCATTTGTGGCATCACCAATCTGGAGGGTTGCCGGGGCTGAGCCTGAGCCTCCGGTTAAGCTGAAGGTATTTGCCGTCAGAGTGCCGCCTCCGGCAAGCAGCAGGCGCCCCCCGGTCTGGACCATATTACCTGTCAGGTCGGCTAATCCGCCGTTTAGGATCTGCACGTCGGTTCCATTTATAACCAGGTCAGCTACCTGTAAAGTTGAGTTTGAACCGTTGATGCCTATTGAGCCTCCATTTGCTACCATATTTACTGGAGGTTGATTGCTACTATTTCGCCCCCGTGTATCGAGCAATCCGCCATTTTCTATATTAATGATGCTGTTTGTTAATCGCTCATCATCAACCATTATGCTTGAATGCATGCTCAGGTATGAGCCCCTACCAGAAACGTTAACTGTGCTGCCGTCACTGATTAAACCGTTTATTTGCGCAACTCTACCTGTTGCGCCGTCCAGTATATTGAGAACCGATCCCTTATTTAACGAATAGTTATTGTCATAATTATATAAAACAAAATCTGAACCGCTACCTCTGACCGTCACAGTGCCATAGATGTCGCTTCGCTGCAGGCTGAGATATCCGCCATTGTTCACCAGCACTGAGCCTGCTCCCGGCGCACTGCTGTCGCCAAGACTCATGCCAAAAGAACTAAGACGAGTAGTCGCGCCAGTCAGCAAAAACGTGCCAAACCGGCCTACTCTGATAATGTCTGAAAGGCTGGAAAACGATCCATCAGAGAGGGTTGCCGTTCCCGTGGCTGAAATACCAATATTGCCTGAACAGCCTCCCGATGGCTGACAGGTGAGAGATGAATCGCCTGAGTTAGAAACCTGAGCCCGGGAGACAGGCACGCTGCAGAGAGCAGCCCCGAGGATGAATTGACAGCTGGTCGCTGTAACGAGCCTGAGAAGCGCCATTCAATATTCCTTTTAAAAGGACACAGAGAGTGATATTGATAATTATTCACTCCTGCTAAATAAAGCACAATCAATTTAGTCAAAAAATAAAGCAACTTTACATAAGTCAGTTTATGAATTAGCAGAAGCACGCGGGCAGATATTCTTATTGATATTTTTTATTTCATTAAGTTGTGAATAAAATAAAAAACTGTGATTTATTCGCGAAAAGGTGTTAGCAGACTTCATTACGCGGCTCAGTGGCTTAATAAAGCTGTGTGGCGTGTTATCGATGATGTAGCAGTGAGCGTTAGGTTTCACCATCGCCCGGCCCGCCGGGATAGTGGCGTCATTATGCTGCTGCTGAGGGACGAGTAATGATGAACAAAGAGCTGGAAGCACAGAGAGGAAACGGCAGACGCAGGTAACGGATATCAGGAGGCAGGTACTGCAGAGAGCAGACCGGGTGCGCATCGCTGCGCACCCGGTCACGAACATCACACTTCTTCGCTGAACTGCGGGACCGGATTACGGAAAGTACGGGTGACGAACGCCAGGTAGATGATACCAATTGCGCCCCATACCAGACCCAGCACCATGGAAGTCTCTTCGAGATTGATCCAGAGTGCACCCACCGTCAGCGCGCCCATCACAGGCAGCACCAGATAGTTGAGATGGTCTTTCAGCGTCTTGTTACGCTTCTCACGGATCCAGAACTGCGCGATCACAGAGAGGTTAACAAAGGTAAACGCGACCAGCGCACCAAAGTTGATCAGCGCCGTAGCGGTCACCAGATCAAAGTTGATAGCCAGCAGTGCCACCGCGCCCACCAGCAGTACGTTCAGTGACGGCGTGCGATATTTTGGATGCACGAAGCCAAAGATACGCTGCGGGAAGACGCCATCGCGGCCCATCACGTACATCAGACGTGAAACGCCTGCGTGTGCCGCCATACCTGACGCCAGCACGGTCACCACAGAGAAAATCAGGATCCCGATCTGCAGCGCTTTACCGGCCACAAACAGCATGATTTCAGGCTGTGACGAGTCCGGATTCTGGAAACGCGAGATATCCGGGAAGTAGAGCTGCAGGAAGTAGGAGACCGCGATAAAGATCACGCCACCAATCAGCGCCGTCAGGAAAATCGCGCGCGGGATCGTGCGTTCAGCATCTTTGGTCTCTTCCGACAGCGAGCTGATGCCGTCAAAGCCGAGGAACGAGAAGCAGAGAATCGTCGCACCGGTGATCATCGGCACCACCTGAGCATGCTCAGACCAGAACGGTTTCGTGCTTACCAGCGTACCGGAGCCAATACCGTGCGCCACACCGTAAACCACCATACCGGTAATCACGGCCATGACCACAACCTGCAGCACCACAATGACGCTGTTGAAGTTAGCCACGGTTTTGATACCACGCAGGTTGGAGATGGTCATAAAGGCCACCAGCAGCACAACGAAAATCCACGACGGAATACCCGGCACCAGCGACTCAAAGTAGCTTTTTGCCAGCAGGATGTTGATCATCGGCATGAACAGATAGTCCAGCAGCGATGACCAGCCCACCATAAAGCCGACGTGCGGACTGATGGCTTTCTGAGCGTAGGTATAAGCGGAGCCCGCAGATGGGAAGCGGCGTACCAGCTTACCGTAACTCACAGCCGTAAACAGAATCGCAATCAGGGCGAAAGCATAGGCGGTGGCGACGTGGCCGTCGGTTAAACCTGACACAATGCCGAAGGTATCAAACAGGGTCATTGGCTGCATATACGCCAGGCCCATCATGACGACCGGAAGCAGGGTCAGAGTTTTTTTCAGATGTGCACGCTGAGGTGCGGCAGAGGTATTAAGCGCCATTGTTCAGACCCCCTACAGCAGCAACTGATGTCAGTTGTACCACAGGGATACTGCGCAACGTGCTGCAGTGAGAAGTGATATTAGTGTTTGCGATTGTCGCCGCGCCGTAATCATCACGAAAGCGAGAACCAGCCAGTGCTGGTGCAATTGTAAACAGTCCCATCTTTGTTCCTCAAATCTCACGCAGAAGCGTGTTTCGGTGTCTATCTATCCGGATACGTGTCCGGCCTCGGTTATGTATGTATTAAAAACATTATGCAAAAAAATAACCGACGCTCAATGCGTCGGCTATGTTCTGTCTTTTGCAGGGGGCATATTTTGCCCCAACTTATACCATCGACACAAGACGTTAACGCAATTCTTCTGTGCGTCAGGCGTTCTTTAGCATCCAGTCAATCTCTGTAGCGGTGATCAATCGCTCAAACTCGCGCAGCTCACACTGCTTGCAGCTATGCCACACGCGGCTGAAACGCTCTCCCAGCAGCTTCTGCAGCGGGTAGCTGCTCTCAAACTCATAGAGTGCGTCGCTCTGGCGAATCGGCAGTGCCAGCCCTTCCGCCGCATGTCCGTTTCCGGTCACCGCATGAGGTAAAGGTAGCTGATTATCCAGACCGTGCAAAATACCGGCAAGAATTGTTGACACGACCAGATAGGGATTTGCATCCGCACCCGCCACGCGATACTCCACGCGATGGTTCTCTTTGTCGCCGCACGGAATGCGCAGCGCCACGGTGCGATTGTTATGTCCCCACGACGCCTGCAGCGGCACAAACGACTCTGGCGAGAAGCGCCGGTAAGCATTGACGTTGGGCGCCAGCAGCGCCATTGACGCCGGCATCAGGTCAATCATGCCCGCCAGCGCGCGCTTCAGCAGCGGCGAGTTGCTGCCATCATCCAGAGAGAACGCGTTATGATCCGCCGCGTCGAGCATGCTGATATGTACGTGCATGCCGCTGCCGGCATACTCTTCATAGGGTTTCGCCATGAACGTGGCGGTCATACCGTGATTTTCCGCTACCTGTCGCACCAGCCGCTTCAGCAGCACCGCGTCGTCGCACGCTTTAAGGATGTCCTGCGTGTGATGGAGATTGATCTCAAACTGGCCCGGTGAGGCTTCCGCCAGAGCGCCATCGGCCGGGATCCCCTGCCGCTGCGCCAGCGCGTCGATATCGCGCAGCACGTCAGCAAAATGGTCGAGATTGTCCACGGAGTAAACCTGACAGTGCATGTTGCGCTCTGCGCTGCCCGGCGAACACGGTGGCTGAATAAAGCCGCCGGCATCGCGCTGCTTATCAACCAGATAGAACTCCAGCTCTACCGCTACCACCGGAAACAGCCCGCGATTGCGCAGCTGCTGCCACAGCCGGTTCAGCACGTTTCGGGGTTCAACGTCAAAGGGAGTGCCATCTTGGTTGCACATCGTCAGCAGCAGCTGGGCAATGCGTTGCGGATCGGAAGCAGAAGGGATAAGCGTGCCAGGAACAGGAATACAGAGGTTGTCGGGTTCGCCAAGTGCCTGTCCGAGACCGGCTTCCTCAACGGTGTTGCCGAGAATATCCATGGCAAAAACAGAGGCGGGAAAGTAACACCCTTTTTCCAGCTTTGGCAGCGCGGCAACCGGAATGCGCTTACCGCGAAAAACACCATTTAAATCATTTAACAGGATATCGACATACTGCGTTTCGGGATGGCGTTCCAGCCAGGTTTTCACCTCCAGCTGGAACGCGCTTGTTCGCTTCTCTTCACTGTGCCGCGTGAAATCTTCTACTTCCACGATATTCGTCATATACCACCCGCCAGTTACCGTTAATGAGGTTTGCGCGATGCTTTAATTCCGAACTACAGCTCTAACATAGCGCCAACACAAATAGTGTGCAAATGTAACAATCTGGTTTGCAGTTCGGCGCGGGCAGATTAGATTGAGAATAACAGGCTCGCTTAAACGCCTGCCTGAATTTGCCGGCAGAGCGTCAGCACTCTCAGCGTGGTAACCCGATGATGACAGATGCTGTAAAACCGCTGATCGGAATAGTGATGTGCCAGAACATGGCCGGTCCCCACCCCGCTCAGACGCTGCACAATAAATATCCGGATGCGGTGGTCGCGGCCGGTGGCGTACCGCTGCCGCTGCCGCATCAGCTGCTGCAGGCACCAAAGCTGCTGGCGCAAAGCATGGCGCTGCTGGACGGCCTGCTGCTGCCCGGCAGCCCCAGCAATATTGAACCCTGGCACTATGGCGAAGCGGGCAGTGAAGCGCACAGCGATCCGGGGCGCGATCGCCTGGCCTTTGCGGCCATTACCTGGGCCACCAGCCGACAGATGCCGCTGCTGGGTATCTGTCGTGGCCTGCAGGAGCTGGTGGTCGCCAATGGCGGCGCGCTCTATCGTCAGCTGCATCAGGTTGACGGGTTTCAGGATCACCGTGAAGACCCCGCCCGGCCGCTGTCGCAACAGTACGCTGCGGCGCATCTGGTCACGCCGGAACCGGGCGGGCTGCTGAGTCAGCTGCCTGACTGCCAGGCCCCCTTCGCCGTTAACTCACTGCATGCGCAGGGCGTACGCACGCCGGGTCCGCAGCTGCGCATAGAAGCACGCGCCGCAGATGGCGTGATTGAGGCGGTGAGCCTGCGTCATCACCCTTTTGCGCTGGCGGTACAGTGGCATCCGGAGTGGCAGTCTGAGCAGAACCCGGTTTCACGCCAGCTGTTTGCTGCTTTTATTCAGGCCGCCAGCGATTATCACCGGGCACGACCCTGAGGAGAATGTGATGCACCATGTGGAGAGCTATTACGCAGCCAGCGCTAATCCGCACGCCCCCTGGCCTGCGCTGCAGGAGAGTATTCAGTGCGACGTCTGTATTATCGGCGGCGGCTTTACCGGTCTCTCCTCGGCGCTGTTTCTGACCGAAGCGGGCTACGACGTGGTCGTGCTGGAGGCGGCCACCATCGGCTTTGGTGCCAGCGGACGTAACGGCGGTCAGGTGGTTAATTCCTATAGCCGCGACGTGGATGTGATCGAGCAGCGCTACGGTAAAGAAACCGCCGCGATGCTCGGCAGCATGATGTTTGAGGGTGCCGATATTATCCGCGACCGTATCGATCGCTACGCCATCAGCTGCGACTACCGGCCGGGCGGTATTTTCGCTGCCCTCAACCCGCGGCAGATGGGCCACCTGCATCGTCAGCAGGCGAGCTGGGCGCGCTACGGCAATCAGAGCCTGGAGCTGCTGGATGAGCGCGGCATCCGGCGGGAAATCGCTACCGATCGCTATGTCGGCGGTCTGCTGGATAAGCGCGGTGCGCATCTGCATCCGCTGAACCTGGCGCTGGGAGAAGCGGAGGCGATCCGCCGCCACGGCGGGCGTATTTATGAACACTCCGCCGCCCTCGCCGTGCACTACGGCGCACCGCACCGCATTACCACCGCGCACGGGGAGGTGCATGCCACCTTTGTGATCTTTGCCGGCAACGCCTATCTGCCGGCGCGGCTGGAGCCGCGCCTGAGCCGCAAAAGCATGCCGTGCGGCTCGCAGATTGTGACCACCGAACCGCTGAGCCGCGACCAGGCGCTCGGGCTGCTGCCTAACAACTACTGCGTGGAAGATTGTAACTATCTGCTCGATTACTTTCGTCTTACCGCGGATAACCGTCTGCTGTATGGCGGAGGCGTGGTATATGGCGCGCGCGAACCCGCTGACATTGACGCTCTGATCCTGCCCAAGCTGCAGCGCACATTTCCGCAGCTGCGCAATATCAAAATCAGCCACCGCTGGAGCGGTAATTTTCTGCTGACGCTGTCGCGGATGCCGCAGTTTGGTCAGCTGGAGCGGAACGCCTATTTTATGCAGGGCGACAGCGGCCATGGCGTAACCTGCACGCATCTCGCCGGCAGGCTGATTGCCGAGGTGCTGCGCGGTCAGGCGGAGCGGTTTGATGCCTTTGCCCGGCTGCCGCATCTGCCATTCCCTGGCGGACGCCGGTTTAAAGTTCCTCTGACGGCAATGGGCGCCGTATGGTATGCGCTGCGCGATCGGCTGGGCGTCTGAGCCGCAGCGGGAGACGCAGATCTCCCGCCGGGTTTATGCCAGCGGCATGCGTGCCGGATCGGGGTAGCGATACTCAAAGCCGAGCTCATCGCAGATTTTTGTGCCATCAATCAGTTTGCCGGTCGGGCGGCCGGACTGCGCACTGAACGTGGGCGGCACCAGGCCCAGCTTCTTTGTCACGTCAGGGTAAAACGTATCCCGCGACGGATGATGCGGCGCGCAGAGGTTGTAGGTGTGCCCGCCTTTTGGCCGCTGCAGCAGCAGCATAATCGCCTCTACCACATCATCCAGATGCACCAGGTTCACGCCGTGACTGCCCTGTTCCAGCCCGGTTTTCCCGGCCAGAAAGCGACCAGGATGGCGATCCGGCCCCACCAGACCGGCGAGCCGCAGAATATCCACGCTGGTGCCCGGCAGGCCGTGCAGCCAGTGCTCCAGCTCGACCAGTGTTTTGCCGGCGACTGTCTCCGGCTGGAGCGCGCTCTGCTCTTTCATGATCCCCTCACCTGCGCCGTAGACCGAGGTGGAGCTGGTGAAAATAATGCGCGGCACCCGGCTTGCCAGCGCCGTGTCCACCACGTTTTGTACCGCCTGCATATAGGCGTCAGCCCCCTGCACGGTGCGGCTGGCCGGCAGCGTAACCACCAGCGCATCCACCTGCATCAGCGCCTCAAGTTCGTCAGCATCACACTCAATTTCCGGCGTCAGTTTCAGCTGATACGCCTCAATGCCGCAGCGCCGCGCGGCTTCAACGCCATCCGGCGTGGTTTTTGTGCCGGTCACTTCCCAGCCCCGCGCCGTCAGCGCCATTGCCAGCGGCATCCCCAGCCAGCCCAGACCCGTAATCGCGACTCGTTTCATCTCTGCTCCTGCTGTTGCGCGCCATCGTTATCTCATCTTAGAGCGGCGCCGCCCGGCAAACCAGCGCAAAGTGTTGCGGAAGGTTCCGTAAACTGACGTTAAAAAAGGGTTGCCAAGCCGCGCCATCTTCGCTAGGTTAATCAGCACGCAAATGAATACTCATTCAGCAACGGAATTTATTATGACACGCGTTCAGTTCAACCATCATCACCACCATCACCCTGACTAGTCTTTCAGGCGATGTGTGCTGGGAGACGTTCAGGATCTTCCAGTGGTGCGAGCGCAAAGAGAGCCCCCGGAAGATCATCTTCCGGGGGTTTTTTTATGGGCGAACGCAAACGTAACACGTTCAGACAGGATCAAATAAGAGGACAGGAACCATGTTAGATAACACCCGTTTACGCATAGCTATGCAGAAATCTGGCCGTTTAAGTGATGAATCACGCGAACTGCTGGCGCGCTGCGGCATCAAAATCAACCTTCAGCAGCAGCGTCTGATTGCGTTTGCGGAGAACATGCCTATCGATATTCTGCGCGTGCGCGATGACGATATTCCCGGTCTGGTGATGGATGGCGTGGTCGATCTCGGCATTGTCGGTGAGAACGTGCTGGAAGAGGAGCTGCTGACCCGCCGCTCGCAGGGTGAGGATCCGCGCTACTTTACGCTGCGTCGTCTGGATTTCGGCGGCTGCCGCCTGTCGCTGGCGATGCCGGTAGATGCCGACTATACCGGTCCGCAGTGCCTGAACAACGCCCGTATCGCCACCTCCTATCCACATCTGCTGAAACAGTATCTCGACAAACAGGGTATCCCGTTTAAATCCTGCCTGCTGAATGGTTCAGTAGAAGTCGCGCCGCGCGCAGGCCTGGCTGATGCGATCTGCGATCTGGTCTCTACCGGCGCCACGCTGGAGGCCAACGGCCTGCGTGAGGTCGAGGTGATCTACCGCTCCAAAGCGGTACTGATCCAGCGCGACGGCGAGCTGCCGGCTGCCAAGCAGGCGCTGGTCGACACCATGATGACGCGCATCCAGGGCGTGATCAAAGCGCGCGAATCAAAATATATCATGCTGCACGCGCCGAGCGAGCGGCTGGAAGAGGTTATCGCCCTGCTGCCTGGCGCCGAGCGCCCTACCGTGCTGCCGCTGGCGGGCGAAGTGAGCCGCGTGGCGATGCACATGGTCAGCAGCGAGACGCTGTTCTGGGAAACCATGGAAAAACTGAAAGCGCTGGGCGCCAGCTCGATCCTGGTGCTGCCGATTGAAAAAATGCTGGAGTAACCGATGAGCACCCTGATGACCCCAATCAGCTGGCAGCAGTGCGACGCCGCACAGCAGCAGGCGCTGCTGCAGCGTCCGGCCATTGCCGCTTCTGCCACCGTCAGCGCCACCGTGCAGAACGTGCTGGCGGAAGTGAAATCGCGCGGCGACGCGGCACTGCGCGACTTCAGCGCGCAGTTTGATAAGGCGCAGGTCAGCCAGCTGCGCGTCTCTGCGGCAGAGATGCAGGCCGCCAGCGCACGCCTGAGCGACGAGCTTAAACAGGCGATGGCGGTTGCCGTGCGCAATATTGAGACCTTCCACAACGCCCAGATTCTGGCCGCGGTGGATGTCGAAACGCAGCCCGGCGTGCGCTGTCAGCAGATTACGCGGCCGGTGCAGTCGGTAGGCCTCTATATTCCGGGCGGCTCTGCGCCTCTCTTTTCCACCGTGCTGATGCTGGCAACGCCGGCGCGCATCGCTGGCTGCGGCCGCGTGGTGCTCTGCTCGCCGCCACCGGTTGCCGATGAAATTCTCTATGCCGCACAGCTGTGTGGCGTGCAGGAGGTGTTTCAGGTCGGCGGCGCGCAGGCGATTGCTGCACTGGCTTTTGGTACCGAATCGGTGCCGAAAGTGGACAAAATCTTTGGCCCGGGCAACGCCTGGGTGACGGAGGCGAAGCGTCAGGTCAGCCAGCGGCTCGACGGCGCGGCTATCGATATGCCTGCCGGCCCCTCTGAAGTGCTGGTGATCGCTGATGAAGGGGCGACGCCCGCGTTTGTCGCTTCTGACCTGCTGTCGCAGGCGGAACACGGTCCTGATTCTCAGGTGATCCTGCTGACGCCGTCGCAGAGGCTGGCCGAAGAGGTCGCGCAGGCCGTTGAGGCGCAGCTGGCCGCACTGCCGCGCGCCGCCACCGCGCGTCAGGCGCTGGCGAGCAGCCGCCTGATCGTGGCGCAGGATCTGGCGCAGTGCGTGGCGATTTCCAACCAGTATGGTCCGGAGCACCTGATCATTCAGACGCGCCAGCCGCGCGATCTGGTCGATGCTATCACCAGCGCCGGTTCGGTATTTCTCGGCGACTGGTCACCGGAATCTGCCGGTGACTACGCCTCGGGCACTAACCACGTCCTGCCAACCTATGGCTATACCGCCACCAGCTCCAGCCTCGGACTGGCAGATTTCCAGAAGCGGATGACGGTGCAGGAACTGACACCGCAGGGCTTTATGAACCTGGCCGCCACCATTGAAACCCTGGCCGCCGCCGAGCAGCTTGATGCGCACAAAAACGCCGTTACCCTGCGCGTTGCCGCCCTGAAGGAGCAAGCATGAGCACTGAAATTGAAGCGTTAGCGCGTGCTAACGTCCGCGCCCTGACGCCCTACCAGTCAGCGCGTCGCCTGGGTGGCAACGGGGATGTCTGGCTGAACGCCAACGAATTTCCGCTTCCGGTGCCGTTTGAGCTGTCACAGCAGACGCTGAATCGCTATCCGGAGTGCCAGCCGCGGCTGGTGATTGAGCGCTATGCCGCCTACGCCGGTTTAACCCCGGAGCAGGTTCTGGTCAGCCGCGGCGCTGATGAGGGCATTGAGCTGCTGATGCGTGCCTTCTGCGAGCCGGGCAAAGATGCCATTCTGTTCTGCCCGCCGACATATGGTATGTACAGCGTCAGCGCCGAAACCATCGGTATTGAGTACCGTACCGTGCCGGCGCTGGACAACTGGCAGCTTAACCTGCCGGCCATTGCCGATAAGCTCGATGGCGTAAAAGTGGTTTACCTCTGCAGCCCGAACAATCCGACCGGTAACCTGATCAATCAGGATGATATCCGGGCGCTGCTGGACATGACCGCCGGTAAAGCGCTGGTGGTGGCAGACGAGGCGTATATTGAGTTCTGCCCGGCCGCAACGCTTGCGGCGTGGCTGCAGGCGTATCCGCATCTGGTGATCCTGCGCACGCTCTCAAAGGCGTTCGCGCTGGCGGGTCTGCGCTGCGGTTTCACCCTGGCTAACAAGCCGGTTATCGATCTGCTGATGAAGGTGATCGCACCTTATCCGCTGGCCACGCCGGTCGCTGACGTTGCGGCGCAGGCGCTGAGCGAGGCGGGCATTGCGCTGATGCGTCAGCATGTCGCTGAACTCAACGCGAACCGCGCATGGCTGTATGAACAGCTTCCGCAGCTGCCCGTGGTGGAGCAGGTGTTTCCGAGCGAGACCAACTACATTCTCGCGCGCTTCACCGACTCGCCAGCCGTGTTTAAATCGCTGTGGGATCGGGGCATTATTCTGCGTGACCAGAACAAAAATCCCGGTCTTGCCGGATGCCTGCGCATCTCAATTGGTACCCGAACCGAGTGCGAGCGCCTGATCGCCGCGCTGCAAGCCTTTTCCGTGGAGCAAGCATGAGCCAGAAGATCCTTTTTATTGACCGTGACGGCACGCTGATTGCCGAACCGCCGTCTGACTTTCAGGTAGATCGCCTGGATAAGCTGGCGCTGGAGAAAGATGTGATCCCCGCGCTGCTGGCGCTGCAGGAAGCGGGCTACCAGCTGGTGATGATCACCAATCAGGATGGTCTGGGTACCGAAAGCTTCCCGCAGGCCGATTTCGATGCGCCGCATACGCTGATGATGCAGATCTTTACCTCGCAGGGAATTAACTTCAGCGATGTGCTGATCTGCCCTCACCTGCCCGCCGATAACTGCGACTGCCGTAAACCCAAAACCCGGCTGGTTGAGGCGTGGCTGGCAGAGGGCGCGCTGGATAAAACCAGCAGCTATGTGATTGGCGACCGTCAGACCGATCTGCAGCTGGCGGAAAACATGGGCATTCAGGGCCTGCGCTACGGCGCCGAAGGCGAGAGCTGGGCCTCCATTCAGGCGCAGCTCACCAAACGCGACCGCTATGCGCTGGTCAACCGCAACACCAAAGAGACGCAGATCAAAGTGGAAGTGTGGCTCGATCGTGAAGGCGGCAGCAAAATCAACACCGGCGTCGGTTTTTTTGACCACATGCTGGACCAGATCGCGGTACACGGCGGCTTTCGCATGAATATCGACGTCAAAGGCGACCTCTATATTGACGATCACCACACGGTGGAGGATACCGGCCTGGCGCTGGGCGAAGCGCTGCTCAGGGCGCTGGGCGACAAGCGCGGCATTGGCCGTTTCGGCTTTGTGCTGCCGATGGATGAGTGTCTGGCGCGCTGCGCGCTCGATATCTCCGGCCGGCCACATCTTGAATACAAAGCGGAGTTCAGCTATCAGCGCGTGGGCGATCTCAGCACTGAGATGGTCGAGCACTTCTTCCGCTCGCTCTCCTACGCCATGATGAGCACGCTGCACCTGAAAACCAAAGGCCGTAACGATCACCACCGCGTGGAGAGTTTGTTCAAAGCCTTTGGCCGCACGCTGCGCCAGGCGATCCGCGTCGAGGGGAATACCCTGCCGAGCTCAAAAGGAGTGCTGTGATGAACGTGGTCATTCTCGACACCGGCTGCGCCAACCTCTCGTCGGTCAGATGGGCGATTGAGCGCCTCGGCTATACGCCTGAAGTGAGCCGCGATGCCGATGTGGTACTGCGCGCCGATAAACTGCTGCTGCCGGGCGTCGGCACCGCACAGGCGGCGATGAACCAGCTGGCAGAGCGCGAGCTGATTGATCTGATCAAAGCCTGTACGCAGCCGGTGCTGGGGATCTGCCTCGGTATGCAGCTGCTGGGACGCGGCAGCGATGAGAATGGCGGCATCAGCACGCTGGGTATCGTTGATGAGCCGGTGGCGCTGATGGATACGCAGGGCCTGCCGCTGCCGCACATGGGCTGGAATCAGATCACCGCCAAAGCGGGACACCATCTGTTCCGCGATATTCCGGATGGCAGCTACTTCTACTTTGTGCACAGCTACGCGATGCCGGTTAACGCCGCCACGATTGCGCAGTGTGACTACGGCCTGCCTTTTACCGCCGCGCTGCAGAAAGATAACTTCTTTGGCGTGCAGTTTCACCCGGAGCGCTCCGGCAAAGCGGGCGCGCAGCTGCTGAAAAACTTTCTGGAGATGTAATGATTATCCCCGCGTTAGATTTGATTGATGGCAAGGTGGTGCGCCTGCATCAGGGTGACTACGGTCAGCAGCGCGACTACGGCAGCGATCCGCTGCCGCGCCTGCAGGAGTATGAACGCCAGGGCGCCGGTGTGCTGCACCTGGTGGATTTGACCGGTGCAAAAGATCCGGCTAAGCGCCAGATCCCGCTGCTGACCACGCTGCTGCGCGGCGTCAGCGTACCGGTGCAGGTTGGCGGCGGCATTCGCCAGCGTGATGATGTGGCCGCCCTGCTTGCCGCCGGGGCCACGCGCGTGGTGGTCGGCTCGACGGCAGTCAAACAGCCAGAAGAAGTGAAAAGCTGGTTCAGCGAATTTGGTGCTGACGCCATCGTGCTGGCGCTGGATGTGCGCATCGACGCGGCTAACCGTAAAGAAGTGGCGATCAGCGGCTGGCAGGAAGCGGCGGGCGTTACGCTGGAAGAGGTGATTAGCTGGTATCAGCCGGTGGGCCTGAAGCATGTGCTCTGCACTGACATTTCACGCGACGGCACGCTGAGCGGCTCTAACGTAGCGCTCTATAAAGAGGTGTCTGCTGCTTTTCCGGACATCGCCTTTCAGAGTTCCGGCGGCATCGGCTCGCTGGCAGATATCGCCGCGCTGCGCGGCAGCGGTGCGCAGGGTGTGATCGTTGGTCGTGCCCTGCTGGAAGATAAATTTACGGTAGCGGAGGCGATCTCATGCTGGCAAAACGGATAATCCCCTGTCTGGACGTGCGTGACGGACAGGTTGTAAAAGGCGTGCAGTTCCGCAATCACGAAATCATCGGCGACATTGTGCCGCTGGCGCAGCGCTACGCGCAGGAAGGGGCCGACGAGCTGGTGTTTTATGACATCACCGCCTCATCGGATGGCCGCGTGGTCGACAAAAGCTGGGTCTCACGCGTAGCGGAAGTGATCGACATTCCGTTCTGCGTCGCGGGCGGCATCAGGAGCGAGGAGGATGCCGCGCGCATTCTGCAGTTTGGCGCTGACAAAATCTCTGTCAATTCCCCGGCGCTGGCCGATCCGACGCTGATCACCCGTCTCGCCGACCGTTTTGGCGTGCAGTGCATAGTAGTGGGTATCGATACCTGGTTTGATGAAGCGAGCGGTAAATATCACGTCAACCAGTATACCGGTGATGAAGCGCGTACCCGGGTAACGCAGTGGGAAACCCTTGACTGGGTGCGGGAAGTGCAGAAGCTTGGCGCGGGCGAGATCGTGCTGAATATGATGAATCAGGACGGCGTACGTAACGGCTACGATCTGGTTCAGCTGCAGAAGGTCCGCGAAGTGTGCAGCGTGCCGCTGATCGCGTCCGGCGGGGCCGGCACCATGCCACATTTCCTCGACGCCTTTACGCAGGCAAACGTTGATGGTGCGCTGGCAGCGTCGGTGTTTCATAAGCAGATTATTAATATCAGTGAGCTGAAAAACTTTCTGATCGACAACGGTGTGGAGATTCGCGCGTGTTAACAGCAGACCAACTGGCCCGCCTGGACTGGGTCAAAACCGCGGGCATGATGCCCGTTATCGTGCAGCACAACGTCTCCGGCGAAGTGCTGATGCACGGTTATATGAATGAGGCGGCGCTGGAAAAAACGCTGGCGGAAGGCAACGTCACTTTTTTCTCGCGCACCAAAGAGCGGCTCTGGACCAAAGGCGAATCCTCCGGCCACTTTCTGCAGGTAGTGAGCATTACGCCAGACTGCGATAACGATACGCTGCTGGTGCTGGCGAACCCGGTCGGGCCGACGTGCCATCTCGGCACCTCCAGCTGCTTCTCGCCCGCCGCCCCGGAGTGGACGTTCCTCTATCAACTGGAGCAGTTGCTGGCGTCGCGGAAACATGCCGATCCCGCCAGTTCTTATACCGCCAGCCTCTACGCCAGCGGCACCAAACGTATTGCGCAGAAGGTTGGCGAAGAGGGCGTGGAGACCGCGCTGGCGGCCACGGTTAACGATCGTCATGAACTGACCAACGAAGCCTCCGACCTGCTCTATCACCTGATGGTGCTGCTGCAGGACCAGGATCTGGATTTAAGCGCGATCGTTAACAACCTGCGCGCCCGTCATAAGTAACCAATTGTGCAACATGCTGCTCAAAATTAGTGACCAGGAATTATTTTGAGCAGCATTCTTCTCAAAAAAAGCAAATCCAGCCCTCTTTGAGCAATATACTGCTCAAAGAGGGCTGGTTATGCTGACCTTACAACTTTACCTTGACGGAGTCTGGCATGATGCTGCCATGCTCAATGTTAAAGCCCCCAGCCTGGTCGTGGCAGCGAAGCATTACTGGCTTATGACTTTACCTATGCAATAGTAAAACTGGCATCTGATTGCACAACGTCTGAACTATCTGGTCTCTGAGAAAAGGTTACTGGAGGCGCTATGTATACTAGCGAAAAAGCTGACTGGTCTTAAGGTGCGCCTGGCGCAACGCGGTGTGCCTGCGTCAATTCTCGAAATGCCCGGCGTTGGCTTCAATTTTCTGGATGAGCGCATTGCAGGGTGGAAATTATGATGAAAACCATGACGCCGTTTGAACGTGAAGCGTTATTCCTGGCGTTATTACGTCAGTCGATTGAAGAAAAAGCCAGCCACGGCAAGTTACTTATGCAACTCCGCAAACAGGTGCTGGGGTTTTCACAGGATCGCTATGCGGCGCTGGCTGGCATCAGCCGGCGTACCCTGTCAGATATCGAACAGGATAAAGAGAGCGTGACCCTGAATGTGCTGAATCGAGCTTTCAGGCCGCTGGGGCTGGAAATGGGTTTGTTGCCACAACAATCTCACATGCGGCAAACGCTGATTGCGCTGCTGGCTCAACAGGGCGCATCCCATGACCACCCATGAAAAACTTATCGCCCTGCTCGACCAGCACGGCGCTCAATATCGCCTGCTGGAGCATGCAGCGAACGGGAAGTGTGAAGCAGTGGCGGCTTTGCGAGGTACAGAGGTGGGCCAGGGTGCGAAAGCGCTGGTGTGCCATGTCAAAGGTAACGGTATCAAGCAATATGTACTGGCGGTGCTGCCGGCCGATCGGCAGGCGGACCTGAGTAAAGTGGCGGCTGCGGTGGGTGGACGTCGTGCCTCGCTGGCCTCCCCGGCAGAAGTGGATGCCCTGACCGCCTGTGTATTTGGGGCGATTCCACCGTTTAGCTTTCATGAAGATTTACGGCTGGTAATCGATCCGCTGTTGTTTGAACGCTATGGCGAAATCGCGTTTAATGCCGGAGTGCTGGAGAGATCTGTAGTGCTGAATATTAACGATTACCAGCGGCTGCATAATGGTAACGTGATGAAAATAATCCTCTAATTGCCATCCGCCATCGCGGGGGGTACTCTCGGAATACCCGCTTTTACAACAGAAGAACCCGTTTATGGCACACTCCCGTTTTACCGCGCGTCTGCGCAATACCGCAGCGCTGGCGCTGCTGGCTGGCTGCGCTTTTGGCGCGCAGGCAAAGATTGATCAGGTGCGTTTCGCGGTTGATCCGACCTATCCGCCGTTTGAGTCCAAAACCCCGCAGGGCAAGCTGGTGGGGTTTGATATCGATCTGGGCAACGCGCTGTGCGCGCAGATGCAGGCCAAATGCGTCTGGGTTGAAAGTCAGTTTGACGGCATGATCCCGGCGCTGAAGGCGCGCAAGTTTGACGCTATCCTCTCCGATATGGGCGTGACCGAAGAGCGCCTGAAGCAGATCGACTTTACTGAACCGATGTATGACACGCACGTGCAGCTGATAGCGCGTAAAGGCTCCGGCCTGCTGCCGACCGCAGAATCGCTCAGGGGCAAAAACGTGGGTGTGGAACAGGGTACGGTGCAGGAGCGTTATGCGCGCGCTAAATGGCAGCCGCACGGCGTCAATGTGGTGCCGTATGGCGACCAGGCACAGGTAGAAAGCGACCTGATCTCCGGCCGTCTGGACGCGGTGTTTACCGACGCTGCGCAGGCGGCGATCGGTTTCCTGAAGCATCCGCAGGGGAAAGATTTTGCGCTGGCCGGCCCGATTGTACAGGACCCGCTGATTGGCCCTGGCACCGCTATCGGCCTGCGTAAAGGCGACACTGAACTCAAAGCGGCGCTCAACGGCGCGTTTGATGAGCTGAAGAAAAACGGCACATTTGACACTATCCAGAAGCGCTACTTCGCGACAGATATCTCTGTCCAGCCGTGAATCTCCGGCGGCGCGTTTGCCGCCGCTTTTTTAACGGAACTATACTCTGTTCAGTCACCTTAACAGGCATGCGCGCTACTGCAGCCTCAGAAACAGGACACCGGCCGCCCTATGCAACAACAACATCATCCATTACTGAGCGCCTCGCTGGGCACCCAGCGAGAGATAGTCAGCTTTCATTTCGGTACCGACTCGCAAAAGCGCGTCTATATTCAGGCCGCCCTGCATGGCGATGAGCTGCCGGGTATGGCGGTTGCCTGGTATCTTAAACAGAAGCTGCTGGCGCTGGAGTCCGCCGGCAAGCTGAAAGCGAAAATCACGCTGGTCCCGGTAGCCAATCCGCTGGCGCTGGGTCAGCACTGGCACGGCACGCATCTGGGGCGTTTTCATACTCTCTCTGGCCAGGATTTTAACCGGCGCTTTCCGGCGCTGGGTGAGAAGCTGGCCGCTGAACTGGCGGGGTCTTTGACGCAGAGTGAATATGAAAACAGACGCCTGATCCGCGATGCCATCGACCTTTACTACCGCGATCAGATAGCCAGAACCGAGCTGGAGTCGCAGCGCTATACCCTGATGCGTATGGCAAGTCAGGCCGATCTGATGATCGACCTGCACTGCGACTGGGATGCGCTGCCGCACCTCTATACAACGCCTCACGCCTGGTCTGAAGTGGAACCACTGGCGCGCTGGCTCGGCAGTGAGGTGCAGCTGCTGGCGCAGATTTCCGGCGGTGAGCCGTTCGACGAAGCGTGCTGCGAACCCTGGCTCACGCTGGCAAAACGCTTTGGCGATGATTATCCGATGCCGCGCGGTCTGCTGCCGGTAACGCTGGAGCTGCGCGGCGTCGCCGATGTCTCTGCGGAACAGGCGGAGAAAGATGCAGATGCGATTATTAATGCGCTCACCGAAAGCGGCTATATCAGCGGCGATCCGGGCGTCTCTCCTGCCCTTCGCCATCCGCCAACGCCGCTGGCGGGCTGTGAATATATTCATGCGCCCTACTCCGGCCTGCTGCTGAACCGGCGTAAGCTGGGTGAGTGGATTAAACCGGGGGAAGTGGTGGCAGAAGTGATCGATCCGGTCAGCGACCACATTACGCCGCTGGTTGCTGAGTATGGCGGCGTGCTCTACGCCAGAAATCTCACCAAGTTTGTTACGTCCGGGATGCTGGCGGTGCGGCTGGCGGGGGAAAGTGCAGGACGCAGCGGTGAGCTGCTGGTGATGTGATGACATAAAAAAACCGGCTCAGGGGCCGGTTTTTTTATTTTAGTGACGACTGCGGTAGTTGCTGACGATGCTGCGGCCAATCACGATAGCCGAACCCAGCACGCCGCCCAGGATCAGGGCTAACAATACGGTAAGGGTCTTTTTCGGACTGTCACGACGAATCGGCAGGTCAGCTTCAGCGATGTAGCGGAACGACTGCAGGTTGTCTGCCTGGATGGTGACATGCGTAATAGAGAGCAGCGCGCGCTCGGCACTGTAGTAGTCATCATCAAAATCGAGCGGCTTGGTCGCTTCATTGGTCACCATCGCGCGCAACGCTTCACTGCCCAGCAGATAGAGTGTGTCATCAGAGAGATACTCTGCCTGACTCAGCTGCGATTTTAAAAGGCCAGCCGCTTCCGCCACCTTCAGCGCCTGATTAATCACATCAAGACGATGCTGTTTTTTGTTAATGGCGATCTGCTTGTGCGCATCCAGAATCTCTTTCAGCTCTTTGGCTTTCACGCCCAGGCTATGCTTTATATCCTGACCATAATCGCTGACGACTTCATTATTGACAGTCGTAAGATACTTTTTCAGCTGCGCCTGCGCTTCATTTGCATTCTGCGCGACAAAAGAGATAGTCAGCGCATCATTACTGCCTTTATTCACCTGACTGATTTTTAATGTTTCAGGCTCTTCCTGATTTGCCAGGGCGCCAGCGAGCGCATTCATTGAGGCGCTAAAGCGGCCGAACAGCTGGTTTTGCAGATCGGTAACTGACGGTTTTTCCTGAATGTTTTGCGCATACAGCACGCTCAGCGTGGCGTTATAGCTGGCAACCTGTCCCGCTGAAGGCTGCGTAACAATAGCCTCAGACGTCCATTTTTCCTTCGCCACACTTAAATAGACAATGCTTAACAACATTGTCACTACCATCGTCGCAATAATTATCCACTTGCCTTTCCACAGCTGGACGATTATATCGAGCAAATCTATTTCATCATTATTGTTTGAAGCCAGAACGCCCGGATCGTTATTCAGTCCGGGCTTATTGTTTGCATTCATAAATTCAGTACTCGCCAATCATTGTCAGCATAGAAAAACACCTCCCGAATGGGAGGTGTTAAGAACAGTTACTCTAACCACTCGGTGTGGAATACGCCTTCTTTATCGGTACGCTTGTAGGTATGCGCACCAAAGTAGTCGCGCTGCGCCTGGATCAGGTTAGCAGGCAGCACCGCTGAACGGTAGCTGTCATAGTACGCGATAGCTGCGGAGAAGGTCGGGGTCGGGATGCCGTTCTGTACTGCATAAGCCACCACATCGCGCAGCGCCTGCTGATACTGGTCAGCGATATCTTTGAAGTATGGCGCTAACAGCAGATTGGCGATATTGGCATCGGCAGCATAGGCGTCGGTGATTTTCTGCAGGAACTGTGCACGAATGATGCAGCCGGCACGGAAGATCTTCGCGATCTCACCATACTGCAGATCCCAGCTGTACTGCTCTGATGCCGCACGCAGCTGTGAGAAGCCCTGCGCATAGGAGACAATTTTGCCCAGGTAGAGTGCGCGACGCACTTTCTCAACGAACTCCGCTTTATCACCGCTTACTGCCTGCGCCTGCGGGCCGCTCAGGACCTTAGAGGCAGCAACACGCTGCGTTTTCAGCGAAGAGAGGTAGCGGGCAAATACAGATTCAGTGATCAGCGACAGCGGCTCACCCAGATCCAGCGAGCTCTGGCTGGTCCACTTACCGGTGCCTTTGTTTGCTGCTTCATCCAGAATCACATCAACCAGGTAGTTACCCTCTTCATCTTTTTTAGTGAAGATATCTTTGGTGATGTCGATCAGGTAGCTGCTCAGCTCGCCGTTGTTCCAGTCGGTGAAGGTTTCAGCCAGCTCTTCATTGCTCAGACCCAGCGCACCTTTCAGCAGTGCATAAGCTTCAGCAATCAGCTGCATATCGCCATATTCGATACCGTTATGCACCATCTTCACATAGTGACCAGCACCGTTCGGGCCGATATATGCTACGCAGGCGTCGCCATCTTCTGCACGGGCCGCAATCTTATCGAAGATAGGAGCAACCAGTTCATAAGCTTCTTTCTGACCGCCGGGCATGATAGAAGGACCTTTCAGCGCGCCCTCTTCACCGCCGGAGACGCCGGTACCGATGAAGTTAAAGCCCTGCTCGCTGAGTTCCTGATTACGACGGATGGTGTCTTTGTAGAAGGTGTTACCGCCATCAATCAGAATATCGCCTTTATCCAGATGCGGCGTCAGCGATGCGATAGTTTTATCCGTCGCTTCACCCGCCTGTACCATCAGCAGAATACGACGCGGTTTTTCCAGCGACTCAACAAACTCTTCTACGGTGTAAAACGGAGCAAGTTTCTTACCCGGATTCTCAGCAATGACTTCATCGGTCTTTTCGCGTGAGCGGTTGAAGATAGAAACGGTGTAACCACGGCTTTCGATGTTGAGAGCCAGGTTACGGCCCATTACTGCCATCCCTACTACGCCGATCTGTTGCTTAGACATTACATACTCCTGTCAGATGTATTTACTGCTGATGTGATTAGCAGCACAAAAGTACTTCGATGTTAACTCACTCATCTCAGATTTAGATAGCCTAAGATGCTTCACCCGGCTCATTTGCGTAAATGTCAGGCATGAAATCAGATAACCCAAAAAATGAATGGCTTAGTTATCTGCCCATGCCGGAGAGGCTTTTGCAAACGCAGGGTCAAACGGCCCTTCTTTGACCTCAAGCATCAGGGCGCGTTCTGAAAGGCATTCAACGCTATGAATATCACCAGGGCTGAATTCAACCAGCGTGATACCCGAGCGTGGCCCCGCAACAAACTGACGTACCACAGCGCCCTCTTCATCATAGAGCCGGATATCCAGCTCTCCTTCCAGCACCGTGAACAGCTCCCACTGATGCGAAAGCTCGTGGTAGTGAGGCTCAACGAAGCTTCCGCTGACTAAACCGATCAGCAGACGCTGAACTTTGTCATCATGGGAAGCATGCATAAGAAGATGCGCGCGTTTGCGCACTGACAGCTCTGCATCCCGGTAGAGCTGCTCGGTAACGGCCTTATCAATGACTCTCATTATTCACCCCAAACGCGTTTTCAATCTGACCTGCGGCAGCGCCCACTGTAAATTGATCCAGCAGCAGCTGATAAGCAGCCGCGCCCGTCTCTTTTCTCAATGCCTCATCCTGCGTAAAGTTTATTGCCGCCTGCAGCAGACGCTCATCTTCACCGTTGATAAAAATCGTTCCGGCTTTGTTAGCATTAACGATATCGGCCAGATCGTTACCTTTGTTGACGCTACCGAGGATAGGGATACTTTGCACCATGTAACCCAGCAGTTTTCCCGGGAAATTATGTGAGGTATGGTTTGCTGCCAGAGAGAACAGCCCAACATCAACTTCGGTCAGCAGATATTTAAACGTTTTCTGATCCACCGACGGCAAATAGGTGAAGTTTGTCAGCGCCCATTCCTGAGCGAGTCGGTTAATCAGAGTGACTTCATCACCCTGCCCGACAAACAAAAAATGCGCCTGCGGAAAAGCCTGCATGCTCCTGACCAGCCGCATCAGGTTCGCCATATCCTGTGCATGGCCAATATTACCGCCGTAGAAAAACACCGTTTTATTCTGCAGGCCGGATGCGTTGATAATTGAATTGTATCCGCTATCCCCTGCGCGAGCAGGTTCAATGCTGGCCCAGTTGCGTAATACTCCCGCTTTTCGGTGCGGGTTATGCTGCATAAACAGCCTGAGGTTGTTTTCCGACATCAGGCCTATATCGCTGGCTTCATCGTAAAGGCTTTTCTCAAAATGACGAAAATACTTTTCGGTTAGCGAGCCCTGCTTAATCATGCCCGCATCAATGGCCCACTGTGGAAAAAAGTCACGCAGAATCAGGTAGGATTTGCATGCACAACGCTGTTTGATCTTCCTGACTAAATATCCCCAGAAAACAGAGGGAGAGTAGTACACGACGCCATCGAATGAGTTTGCTTTTATCTTATGACGTACCGCTCTCCACGCACGCACTGACAGCAGGCTTTCATTAACTGCCCGCTGAATATGACTGATATCTTTTATAGGGCCCGTTCTGAAACGCCAGACGGTAACGCCCTCTAACATATCCTCCTGCAACGCGTGCTGCAGATTTGCATCCGGGGTAATAACCGTAACGCTATGACCACGCTGAATGAACTCCTGCGCCAGCTCATGGAACATTTTTGCGCCGACGCGGGTACTGTGCGGAAGATAATCGTCAATTATAAAAGCAAATTTCATCAGTACTCTTTCCAGACAACCCGTTTAATGTAGTCAGTGTAGGAGTGAATAATCCGGACGACTTTGTCTGATACATTCGGCATGCTGTAGTCATAGACCTGGCGCAGCAAGCGCTCTTCGCCGCGCGGCTGAGTCTCAAGCACGGCAAGCGCCTGCAGTACGCGATCGCGCTCCAGACCCGTCATCATGACCGAAGCTTCTTCAAACCCTTCCGGACGTTCATGCGCTTCGCGAATATTCAGCGCCGGGAAGTTCATGATTGAGGACTCTTCAGTGATGGTTCCGCTGTCAGAAAGCACTGCACGGGCATGTTTCTGCAGGTGGTTATAGTCGTGGAATCCGAGAGGTTTCAGCAGCTGGATTTTTTCGTGAAACACAATGCCGTTGGCTTCGATGCGGTTACGGGTACGCGGATGCGTAGAGACAATAACCGGCAGCTGATACTTTTCAGCAATGGTATTCAGAATATCCGCCAGCTTAGCCAGCTGCTTTGGCGAATCGACATTCTCTTCCCGGTGAGCGCTGACAACGAAGAACTGATTTGCCTGAAGCTGCAGGCGCTCAAGCACATCAGAGCCATCAATCTGCGGCATGTAGTGCGTTAATACTTCATACATCGGACTACCGGTTTTGATAACCCGATCTGCCGGCAGGCCTTCAGCCAGCAGATACTCGCGCGCAATATCACTGTAAGTAAGATTAACATCTGCGGTATGGTCAACGATGCGGCGGTTGGTTTCTTCAGGTACCCGCTGATCAAAGCAGCGGTTACCCGCTTCCATGTGGAAAATAGGGATTTTGCGACGTTTAGCCGCGATAGCAGAGATGCAGGAGTTGGTGTCCCCTAAGACCAGCATCGCTTCCGGCTGGACTTCGGCAAACACCTGGTCAATCTTAATGATTACCTGGCCAATCGTTTCTGCCGCGTTTTTTCCCGCAGCATCCAGAAAGAAGTCCGGCTTACGCACATTCAGGTCGTTGAAAAAGACTTCGTTAAGCTCATAGTCGTAGTTCTGACCGGTGTGAACCAGAATATGCTCACAGTACTGGTCAAGTTTATCCAGCACGCGCGACAGGCGGATAATTTCCGGACGCGTTCCTACAACTGAAACAATTTTTAGTTTTTTCATAAATTACTTATCTAATTTAGAGAAAATAGTATCCGGATGAGAAGGGTCGAAGACTTCATTAGCCCAAACAATAGCTATAAGCTCTTCATCACCGATATTAGTCACATCGTGAGCCCATCCAGGAATCGTTTCTACCATCACCGGTTTATCACCGCTGGTAACCGTTTCATAATATTCATCAGTTAACATATGGCGAAACCTGAAACGAGCCGTACCACTTATGACCATAAATTTTTCAGTTTTGGTGTGATGGTAGTGCCCGCCACGTGTGATGCCAGGGTGAGCGGTAAAATAAGAAACCTGTCCGGAATCTTTACTCTTGAATAACTCGACAAAGCTGCCACGCGGATCGGTATGTTGTTTTACCGGATATGAAAAATCCTGCTCAGGCAGATAGCTGACATAGGTTGAATAAAGCGCTCTTAAAAAACCAGTACCGACGCGCTCGAGTTCCAGAGAATTACGGCCCTCACGAAAACCGGTGATGCTTTCGGCGATCTCACCTAACGCAACATTATATTCAGGAACAACCTTGATAAAATGCTGCTTATTACCAGGTTTTATTTCCTGCTCCAGTAAATCCGTGAACACTTTCACAACATCATCTATATACACGAGCCTAAGAAGATATTGCGGATCGTTGACGGTGACAGGGAGACCATGCGCTATATTATAGCAAAACGTTGCAACCACAGAATTATAGTTCGGTTTAGCCCACTTACCAAAGACGCCCGGAAGACGGCTGATAAACACCGGGTTACCCGTTTCGCTGGCTAAAGTGGCGAAAACATTTTCTGCTGCTAATTTTGTCCGGCCATACTCATTGTCGGCAGACGCGTGAATTGAAGAACTAAATACAACCGGAATATGACGTCCGGTTTCGTTAACACATTTTTTAATCGCGTCGCAGACAAGAGAGGATAAATCAACATTGCCACGCGTAAATTCAGCGGGGTCCTGAGGTCGATTGATTCCCGCCAGATGGAATATAAAATCCGCTTTTTCAATCAAAGCAGAAAGATCTTCAGTTTTGCTTTCACGATTGAAAGATATTACCTGGATGTTCTGACGTTGTTGCAGGCTTAAAGCCAGGTTTTTTGCTATAAAACCATCAGACCCCGTTATCAGGACTTTCAAGGCTTACTCCTCCGCGTCAGCGTACTCGCCATTTGCAATTTTATGCATAAACTCGAGCTTCATAAGGAGCTTAATCATCCCTTCAACGTCAAGTCGAACTGTATTATGAGAATTATATTCTTCACCGCATAGAGCATCCGTGATTTTTTTCTCACCTTCTTCTACAAACTTCGCATAATTCAGATCGCGGGTATCTGCTGGAATACGGAAATAATCACCCATATCTTCAGCGCAGGCACGTTCTTCTTTGCTGAGCAGAGATTCATACAGCTTTTCACCATGACGGGAACCGATGACGCTGACCTGGTGCTCAGGCTTATTCATCACTTTCAGGATGGCTTTGGTCAGGGTTTCAACAGTAGCCGCCGGCGCTTTCTGAACGAAGATATCACCATTGTTACCGTGCTCAAATGCATACAGCACCAGATCAACCGCATCCGCCAGGGTCATCATAAAACGCGTCATGCTGGGTTCAGTGATAGTAATGGTTTTGTCCTGCTGTACCTGCTGAACAAATAGCGGGATAACAGAACCGCGTGATGCCATTACGTTACCGTAGCGCGTGCCACAGATGACGGTGCCAGTGCCTTCAAGATTACGACTGGCCGCTACCATGACTTTTTCCATCATCGCTTTACTGATGCCCATAGCGTTGATTGGATAAACTGCTTTATCGGTGCTCAGACAAACGACACGTTTTACGCCAGCATTGATTGCGCAGTTCAGCACGTTTTCGGTGCCGAGAACGTTAGTGCGCACAGCCTGCATCGGGTGGAACTCGCAGGAAGGCACCTGTTTCAGCGCTGCCGCATGAAAAACATAGTCCACACCACGCATTGCAGCAGCAATGCTATTTTCGTCACGCACATCTCCCAGATAAAATTTCAACTTATCGCTGTTGAATTTTTTGCGCATGTCATCTTGCTTTTTTTCATCACGACTAAAAATGCGAATTTCACCAATATCGGTGTCAAGAAATCTTTTGAGAACTGCATTGCCGAAAGAGCCTGTACCACCAGTAATCAAAAGAGTTTTAGAGTTGAACATAAGCTGTACCCTTAATTAAACATATTTACTTTACTTAATGAGTTTTCTTTAAAAGAATATCTCTATAAGCCACTGCCCGATCAACTGCGGTGGGCAGTCGGGATTGAATATTATACATAATTTCAATTTTTTCTTTTATCTTGTCAGGATTTTTGTATGCACTGGTTATCACTGATGCAATATTTTTGCAATCCATAGGATTAAAATAAAAAGCACCCTCGCCGCAAATTGTTTTCGCGAAACTGAAATCTGAAGTAAAAATCGGGACTTTCATGAATCCTGCTTCAGGATATGAAGCGCTAAAGCATTCAAGTAAAGTAGGAAGAAACATTCCATCTGCATGCGAATAGACTTCAGGGCATTGTGAATTTTTAATTTTTCCAAGCAGGATAAACCTGTGCCAAAAATTTTTGTCAACATTTTTTAAAAATGAATCATCTAAAGTTAAAACAAACTTATAACGTTCTGGCAGTATATTTATAAGTTGATGGATAATTTCTAAATTCTTATGAGGGTAATCATGAGATATAGTTAAAAGCCATATATCACCCGGCGTTTTTTTTAAGTCAAACTCTTTAGATGATAAGTAATCTCTCTTACGGTTAAAATAAGAACTTATTGTATTAGGAACAACAAATATATTATCTTTTTCAAATCCTACTTTCTTGCTTAATAAATTTTTAGCATCATCAGTTTCTACAATAATTTTATGCGCATTTTTTTTGTAAAAATAAGGCTGAAGCTTAAGTAGAAGCATTTTTTTAGCTTTCTGCAAAAATGATAGTTTTCTGAAAACCAGCTTCGTATCATATATAAGCCATGGAAGGGCAAAGCCAACCGTATGATTATTTACTTTAGGACTCCAATAACTGGGTCCAAATACAGTAAATACATGCAATACTTTATAATCTGCCACCAATTTATCAAGTTGCCTACGTGCTTCGAAATTAAATAACCCGGAAGGACTTTTACTAATAACAAAGCATTTTTTTCTGGCATTGTGGCTTAATTGCTCGAAAACAGGTGGTGATACTGCAGCTATGAACTCATCTTCAATTTTAGCGAGTTCTTCAATCACAGAAATGCCTACCTGCATTCCACCACCTACATAAAGATTACTTGCATTGATCAATATCATTTATCGCTTTTTTTCCAATGTTCATAGACAGACTTTGCTCGTTCAGCATCATCTGTCTGCGCATCAATCATTTGAAGCAATGAATTAGAGTATGGTAAGTATTGCTTAGTAAAGTATTCGTTATCTGAAAACTTGAGCCAACTCAAAACTATTGCAACTATAAAAGCAAAAGAAAAAACAATTCTATTAAATATGAAATATTTCACTCTGATTACATATGCAAATGATATTAACATTGCTGGAATAAAATACTCATCATATCTGGAGGTTATAGTTGAAAACGGCATAAAATATACGTCTATTAGCAACATAACTGCAAATAGTATTTCAACAATATTAATCATCGATGTAAGAATGCGATCTTTGGCTAAACTTTCTTTTATTTTACGCCTATTTAAGCAATACAAAGTAAATAGCAATAATTTAAATAAATAATTAAAAGTTATAGCTGTTTCTTCGCTAGCGTTTGTAGCATACCAAACTATTTTAGCTAAATAAGGATTGCTAAAGGCACTACTCAAAACTTTTATAATTTCAACTACAGGGAAAATTTTTGCAATAGCAAGCGCAAACCCACAAAAAGCGACTAATTTTATAATGTTAAAAGCGTTAGCCCTAAATATCAATGGTATAAATACAAAGGGCAATAATGAGATATGTAAGGAAGATCCAATTAAACACAAAATATAGTAATTCGGTTTTTTCCCTTCGATAAAAAATTTAAGTGCAATATAAAAGAAAGCAACTGCAATTATCTGTCTCAATGCCTCGACGTTAAAGCCGAAAGAGATAATAAAATAACCACATAGTGAAAAAACTGGATAGGGAGAGTAACTATAAAAAAAGCGGTTTAACGCTAAGATTAGTATGCCGGTAACACATGCTGAAAAAAACCAGAAATTGAATATAAACGAACTGAGCGAGGTTAGAAAAAGATACCCGGGCTCAATTGTAAGTTTTTTCTCCAGCCCTTCATAACTCTCCTGATAAAATAACCAGTCAACACCAACTTCATATCTAAGACCAATAAAAGTGAAAATAAAAAAAGAAGCTATTAACAATAGTTTATTTTTATGGCTGATTGATACTACATCAAGCAAAGCAAAAGATGCCATAGCAATAATAAAAATAAAATAAGATGTCATTCTAATCGCTCAGCTTTTTATGCAAATTAACTTTGAGGAGAAACGCTGTTATTAAACCAGACAAAATTGTTTTTATTGTAATTGCAATCCATAAAGTAAAGCTATTGTTTACAAATTCAGAAAAATAATAAGCAGCCATAAGGACAAACAAATATATGACAATATAAATAAAACTAATACTGTTATTTTTTGTAAGGAAGGTTGATGAAAGATAGTGGAATATCGTTAACATCACGTAAGCAAACGCCGTAGCCCAGGCAGAACCAATTATTCCGTATTTAGGTATTAATAATATATTAAGGCCTACATTTATCGCCATAGCCAACATGGTAGCAAACGATATAAAAAAAGCTTTCTTTTTATAAAAGACAAAGTTGGCATAACACAAGTAAAGATGCGTAAAAGCATTGGCAATTATTATAATAGGTAATATTTCAATGCTTGAATAGTAGTTTTTATCTGCAACTAAGAGAATGACTTCTTTTGAAAAAAAGATACCAATAATACCTATAGCAAGAATAAGATAAACACTGGCTTTAGTCGTATCAGTGATTTTTATCCCTGAATCCATCTCAATATGTTTAAATAATCTTGGTTGCCATGAAGAGTTCCATGCCATAATCAAAACCACCATTCCCATAGCGATATTATAGGCAAATGAGTAAATACCAGCCTCTCCTGGACCAATCATATTATTTATGATAATTCTGTCGGCTTGTGATAAAAGCGAGTTAGAAAGAACGTGTATAATTAGCGGCACAGAAAAATACAATGCGTCTTTTAACTCACTTGAATTAAATGAACCATTGGAAATAGATTTTAGCTTCTTGAACAAGAAAAAAATCATAAACGTACTGATGATTAGCTGAGCATATATTTTTGAAAGATACTGTTCGCTGGTCATAAAATATGCGAAAGCGAATATTAATACAATCTCGCTTATTTTAGATAAAACATTTATTTTTACATAGACTCCACTTTGACGGGATGCCTGAAGATAACTGGTATATATATATATATAACTTAATAACACGCAAATTAGCATAACCCATAAAAAATCACTTTCACTAATGCCCAAAATCACAGCCATATATTTTGCTATGATTGGTGAAATACAAATTAAAAACACCTGGAATGGTATTAAAAATGAAAAGATGGATTTTAGATAGTTATTGAATCCTTCGGATTTTAGCATATATCTGTTAGTAACTGCGTTTTGAAGATTCAAACTCACAAATACATACATTATCATTATTGCGGTATTTATAATGGATAGCTTTCCATATTGTTGCGGATCCATTATTCGCGATAAGAGAGGCAGCGAAATAAACAAAAAACCCTTAACGAATACGTCTCCTAGAAAATAGTTTCTAAAGTCGCGAATCATTTTACTTTTCATAATTATTTACTTAGTGACTTTGTATAGGAGTCGATTTGAATCTTGCTATTTTCATTGATATCCATACTCTGCAATTCTTTTTTGAAATATAGATATAAATTGCTCATATCATTGATTGCACGTTTCAAGTCAGCCGCGCTATCACTGTTAAAGACAATTCCATTATTGCTTTTAACAACGTCCTTATTGCAACCAACCTTATCACTGACTATTACAGGTAATCCTGCAGCAAGCGCCTCTTCTACTACAAGCCCCCAAGGTTCTACAATCGATGGCAGAATGAAAACATCAGATTCAAGTAGTAAATCGCTAAGCGCTTCATTTTTTATATAGCCCGTAAATTCTATATTTTTTTCCGCTAGCTGTTTTAATTCGTTAGATTGCGGACCTTCGCCAACAACTTTTAAAGGGATTCCTGTTTGGTTGAAAACCTCAATTAATAATTTTAAGTTTTTTTCGTGAGATAACCTTCCAATATATATATATCTTAATGCTTCACAATTCTCTGCTATTTCATTTTTATTAGCTTTTAATTTATGATTGATAATCCCTACACCATGAGTTGTATGTATATCACCTTTAAAACTAACATTCTTCAAGATCTCATTTTGCAAGAAGCCTGCTGGGTATGCTGATGACATTCTTTTTATATAAAGAGATTTTACTTTACCTTTTAATCCAGTAAAGTCACTCTCTATGACACTGCTTTCTATAGCGACAGCATTTTTATTTTTACTTGTCAATAATGAGTTAAAGAAAAACTCTTTTATTTCCCAGCCTGGGTAAATTAACCTTCCATATTTGATACTGGCTAGCTCTTTAGCAAGCCTAAAGGAGCATAAAAATTTATTTCTGGACTCATAATTTCCATCACATAAAAATACATGCTCAAAATTCATATCAAAATTAAAGAAATCGTTATTTCTAATGCTTGATTTATTAGATACAAATATAACCTTTATATTAAGATATTTAGATAAGCCATTGAAAAGATTTACTTTATAAAAAGCAGGTAGATTTGTTATAAAAACAATGTCAAATCTCTTCATTTATCACCCAATCTATCAAATGCTTCCATTGCTTCAGCACAGTATTAGCTCGAAAATCATCAATGCTCTCAGGAGCTATTTTATGTAATTGTTCGATTTTGTCTGGATTAGAAATCAATTTTTCTAACTCTATAGCAAGAGCTGAGACATCATTAGCTTTTACTAAAATTCCATTATTTTTATTAAGAATTGATTTAGGCCCGGCTGGGCAATCAAAACTAATACATGCCAGACCAAATGATAACGCTTCGACCAAAACCATACCAAGTCCTTCATAACGCGAACTCAATACAAAAACTTTTGCTTTGTTATAGTAGTCTGCAATATTCTTTTCGAACGGTATTATGTTTGCGTTTTTTAACGATTTCTCTTTAATGAAATTGAGAAGATTGGTTCTCTCTTCCCCATCCCCCACTATTAACAATTGCCAATCAGAGCTGTCAATTTTTTCCCAGGCACGCAATAATAAGTCAAATCCTTTTTGATGAGTTAATCTGCCAACTGCTAAAACAACATTTTGTCGGGCATCAGGGGGTAAAATAATAACAGGATCTTCAACTATATTATTAATGACGAAATGTTTATCTTTCGGAAGCCATTTATATTTACTTTCATCTTCCAGGGTAAGGGATACAACAGCACTTATTTTTTTATAAAGCTTTATTCTTGCTTTCTTTAAAAGACTATTTATTACATCATACTCAAAGTGCTCAATTGCTATAATTTTTTCATACCCTGACTTTTTAATGAGTGCCGTCATTTTTACATCACAACTAATTGCCACAGCTGTTTCAGGGTTGATTATATTTCTTAACTTACGGGATTTTTTTATTATGTAGTAAACATCAAAAAATGCACCTTTCAACAGGCCCATTTTCCTGTTGTACATGCTTTTTACTAACCCATCACTTAGGATTATCAACTCAACTTCTCTATTGATATTAAAGCTTACGTCTAAATTTTCTTTATATAAAGAAATTATCTTTACACGATACAATGAGCTCAATGCGTTTGCCAGAGATATTGTTACGCGTTCTATTCCACCTTTTGCTGAAACATCACCTAAAAACAGATGTATTTCATTTTCTTTATCTAATAAATTGCCTGAACACTCGCTCACTATTTTTATTATCCTTATGTTTATTTATCATTTCTGATATTTCATTCCTCTTACCTGAAAATTTATCATTCCCTTGCGCCAATTCTTCGAGTTCTATAAGAAGTTCTTTTTGCGTATGAATTTTAGCTCCAGGCATCCAGGATTCTACTGGCTCTAATGTAAATCCACTCCTGCTTTCAGAATAAGCATTTAAATCAGGAATTAAAAAACAAATCGGTCTATTTAATATCATAAAATCAAAATAAGCGGAAGAATAATCGCTTATTAAAATATCCGCCTTTGCCATTAAATGATTAACATCAACGTCATGTTCTCTTAGAGTGGCAGTTGTTATAAGCGTTATATTCTCGCCGAGATTTATATCAATCAGTGATTTTTCTTCGTATGGATGTAGCTTAATAACAAGGTGGTAATTATTTTCCTTTAAAAAACAATTTAACTCATTCAAAGAGAAATCTGTTACTCTGAAAAAATTATCTTTTTCAATTTTTTTACCGTCCGAATACCTTTCAGCTTCTTGATTCTCTCTAAAGGTAGGCATGTAAAGTATAATTCTTTTATTTTCCTGCCTTCCTGATAATAAGCTATTTGCTTTATCTCCTTCGAAGAGATAATCGTTCCTGGGTTGTCCAGTGATATATACATTGTTTGCTTTTTCTCTAAAACTTGCCGAAATGATCGAGCGCATTATCTCTGAAGAAGCTATTCGGTAGGCTGAGTAATCTTCCATTCCTTTATAGTCGTAATCCCCCAGATAGCATATCTTTTTCAGTGGCATGCCGTGCCATAAGCTAATATAAACCTGATTATTGCCTTTGACACCAATCATTTCATTATGTGTTGTAACGATATATCTTGAACGTATAAAACAAAAAAACCATTTAACTGATTTTGGCTTGACCGTTTTAAGATCAGGACGTGTGCTTTGATTTTCAATTACCCAGACAGGGTCAAACTCTGGATGATTTATTATTATAAACTCATAAAATGCTCTAGCATTGCCACTAAAATCAGGTCTACTTTTGAACAGAATTAAATTGCTTTTTTTAGGTATGACCGAATTAATCGCACAAAATAAAGCTTTCAAAAATTTGACAATTGCTTTTTTTATTATCATCTTTTACTCGACTTCACAACTTCAATGATTTCTGTGGTGGATATTGAAGGTGTTCTTGGCAGATAGATTACGTCACATACATCATTTACCCAATCAAATCGTCCAGCCCAATCATCACCCATGACCAAAATATTAGCATCATAATTGATTATATATTCTTTCTTTTTTTCCAAAGATTCTTCTATGAACACTTCATCTACATACTTTAAAGAGCTGATTATTTTACATCTGTCATTTTCGTTGTATATAGGGTAACGCCCTTTCTTGCTGAAATTCAACTCATCAGAACTAACTCCTACAATCAGATAGTCCCCTTGCTTAGCGGCTCTTTCCAGAATATTGATATGTCCTACATGAAAAACATCAAAAGTTCCGAATGTTATAACTTTCTTCAACCCGAATCTCCTTAAGACAAATGAAAATAAAGCCTGTTGACCGGTATTAAAACCCAAAGAAAAATTGTGTTTTACCTATGATTTAAAGGATTTTTAAGAAAATGCAATGCTACCGCCCTTAGCTTAGCTGCCAAAAGCTCAAATCATTCAATTTGTTAAGCATCCATAATGCAAATTATTACTAGCAAGGATAATTGCTAAGCCTTCAATAAACAACCAAATTTAATCAGACATTGCTTCAATTTTAAACAATTAAGCTGTGCGATATAAAAAAACCCCTCAAACTACTGTATGAGTGTTACAGCGTTTGAAGGGTTTATTTATTAGTTTGATTTAATTATAACCATTCGGATTCTTCGACTGCCAGTTCCACGTATCGCGCATCATCGCGTCGATGCCGCGCGTGACGCGCCAGTCGAGTTCATTGTTCGCCAGCGTTGCATCGGCCCAGAAGGCTGGCAGGTCGCCGTCGCGGCGCGGTTTGAACTCAAATGGGATCGCTTTACCGGAAGCCGCTTCAAACGCTTTAATCATCTCCAGCACGGAGAAGCCAACGCCGCCGCCGAGGTTGTAGGCTTTATAGCCCTCAACCTTGCTGAGGTGATCCAGCGCTTTCAGGTGCCCTTCTGCCAGATCGACAACATGAATATAGTCGCGCTGTGCAGTGCGATCTGGCGTCTCATAGTCGTTACCGAATACGCCGAGCTTGTCGAGACGGCCAATCGCCACCTGCGCAATGTACGGCAGCAGGTTGTTCGGAATGCCGGTCGGGTCTTCGCCAATCTCGCCAGACTCATGCGCGCCTACCGGATTAAAGTAGCGCAGCGCGATAGCTTTGAATTTGGGTTCCGCTTTGGCGAAATCGCGCATCACGAGTTCGGTCATCAGCTTGGAGGTGCCATAAGGACTGGTGGTGCCGCCAATCGGCGTGGTTTCCACATAAGGAACCGGGGCGTCAGCACCATATACGGTGGCTGATGAACTGAAGATAAAGTTCCAGACGCCCGCGTCACGCATCTCTTCAAGCAGGACCACGGTGCCGGCTACGTTGTTTTCGTAATATTCCAGCGGCTTACGCGTGGATTCCCCAACGGCTTTCAGCGCAGCGAAGTGGATCACAGCAGAGATGCTGTGGCTGGCAAACAGATCGCGCAGGCAGGCGCGGTCGCGGATATCGCCTTCAACGAATACCGCTTTTTTACCCGCCAGTTTTTCAACGCGGTTAATCGCTTCGCGTGATGCATTGCAAAGGTTATCCAGAACTACCACGTCGTCACCGCGCTCCAGCAGCGCCAGTACCGTATGGGATCCGATATACCCTGCCCCGCCCGTTACCAAAATAGCCATGTCTACTCCTTGGAAACCGCGCAGGCTGCGCGGTATGGGAATGCTTACTTATCCAGAATCTTATGAATCGCTTCGCGGAAGTCGCGGCCCTGTGTGTTGCTGCGCAGGCCATAGGAGACAAACGCCTGCATGTAGCCGAGTTTACGGCCGCAGTCGAAGCTGGTACCGGTCAGCAGCTGCGCATCAACCGGTTTGGTTTTGATCAGCGACGCGATGGCGTCAGTCAGCTGGATACGGTCCCATGCGCCTGGCTCGGTTTTCTCAAGCTCAGCCCAGATGTCTGCAGAAAGAACATAGCGACCCACTGCCGTCAGGTCAGAGTTCAGTTCAGCGGCATGCTCCGGCTTTTCAACGATGCTGGTGATCGTGCTGATATCGCCCGGGTTGTCGATAGGCTGCTCGGTGGTCAGCACGCCATACTCAGAGAGATCTTCATTTGGCATATGTTTTGCCAGAACCTGGCTGCGACCGGTCTCTTCAAAACGCGCAACCATTGCGGCCAGGTTATAGCGCAGGTGATCGGCAGTAGAGTCATCCAGCAGTACGTCTGGCAGCACAACTACAAACGGGTTGTCGCCAATCATCGGACGCGCGCAGAGTACGGAGTGACCCAGACCCAGCGGATCGGCCTGACGAACGTTCATGATGGTAACGCCTGGCGGGCAGATAGACTGCACTTCGCTCAGCAGCTGACGCTTAACGCGCGCTTCCAGCAGGGCTTCCAGCTCGTAGGTTGTATCGAAGTGGTTTTCCACCGCATTTTTGGAAGCATGGGTGACCAGCACAATCTCCTTGATGCCTGCCGCCACGCACTCGTCAACGATATACTGGATCATTGGTTTGTCGACGATAGGCAGCATCTCTTTTGGAATGGCTTTAGTCGCAGGGAGCATATGCATACCGAGGCCCGCAACCGGGATTACTGCTTTAAGCTTGGTCATATTTGTTCCATTTTATGAAGTGTAGACATGCATCGATTATGCAGGAATGGCCGCTCGGGCAAGTATAATCTTTATCTGAAAAGGCGACACTAACTCTCTGTCACAGCATCAAAAATTAGTTATTTCAGGCGGTGAGCAGCAGTAATTTTCCGGGCAAATTCAAGCGCTAAAGGCGGTCAAAAGCGTGACGTAAATAACATTCGGGCATGGGATTAAGACCGCCGTTTTTCAGAATGATACGACGCGCATAGGGTGGTCAGACAATAAACAGGGGCGTCATGAAGAGCGCCCCTGCCGGTTAGATTCTGAGCCAGCGCGCAGGTGCCCGGGATTGTCACGCAAATGACCCTGCCGATAGCCTGCCCGGGCGTTCATTCTGCTTACACCATCTGCTCCAGAATTTTCGCCAGTTCCCCGTAGGCAATGTGCTGGTTAAACTCTGTTTCCACTTTATGACGCGCGGCAGCGACTACCGGTGCCACATCTATGTCCCCGCGCGACAGACGCAGCAGCGTGGCAGCCAGCTCGTCAGCATCGTTCTCAGAGACCAGCCAGCCGCTGACGTTGTTCTGGATCAGCTCCGGAATGCCGCTGTGGTAGGTGGATACCACCGGCAGCCCTACCGCCATAGCTTCCATCAGCGCTACGGGGATCCCTTCCATATCACCGTCGGCGGCCGTTTTTGAAGGCAGGAGAAAAATGTCAGCGTCGTTGAGCGCCTGGCGGATCTCCTCCTGCGGCTTAAAGCCCGGCATGCTGACCATCTCTTTCAGGCCGGCACGGGCGATATGTTCGCGCATCATCCCTTCCTGCTCGCCATTGCCGATAATGGTGAATTCAAACTGGCCGCCTTTGTCGCGCAGAATTTCACTGGCTTTGACGGCAACGTCCAGCCCTTTTTTCTCGGTCAGGCGCGCCACAGAGACGATGCGCAGCGGCTGATGAAACGCTTCGCGCGGCCGGAAGTTGAATTTCTCCGGTTCAATGCCCATGCGCGTCACGTGCACTTTTTCGCGCGGACAGCCCATCTCAATCAGCTTGTTCTCCCACAGGTGACTGATAGGCAGCATCAGCTCGCTCTGCTTAAACAGATTGACGTAATCCTGCTTGTGCTCTTCCAGAATATGGCGACGTGAGATATCTGCACCGTGGAATACGGTCGCCTGCTTGCCTTTCAGCACGCCCAGTTCGCGCAGCTTGTTAGCCAGCGCGCCGGCGTAGCCAAAATGCACCAGAAAGACATCGGCGGTGAAGGTCTGTTTCGCATTAGCGACAATCGCCGGCAGCAGCAGCTTCTTCGCCTGTGCACCGTAGCGGCCCACGTTGAGCGATTTGATCAGCGCCGGTTTGGCAATCTTCGGCAGCATCAGGCCGATACGCTGCGTGAGCTTGTCGAGGTTCGATACCTTCTCTTCCGGCAGCAGATAGTGTGTTTTTGCCGCCAGGTTATAGTCGTCGAACGCGGCGTGACGGTTGATCATGTCACCCGGAAACACCGAGATGATTTCAACGTCATAGCCGGCATCAATAAAGTGAGTTACCTGGTTGAGGACAAACGTCTCAGAGGCAACCGGAAAACGCATGGTGAAAAAGGTTAACTTCATCACTTACTCCAGTACAGTCAGAAGTTCTTCGGTGATGCGGTTGCCTGTTTCACGCGCCTGCGCGACCGCGGTATTTACGTTCAGTTTTACATTTCCGTCGTCAGCCAGCACGCTCTTACGCTTTACGCGAGCCATCAGGCTTCGGGGCGTTTTCTGCTGCTGATAACAGCAGGCCGGATCGCTATCCTGCTCTGCGTACGCTGCCTGCAGTAAGTCAGTCATCCCGTGCAAAATTGCGCCATCACCGCTATTCCCGCAGGTATGATTACCCGCCAATAAAATCCTCATACAAACTCCAGATGTATTTTTTGTAATTCTTACAAGCCGCCGCTTCTGTCCTGAGCAGCAAAGTGAACTCTGGCAAAAAAAACTGCAATGGGACAACGCCCGAAAAGTAATGCCAACTGCCTGTTATCTAACCTAAAGCTTCTTACGGGATTTCAGGGGCGCATAAATGTGACCCCTGTGTATCCCATTGGGGCGCATTAATGTGCCCCCTGCAGCGTTTATTTATCCCTTAAGGGCGAAATAAGGCATCGCAACCTGCTCGCCGTTGATTACTACCGACACAAACCCTTTTGGCTGACGGGTATCGACCTGCTCCGGTTTCAGCTCACGTGACGCCATCAGCAGATCGCCCTGCTCATTGCCACCGATGCCCGCTTTACCGTTATGCAGACTAAAGCGCTGCGGCGCCTGCTGGCTGCCGTTGCCTGGCGTACCTTTGACCATCGTGGCGTCAACGCGCGCACAGCGTCCGGTCATAAAGCGATCTTTGGCGGTGCTTTTTATCAGCACCACGGTGGCCGGCGTCCAGCCTGCCAGCCTGACCCAGACTTTGGTATCGGTGTCAGAGCGTGCCACCAGCCGCACCTCCAGCACCGGGGAGCTGCCTTCGGCTGACCAGCTCGCCTCCGCTTTCTGCGTTTTGCGCTGCAGATGGATCACCGCCCGTCCGCCAGTCTGCTTGCCGCCGGTCACCTCCATCATCGGCGCATTATCGGTGCCGGGGCTGAACTGTGACTGGCCAAACAGCTCAATTTCCCAGCTATCGCCCACGTCCGGCGAGTAGAAATTGCCCAGCTCAAACCACGTCGCCTGATTGGTGTTATTACTCAGGCGGAAGCGCGAGGTGATGTAGTTATATTTAAGGCTGCCGTCGATGGCGACGCCATAAGACTCCACGCGGGTAGAGCCCATCTCCCAGATGCTCAGCCAGCGCTCACCCTGCAGCGAGTTGTCGATCCAGCTGCCTGACTGCAGATTCGTCTGGCGCATATTGAGACGTGAGTTGCGCGCATTAAGCGGGTTTTTGCAATCTTCCAGGCTCAGCGCGTCGATAATCCACTGTCCGTTAGAGATATCGCCAGGATGCTCGCTGTGCTCAATCCAGCCGTTATGAATAATCGACTGACTGCAGCGCGGCAGGTTCAGCACCATCCCGCCGGTACAGCGCTGGGCGTTGAAGTTAGAGAGCTCTATCGCCGTGCTGTGATCCCAGGCGCCCGCTTTCTGACCTGACCAGCCCGCTTTGATAACATCACCGGTACAGGTATCGGCATACCACTGGTCAATTTTGCAGTCGAGCGTATCGAGCAGGCTGATTGAGGTGCCTCCCACGCGGTTGAAGCGCAGGCAGGCGCCGCGAAAGAACTGGCCGCCCGGACAGGTATTGCTGAACAGTCCCTGCCGGTTGGGCCGCTTGTCATTCTGGCCGTTGAAGTTGAGGTTGGAGATCTCAGTCCAGCGCGCTTTGACTTTAAACACAAAGTCGGAGCGGCCATCAGAGACCAGCGTGGTCGCCGGAAAATAGCCAAAGTTAACCATCGCGCCGGAGATACGGAAAAAGCGCTGCTCCTCCTCGCCGAAGTCACAGCCGGTGACAAAGAACTTACCGGCCGGAAACTGCACGCAGATTGGCTGACTGTTATCAAGTGACCACTGATACATCGCCTTGATAGCCGGCGCCGCATCCGTTTTGCCGTCGGCGATAGCGCCGAATTCAAACAGCGTCAGGCGGTTAAAATCTTCCACCACGCGCCGCCAGTAAAAACCGCTGCCGCTGAAGATGACGCCATCATCATCGCGCGCGTCGCCGTACGTCCCGACAAATTCACCGCCACCCACTTCCAGCCCTTCATGCCAGCTCTTGAGCTTGATCTTGGCGCCGGCAAACAGCGGGCGGGTTTTACGCAGCTCCTCAACGGAGGGTATCTCGCCAATCAGCTGATAGCCGTTTGGCTGGGCCAGACGCTGGCTGAAATTATTCTGGCCGGGGCGTGAGACATCGGTGATGGAGAAGAGCGTGTTTCCTTCGCTGTCTTCCACCGCCATGGAGTGCGCCGGATTGGCGATCAGCGCAGCATTATCATGGATAAACTGCGCAAAATTACCTTTGTTCAGCGCGATCGGCTGGCTGATTTGCGCCACTTTACCGCTGGCGTCGCGCAGATACACCGGTATCTGATTGCCTTTCTGGCTGGCGTCGCTGCCCGCTTTACCGATCCACAGCCTGCCTTCAAAGTTCTGCCAGAACTGCGGCGGCATGGTATAGACATTTTCCGGCGTAAGGATGGGCACATCGCCCTGCGGCACGCTGGCCGGATCGACCGGCTTCAGCGCGGGCTGGCCGCTTTTCGCCGCATAGCTGGAAAACGCGCTTACGGAAAGCGCGGTGACAATGGAGGAGGCGGCTGCCTGCAACACTTCTCTTCTTTTCATGCTGATAATCCCGTGGTCAAAGTCAGTGTGTCCCGGCAGGCATAAAAAGGCGTGACGCTTATACCAGCGCCAGCCAGCTCTGTTTGATCTGATTACCGTCAAACTTGAGTGCGGTCTCTTTTGTCTTATCGCTCATGGCAAAGAACAGGGCGTCATCGCTGGCCAGCTGCTCCATCCGCGCCAGAAAAGCGGCTTTATCGTTCATCGGCACCAGGAAACCATCTGCGCCGTGGTTGATGATCTCCTGCGGGCCGGTCGGGCAGTCATAGGCCACCACAGGCAGGGACCAGGATTTCGCCTCCAGCAGCACCAGCGGCAGCCCTTCATAGCGCGACGTCATCAGCGCCATATCGCTGTCGCGGTAGTAGTCATTGATGTTGCTGACCTTACCGACAAAGTTCACGCTGTTGGTAATGCCGAGTGCGGCCGCCTGCTCATGCAGCTGCTGGCGCAGCTCGCCATCGCCGGCAATCGCCAGCGTCCACTCCGGATGCTTTTTGCTGAAATCTGCCCAGATATCCAGCAGCAGATCGAACCCTTTCTGGTGATCAAGCCGCCCGACCGCCAGCGCCTGGCGGCTGCGCTGACGCCGTTCAAAGCCTTTGTACACCACCGGATTGGGGATCTGCTGGCTGCGGATATGCCAGCGGCTGAAGACCTGCTGATCTTTATCCGTCAGAACAATCACGCGATCGTAGTAGCGCAGCAGCAGCCACTTCATGAGTTTGATCGGCTTACTGAAGGAGTTGATAGCGATATGCTCGCAGGCGTAGGCCTTGAAGGTTTTTTTCTTCAGCATCATCAGGTTCCAGAACGCAAACATAACGCTCAGACGGCCCATACTGATGAGAAAAACGCTGTCGAAACCTTCCTGATGGATACGTGCTACGGCGCTTTTAATCGGGTTGCTGTGGCCTTCAAAACTGACGATCTCTTTTACATGCGTAAAGGGGTAAAAGGTTTCGCCATGGCCCTCAAGGGAGTAAACAGTGACGGCGTGCTCTTCACCGAGGCACTCTGACATGAAGTTACAGATGTTCTCGGTGCCCGCATAGGAGTAGGCATCTTTGATCACCAAAACGACTTTTTTCATTTAACGCTTTCCACCTCAAAAATAGTGAACGTAAAACCCCTACTGGCTGCATGACTGCACGCAAACATGCGGATTTCAGCGATGCTTCAGGGCGAAAAGGACGCCATTCACCATATACCAGGTGTAATAGTAATAAACTTTTAATGGGTTGTTTTTGTAGATAATTCTTAATAATTCCAGATGCCATTTCGCCGCCTTGTTTTTGTTGCGCGACAGCGAATCTCCCAGCTCGTAATAGTTCACCAGCGTTTTGCGGATCACCCGCGCCTGTTTGTAGCGGGAGAAGAGCTCATACAGGAAAAGAAAGTCTTCATGCCCTTTACGCTGGAAGAAGATCCCCTGGGGCGGACGACGGAAGCAGACGGATGAAAAGCAGACGCGATACTGCTTCTTCACGAAATTATCCTGCTGCAGATATGGCTTGCCCCAGGTGATATCGTGTTCGGCGCTCTGCGTTTTATAGTGATAGTGGGTGATAACGAAGTCATCGCCGGCGGCAATGGCGGCGGCCTGCTCAGCCAGCTTCTCAGCGTGCCACTCATCATCGCTGTCGAGAAACGCGATGATCTCTTCGCTGGCAGCACGCAGTCCGACGTTGCGCGTTTCTGCAGCGCCCTGATTAACCTCATTGCTGAGGATAGTAATGCGCGGATCCTGGCAGTGCTCACGCACCAGGGCCAGAGAGTCATCCGTGGAGGTGTCGTTAACCAGATAGAGATGCCAGTCGCTGTAGGTCTGTTTAACAATCGACTCGACCGCGCGCAGTACCGTTTTACGTGCGTTATACATCGGCATCACAATACCGATGGTGCCAACATGATTTGTCATTTTTATTGCCCGGAGTGTCAGGAACCAAAAAAATTGCTCCCGCGCAGGGAGCAAGTGAATGTGTGTCAGGAGACCGCTTTTCTGCCGCCAAACCGCGATTTCACCTTATCTTTCAGGCGATTCATAAAGTAGGCGCGGTTGTCGCGGTTGGTCAGGAAAAAGTAGCGGGCAAAGCTCAGGCTCGCCTGCAGCGACTTACCGTCCATCTTGTAGCGCAGCGGCAGTTTAAATGCCTTATAGGTATGGACGTCTCGCGTGGTCAGATGCGGCTTCATGCTATCCAGCCAGAAGTAGGAGTATTTCACCGACTCCCCTTTATGCTTAGAGCCAAATTTGGTCACCAGGTGATAGGTCGCCAGCGGTTTGGCAATCATCACAAACTCATAGCCCATGCGATCGGCGCGGATACAGAAATCGTAATCCTGATGGCGGATGTAGCGCGTATCGAACTGGATTTTCAGCGCATCCTCGCGCTTCAGCACGATGGTACTGGTCTGGATAAAGCCGTAACAGCCAAACAGATATTCAGCGACGGTCTCATTTTTGCCCGGCGCCTGCATCGGCATCACTTTCAGAAAGTGGCCATCCTGGTGGATATTGACCTGGCTGAAAATGACGTAGCGTGACCGCCCCTGCGCTTCCAGACGCGCAATAGTGTCGCGTACCTCTGCAAGTTTATTCGGGTGCCACTCATCATCCGCATCGAGGAAGCTGATAAAGTCGCCTTCAGCCAGTTCAATACCTTTGTTACGGGCGCCGGCGCCGTTGAGTTTGACCTCAGAGAGCTCCAGCTTGATTGTCAGCTCCTGATAGCGCTCACCCTGCACCACCTGCGCCAGCTCGGCCGCATCAGCTGATTTGTCATCCACAATGATGACTTCAAAATTACGATAGCTTTGCGCTTTAACGCAGTCGAGCGTGGTGATAATCGATTTCGACGCGTTATACGCCGGAATAACGATTGAGAAGCGAATGTCCTGCATTGCCAGCACCTCTTAAACAGCTGTTCCAGATCCAACGGTAGCGCGAGCAGGCCATGGAAAGAAATCGGTTTTATTCCGAAAAATCATACCGTTATTACTCTTTCTTCTGAGGATGCCGCGTACCATTACGGAAATACCAAAGATTGTGCTGTGTGTCTGTTTTGCGGTGCAAAACGCACCAAAAAGAGGGTGAGGCTGAAAAGCCCCTGCCCTGCGGTAAGCCGCTATTCTTCACCATAAAAACGGGGCGGATAAACCGCCCCGTGAAGGTGTTATTTAGCTTTTAGCTTCTTTGCCGTATTCGTAGTTGTAGTAGTCGTAGCCATAACCGTAGGCGTTTGACGCTTTGCGTACCACGGCGTTGAGGATCACGCCCTTGATCTCGATGCCGTTCTGCGCAAAGCGCTTGTAGCTGACATCCAGTTCTTTCGTCGTGTTGGTCTCAAAGCGTGCAACCATCAGCGACGTTCCAGCCAGCTTACCAATGATGGATGCATCGGTAACCGCCAGAATTGGTGGGGTATCGATCAGCACCAGATCATAGTTCTTGCTCGCCCACTCCAGCAGCTCACCCATACGACGATGCATCAGCAGCTCAGACGGGTTAGGTGGCACCTGACCGCGTGGCAGGAAATCAAAGCCGTAGACGCCGCGCTGAATCATCGCCGGAGAGAACTCAGTCTTGCCGGAAAGGACGTTAGAGAGGCCCTGCTTGTTATCCGCACCCAGCAGCTCATGGGTATAGCCGCGACGCATATCACCATCGATAAACAGTACGCGCTGACCCGCTTTGGCGACCAGGGTTGCCAGGTTGGCACAGACAAAGGTTTTACCAATGCCCGGGCTGGCGCCGGTGATCATCAGGATGTTGTTCTTCGCTTCCATCATCGCAAAGTGCAGGCTGGTACGCAGGCTGCGAATCGCTTCGATGGAGAGGTCAGTCGGGTTACCCAGCGCCAGCAGCGTATTGTGCGGATCGCTCTTCTCTTTGTGACCACGACGCGCCAGGGCTTCGGTATCTTTCTTGCGCTGCCACTCAGAGAGCGGGACGCTGGCGTAGACGTTCATGCCCAGCTCTTCCAGCTGCTCAGGATTGTCGATACCGTGATGGAACAGCGCTTTCAGCAGCACCAGACCAACCGAGAGCACCAGACCGAGAATCAGACCAGCCAGTACAATCAGCGTTTTCTTCGGTGCAACCGGGCTACCGGCCGTTTCAGCGTTATCGATGATACGCACATCACCTACGGTGCTCGCCTTGCTGATCCCCAGCTCCTGCTGACGGTTCAGCAGCTGCATGTAGATCTCCTGACCGGACTGTACGTCACGCGTCAGTCGCAGGATCTCCTGCTGCGTCTGCGGCATAGAGGAGATGCGCTTGTTCAGCTGAGCCTGCTCCGCTTCCAGCGTTTTGCGTTTATCCAGCAGCGCGCGGTAGGTCGGGTGATCTTTGGTGAACAGCTGCGAGACTTCCGCTTCACGGAAGGTCAGCTCGTTCAGCTGGCTCTGCACGCTGACAGAGGTATCCAGAGCGGATTTGGCTTCCAGTGACATATCCACTGACGCGTTCTGACGACGGAAGGTGTTCAGCTTATCCTCCGCATCATCCAGCTTGGCGCGCACCTGAGGCAGCTGATTGCGCAGGAACTGCAGGCTCTTTTCCGCCTGTTCAGATTTACGCTCAACGTTCTGCAGCAGGTAGTTGTTGACGATCTGGTTCAGGACACGACTCGCCTGCTCCGGATCTTCATCACGATACTCAAGGCCCAGTACGCCGGTGCTTTTACCTTTATCGGCTACGGTCAGCGCGCCCAGAACGGTTTTAATCGCCTGCAGGTCGGTCAGTTTCGTGACGCTGAAGGTCGTGCCTTCATCCGCCTGAATACCGCTGACCAGCATAGTGACTTCGCCATGCTGCTCCAGCTGACCCACGCGGCCCTTGAACAGCTCGTCGCCGTCGCTGCTCACGGTATAGGTATCTGCACCGGTCACTTCCAGCTCAACGGTACGCTTATCGATGCTGCGCGGGATTTCCAGGCGTGAGATAGCGATCTGACCCGGCTTGTTACCCATCAGGCGCGACAGGCCTTTACCGATAACCGGGAAGTAGTGCTGCTGCACCACGCTGTCCAGGCCCAGGTCCTGAACGGTTTTGCCGATAACCATACGGGATTCAAGGATCTGAATCTCGGTATCGGATGCCGGCATGGCTGGCAGAACGTCGGTCAGGTCGTTCAGCACCGAAGCGGTGTTCTTCTGCTCAACCTGAACCATGGCGTCTGCGCTATAGATTGGCGTCGCAAACAGTGTGTAGAGCGTTGCCACCAGCATAAAGAAGGCGGTAACGGCAACAATGATCCAGCGGTGATCAACCAGCTGTCCCACAAGATGCGCCAGATCCCATCCATTCGAATCTTCTTTTGGCGCGGTCATGACCTTGTTTTTAATATTCATGGATAATCCCAACTATCGGCTTAATACGTTGACCCATTTCTGGGTTGCGTTGTCCAGTAACCCGTACACAGCGTCGAAGGCCTCACGGCTCTTTCGGTACGGGTCCGCAATTTCCTGTTGATTAAGCCAGTGCCCCAGCAGCATCGTTTTTCCGCGCGCGGCGGGATCGATGCGGTTGACCTGCTCAATGTGGCGCTTCTCCATCACCAGAATCAGGTCGAAGTCACGGCACATCTCTGCCGTTAACTGCTGCGCCTGATGTCCGTCGAGCGAGAGGCCATGTTCAGCGGCAACCTCACTGGCCATCTTATCGGCCGGGTACCCTTCCAGGGCACCCAGGCCCGCCGAGGCCACGCGCGTTTGCGGCAGTGCACGCTTCAGCAGCCGCTCGGCGGTTGGCGAACGGCAGATGTTACCCACACAGACCACTAACACTGACTTAATCATGGTAAAACCTTAGTTCGACCAGTTGCGGAAGCGCAGCGCTGACGAGCTTGCATCGTCGATACCTACGATGGTCGGCAGCAGTCCGGAGATAACGCGGTTCCAGCGGGTAATCGGTGTCGCGGTGACGTAGACGATGTCATACGGTTCCAGCTGGAACTCCGTACCCATCACCATTGACGCCGCATCCTTGGTATTCAACTGATAGATGTTGGCGATTTTGGTGCGGTTCGCGCCGCGAATCGGACGGATAACGAACACGCCGGTTGCATCAGAGGTGGTCTGATCCATACCCTGCGCGTTGCCCAGTGCTTCTGCCAGCGTCATGCCGCTGCGATCCATCTTCAGCGTAGCCTGCTGACGCACTTCACCCATCACAAAGACTTTCAGGTCGTCATTACGCGGAACGTAAAGAATGTCGCCCGGATAGAGCAGATGGTTCTGGCTGAGGTCGCCATTTTGCATCAGCGCCTGCAGCGAAATACGCTGCTCGCGGCCGTTATGCGTCAGCACGACGTTGCGCCAGTCAGCATCAGCGGCCAGGCCGCCCGCGGCGTTGACCGCATCCAGAACGGTAAGCGGCACGTTGGTAATCGGCTGCTGACCGGAAGTGGTCACCGACCCGGTGATATACGCTTTCTGCGAGCGGAAAGCCGCCAGGTTGACATCTACCTGCGGGCTTTCAATGTACTGCGCCAGACGACGCGCAATCTCCGCACGCACTTCCGTTACGGTGCGACCCGCAACGCGTACCTTGCCGATGTACGGATAGAAAATCGTGCCGTCAGCCTGTACCCAGTTGCCGGTGTCGCTGGCGCTGCGATACTGGCCGGCCGGGGTCGTCAGCTCCGGGTGATCCCAGACGGTGACATTCAGCACGTCGCCCACGCCGATGCGGTATTCGTAGCTCTGAATCTCGTTCTGCAGCTGTGGGTTAGCCTGTGCAACCAGTGGCTTAGGACGCATCTGTTCAACCAGACGAGGAGTCATCGGGAAGACGTTTACGTATTTATCGATGTCAAAGTTGCTATCCTGTTGCTCAATGACATCTTTTCCGCTGGTCGTAAGGTGCGAACCTGGTTCAATGGTGCACCCGGAGAGAAAAGTTGCGGATACCAGTAAAGGTATCAATTTAGTTTTCATTATCATCTGGTTATTCGCTATCAGTTAATGATTGATAGAGGCGAAAACGCCGCTGTGTAAGCGTCTTACAAAAATTTAATTTAACGGGTTAAACACTGAAACTGTGGGTCATTATCATTGCTCCCTTGGTTTTTATGTTGTCACCGTGCCCCCGGACGACATCAATTAAAGCGGAATAGTGCAGCTCAACAACCTCTCCGCTTTAATCAGGCTCGATAATGGCAGTGTTCAGATAACAAGACTCCCAGCACCGGCAGTTATTCAGCGAGAGAGATACCCTCCCCCGCCTTCGCTGTCTATCAATATGCGCCGTCGCGCTTAAGCACTACGCCGACTGTCTTAAACAGAATCGCGATGTCATTCCACAGCGACCAGTTTTTGACATACCACGAGTCGAAATAGACGCGTGTTTCGTAGTCAACGTCGTTACGACCGCTGACCTGCCACAATCCCGTCATGCCTGGCTTCGCCATCAGGTAGTAATCTACATCCCCGGCATAACGGCAGAGTTCATCTTCAATCACCGGACGCGGCCCGACAAGGCTCATGTCACCACGCACCACGTTCCACAGCTGCGGCAGCTCATCCAGACTGGTTTTACGGATGAAATGGCCGACTTTGGTAATACGCGGGTCGTTTTTCAGTTTGAAATCTTTATCCCACTCCGCTCGCGCAACCGGATCGGTGCGCAGCACCTCCTCCAGCACTTCTTTGGAGTTAATCACCATTGAGCGGAACTTCAGGCATTTAAACTTACGTCCGTTCATACCGACGCGTTCGTGACCGTAAATCGGCGGTCCGCCATCGCGGCCAACCATAAAGCCGAGGACCAGCAGCGCCGGCGACAGCGCCACGATAATACCGAGCGCACCAACGATATCGAACGCGCGCTTGAGGAAGCGCGAGGTACGCTTCGCCAGGTTATTGTTTACACGCAGAATCATCACTTCGTGGCTGAAGATATAGGCCATATCCGTACCATAGAGCGGTACACCACGCAGCGTCGGAATAACGGAGACTGAACGGCAATTGTGCATAGCCAGGTTTTTCAGCCACAGATCGCGATGCTGACTCTGCTCAGACTCAACCGCAACGATAAACTGCGTTTCGCTGTTGGTTAACTGCCAGAGCTCAGCTTCGTTATGCAGCACAGGTACGCCGGAAATGCTGGCCTGCGGACAGCTGCCGTCGACATCAAAGAAGGCGATAACGTCAAAGCCCATCACCTCTTCACTCTGCAGCGCCTGCCAGGCTTCCTGTGCGTTACGGCTGCTGCCAATGATGATGGTCTGCTTTTTCCACATACCAAAATGGTTCAGTACCCGTTTGGAAACGGCACGCGCCACCGGGATCAGGATCAGCGCCAGAATCCAGGTGAGTACCCAGACAAAACGCGACATCTGCCACTGCGATAATGCAGAAATAGACAAATCGATAACCGAGAAAATAAACACGGTACGAAATATCTCTTTCAGCTCAAACCAGAAAGGTTTGCGGTAAGTGTAATGGCGCAGACGAACCCAGAACCAGCCCGTACAGATAATTGACAGACAGATGTGAGTAGCAATTTTTAAATTGAGATCTTTTTCAGAGATATCAGCCAGTGGCGAGTCAGATAATGAATTAATCAGGGCGAGTGCAATAAACAACGCCGCGTTAAAACAAATTAAATCTGAGCACGCCAGTAAAAATTTGGTCAGAAGACTTTTATATGTAAATTCGTTATCGCGCATATTTAACTCTTTTATTTTATTTCCCTAATCCCTAACGCTACAGGCCTGTGTAATAAATGAGCGATACTCAGTCGGAGCCTGTTGAGCAAACTGCGGCGAACTCCCCGGTATTTAGGTCAATTCTCTATTGCTTTTCGCCAGAAAATTGTGATAAATACCAACGGATTAGTCTGAGTTCCATTGCCGCTACACCAGACAGTTCATTTCCTGTTTAAGCCGGTTCAGGCACGCTACCGCCCCTGGCTGTCGCTGCCAATACCGCCTGCTCATCCTGTTTTGCGCTTTTTTAACCATTTTTCCAGGATAACTCCTGGCAGGATCGTGCAGGTTCACAATTCACAACTTTAAAATGCATTACCCTGCGCTATTAACCAGATTGGCGCAGACATTTACTGACACGTTGCTATACTAGTTATTACTGGCTTGTTTACAAGTAGGGCCCGTGCCCCCTGTGCTATTTTAGGAAAAAGACTACCAGCCATTAGTAATGACGCCACATCTGCCGCGCAATCAGCGGTGAAAATTCAGAATTATTCGGATATACGATTGGTAAAATGTACGCGGCAAACCTCACCACCTGGCATAACAATTAATTGTGCGCGACGCCCCTCCTCCTGCATTCTTAATCCATACATTTTGCTTATTTTGCCTGCTGCACTCTGAACATTTTCCCGATTGACACGTATAACCTTATACCAGCAGGGTCGGCAGGGTTTTGCCCTGTTTCCGGCCATTCACTATCATCAGATTAAACCCATTTTGAGACATTACGGTGACATGAGTATGTGGGAGTGGATCTTTGATCCGTCGCTCTGGGCGGGATTAGTAACGCTAATCATTCTGGAGCTGGTGCTGGGCATTGATAACCTGGTGTTTATTGCCATTCTGGTCGAAAAGCTGCCGCCGCTGCTGCGCGACCGGGCGCGCGTGATTGGCCTGATGCTGGCGCTGCTGACCCGCCTCGGGCTGCTGGCCTCGCTTTCATGGCTGGTCACGCTGACACAGCCTCTGCTCACCCTCTGGCAGCATAGCTTCAGCGCACGCGATCTGCTGCTGCTGCTGGGCGGTATTTTCCTGCTCTATAAAGCGACCACTGAGCTAAATGCGCGACTCGAAGGGGGTGACGATGAGGGTGGTCAAAATAAGAACGGCGCTAAATTCTGGCCGGTGGTGGCGCAGATCGTGGTGCTGGATGCCATTTTCTCCCTCGACGCAGTCATCACAGCAGTGGGCATGGTCAATGAGCTGCCGGTAATGATGGCCGCGGTCACCATCGCTATTCTGCTTATGCTGCTCGCCAGCAAGCCGCTGACGCGTTTTGTGAATAGTCATCCCACGATTGTGATCCTCTGCCTGAGCTTTCTGCTGATGATTGGCTTCAGCCTGGTTGCAGAGGGGTTTGGCTTTGTTATTCCCAAAGGGTATCTCTACGCCGCTATCGGTTTCTCTATTCTGATTGAAATGCTCAATCAGCTGGCGAGCTTTAATCGCCGCCGCTTTTTGTCAGCCGGCCGTCCGCTACGCCAGCGCACGGCCGAAGCGGTCCTGCGCATTCTGCGCGGAGAGGCGCAGCGTGCTGAACTGGATGCGGATACGGCCTCGCTGCTGAGCCACAGCGATGAAGGCGCTCTGTTTAATCGTCAGGAGCGGCTGATGATCGCCCGGGTGCTGGGGCTGGCGCAGCGGCAGATCAACACCATTATGACCTCCCGGCACGATGTGGAATCGGTTGATTTAAGTGAAGCGCCTGAAGAGATTATGGCGAAGCTCGATCGCAATCAGCACACGCGTATTCTGGTGACGGAAAATGGCCGCGATCCGCTGGGGGTGGTGCACGTTATCGATCTGCTGCATCAGTCGCTGCACAGTGATTCCCTTGACCTGCGCGCGCTGATCCGTCAGCCGCTGGTGTTTCCGGAACGGGTAACGCTGCTGCAGGCGCTGGAGCAGTTTCGCCAGGCGCGCACGCATTTTGCCTTTATTGTCGATGAGTTTGGCTCCGTCGAAGGCGTGGTGACGCTGAGCGACGTGATGGAGACGATCGCCGGTAATCTGCCTAATGAAGGAGAGGAGCTGGATGCGCGCTACGATATTGAACCCGGCCCGCAGGGAGGCTGGATCGCAAACGGGCATATGCCGCTGGACGATCTGGCGCTCTATGTCGCGCTGCCGGTAAATGATAAACGCGATTATCACACGCTGGCCGGCCTGCTGATGGACACGCTGCAGCATGTCCCCGAAGAGGGTGAAGAGCTGCGGATAGGAGATTACCTGCTGCGCGCGCTGCAGGTGGAGAATCATCGGGTGCAGAAAGTGGAAATTATGCCGCATCCTTTATCAGAAGCGCCGTAGCAGCGTCCCTGTAAACGCAGGGGACGCATTAATGCGCCCCTGGTGAATCCGCAACCCGGCATTCGGGCGCCGTAAACGACGCCCCTACAAAACCGTAGGGGGCGCATTAAGGCGCCCCTGGCGTGTTTATGCGACCCAACCGTGTTGATGCGCCCCTGGTGGTTAACGCGCACCTGCCGTATTAATGCGCCCCTGACGGATGGCGATCGAGCCACTGATTAAGACGCGATTTCGCTTCGCTCTGCAGCTGCTGGCGCACAACATCATCTATCGGCAGCGAATATTGCAGTTTGTCCCAGCGACCATACATACGGAGCGGAATGGGCTGCTGATTCAGGACTTTTGCCAGACGCTCGTCCCCTTTCCAGCCGCGCAGCATCATATTGATGGTGACATCCAGCTGCTGTTGCACAACGTCAACGGTTCCGCGCGTCTGAAGTGCCAGCTGGCTGCTGCCGCCCTGCAGATCGGTAAACGCTACTTTTCCCTGCTGCAGGCTGATATGGCCCGCCAGCTGCTGTATGCCCTGGCTATCAGGCTGATCGTTGGTGACCTCACTACTGGCGCGCGCAACGGCCCGGCGTACCATCTGTTGCAGATTAAGCTGCGTGAGCTGCAGATTGGTGGCCTCCAGATCGGCACTGCCCTGCCAGTTCTGCTTCGCCTCTTCTACACTCAGCCCGGCTCCACTCACCTTACCCTGCAGCGATAGCGTCCCCTCAAGCGCAGCGGGCAGCGCCAGCGCTTTCAGCAGAGGGGCAATCGCAATATTCTCCAGTTCAGGCTGAAACGCAGCCCGGGTAACCGGCTGCCGGATATCAATCTGACCCGGCAGCGAGAAATGACCGTCACCCAGCCGGCCCTGTAACCGGCTAAGCGTCATCAGCCCCTGCTGGTTGCTGGCGTCGATCTGCAGGTTACTGAGCGTCAGCCCGCGCCACTGGCTCTGGTCCGCCTTCAGGGCAAGCTGCAGATCGAGCGTATTAAGCGGTGAATCGGCGTTATTGCGCAGTACCGGTTCCGCAATGACCGGCGGCTGCACCGGCGCGGCCTGCACGGTCCCGCTGCCGCTGCTGACCGGCGTACTGACGGCGAGGTTATCGATGTTTAGCGAGGTTGCATGCAGCGCCAGGCGCAGCTGCTGCGGCATCGCAATACGTCCTTCCGCGCTGCCCTGCAGCGTACTGTCATTGGCGGTAAGCTGCATATCGGCCAGCGAGAACTGCTGTTTATCGGCGTTCCATATCGCTTTTCCGCTCAGCGCGCCTTTAATGCCCTGTACCGGCAGGTTCGCGCCATCCAGCGCATAATCAAGCTGCGCCAGCTTGCCGCTGACCTGATGCGGATAGCGTGAGACATCCATCTCGCCCTGCAGGGCAACGCTGAGGTTGCGCTGGTTACGCGACAGGCGCGTGCTCAGCTCAATGTGGTTCTGTTTGCGGCTGTCCTGATCCAGGCTCAGATTAAGATTGCGGAAGTTGTACTCTTCCCCGCCCGGCTGCTGCCAGATAAGCAGGCTGTCAGCCACGCGCAGTTTCGCAATGGCCAGGCTCCAGCTCTGTGAGGCAGCTAATGCCGGCTCGCTGTCGCCAGGGCCGATGGGAGCGCCGCCAGGCTTCTGCGGCGCACTATCCGGCGTGGCGCGGATAATCGCGTTTTTCAGCATTACCTGACTGACGCTGAGCTGATGCGTGAGCAGCGGCCAGAGGTCGACGTCCAGCCGCATATTTTCGGCGGTCACCAGCGGCTGGCTGGCACCGGGTGCGGTGAGGCTCATACGTCCGGAAAGAATGCTGAGCTGAGGCCAGACGTGCCAGCGCAAATCGCTGCCCGTGACCAGCTGATAACCACTGCGCTGCTCTACCTGTTTTACCATGTAGGCGCGAAAGTCGTTGGGGTTAACCAGTAGTACCAGTGCGGCCATCCCTGCCACCACTACCACTAACAGGATGGCCAGCGTGGTTATCAATCTTCTCATTGCATCCTCAATGTGATGATCCGCGCCTCGTCAGCCCTGCCCGGGCGCGGGTACAGCGATTAATCTTTATCGATACGGCTGGCGTCAGCACCCTGCTGACCGCGATATTTTGCATCTTCACGCCGGTTATAGGGACGTGCGGCCGGGCCCGACAGCGGTTCAAAGCTCAGCGCTCCAATCAGCATACCGGGACGCAGCGCCAGCGGCAGCTTGCCGGAGTTGTAAAACTCCAGCACGATACGCCCCTGCCAGCCCGGATCGATGCGGTGTGCCGTAACGTGAACCATTAACCCTAGTCGTGCCAGGGAAGAACGTCCATCCAGCCAGCCAACCAGATCGTCCGGAATGGTCACCGACTCCAGCGTCACCGCCAGCGCCAGCTCACCCGGATGCAGGAAAAACGCTTCGCCATCCGGTAACACAATCTCGTCACTCATTACCCGATCCAGCGCGGCGCTTACCGCCTGCTTGGGTCCGCTCAGATCGATAAAGGCGGCAGTATGGCCGCTGAAGGTACGAAACCCGTTACCCAGCCGCACATCTACCGTGGCGCCGTTAATGCGTTCCACCGGCGGACGCGGCTCAATGGCCAGCTTGCCGCTGTCAAGCCAGGCTTCAATATCGCGATCGCATAATCTCATCGCAGTAACTCCCTAATTAAAGTGTAGCGAAAGGCCGCCAGCACGGTGACAGCCCTGACGCATTCGATCCATGCCGAAACAGCGTATTAAAGATACTGATTAATTTTCGCTTTGAGAATATCGATAGCGATACGGTTCTTACCGCCGCGCGGCACAATAATGTCGGCGTACTGTTTGGAAGGCTCGATAAACTGCAGGAACATCGGACGGACCGTTTTCTGATACTGATTCATGACGGAATCCATAGAGCGACCGCGTTCATTCACGTCGCGCTTCATGCGGCGCATCAGACAGATATCCAGCGGGGTGTCGACAAAAATAGAGAAGTTCATCTCCTGACGCAGGCGCGCGTCAGTGAGCAGCAGAATGCCCTCAAGGATAATCACTTTTTTTGGCTTCAGATGAATGCTTTCGCTGGTGCGGGTATGTTCAACGTAGCTGTAAACCGGCAGATCGATATCCTGTCCTGACTTGATCGCACGCAGATGCTGCAGCAGCAGATCGTGATCCATCGCGCTCGGATGGTCATAGTTGGTTTTTACCCTCTCTTCCATGGTGAGGTGGCTTTGATCTTTATAGTAGGCATCTTCGGGGATCACACCGATATGCTCGTCACCGACCTGGTCACGGATTTCACGAAAGAGCGTGCTGGCAATAAGGCTTTTTCCGGATGCAGATGCACCTGCGATGCCAACGATCACGCACTGATGGGACTTGTCAGTCATACTTTTTTGAGACCTGATAACTGGGAGCACGCCTCTGCCGAAGCAGCAACGGGCCAAATGAGAGGGTTTGGTGGCGGCAATTATAGGTATTTCGCCGGTTTGACGCCAGAGTAAATGCGGCGGCACCCTTTTTCAGAAAATCTCCTTTTGGCAGGCAGCCGCTGAACCGATAGACTGTCGGGCTGCCCGCGCCCGGTTTGTGCGGGTCGCCCGTTAGCCCTGCAAGGAAAAATATGAGCTGGAGAACACTGACCTATTTTGGCGACAGCATGCTGCTGATCCCCACCGCGGTGATCATCGCCCTGGTGCTGCCGTGGAAAAGCAGCAGCCAGCGTACCGTCTGGTACTGGCTGCTGGCGTTTGGTCTCGCCGGGCTGCTGGTCAGCCTGTCTAAAATTATGTTTCTTGGCTTTGGCATCGGCAGCGCACGCTTTAACTTCACCGGCTTCAGCGGCCACAGCGCGATGTCCTCCACGCTCTGGCCGGTAATGATGTGGCTGATCTCCGGGCGCTGGTCCACTTTCTGGCGCGCCGTGACGATCGCCATCGGGTATGCGATCCCGCTGATGGTGGGTTTCTCCCGCCTGGTTATTCATGCGCACTCCGTCAGTGAAGTGCTGGCGGGCCTGCTGCTCGGTTTTACCCTGAGCAGCGCGTTTCTCATCAGCCAGCGCCGCACGGTATTGAAAGGCTTTAGCGCCCTGCAGGTTGGCGTCGCCTTCCTGGTGCCGCTGCTGCTGATGGGTCACGGGCGCGTCGCCACCACGCAGCAGTTCCTGGAGCGTCTGTCGGTCAAGCTCGCCGGACTGGAAAAACCGTTTAAGCGTGCCGACCTTTTTCGCTAACAGCGCCATGACTTAAGCCAATTCAGCGTAAAGATCCTGTCTGAATGTGCTAGCATGCAGAGCAGAAACTGACTGGCGTATTTTCCCCATACCGGGTTGCGCGCTGCTGGACTGGTACATGATTGTTGAGATAGTCACCGCGCAGGATAAATCGCCAGGCCGCTGGCTGACTGCCGTTACGCTGAGCATACTGGCTTTTCTGCTTACGCTGTTTTGTCTGGAGCTGATTGTGGTCAGCGGTCGTATTTCGCCGCTGTGGTACTCAACGGCGCTGATGACCGGCGTCGTTTTCCGCGCGCCGCTAAAACATATTCCGCTGCTGCTGGCGGGCTGCGTCGCGGGCACCGCGCTGGCAAATCTGCTGGTTATTGGTCCCGCGCTCAGCAATGCTAAATTTGCCCTTCTGAATCTGATACAGGCGCTGCTGGCCGGCGGCATGCTGCGTCTGCTGCTGAACCGCCGCGCGCCGCTGAACGCCCTGCCCGACTGGATCCGCTTTGCGCTCTGCGCCGGCCTGCTGGCTCCCCTGCTGGGCGGGCTGATTGCGCTCTGGCTGCTGCAGGTGGATAAGCAGGCGCTGCTTCCCTTCTTCTCCACCTGGGTGATTTCGGAAGTGATCGGCGTGCTGGCGTTTGGTCCGGTGGTACTGCTGTGGCCCGCTAAGCCGCTGCGTGAACTGATCGCGCCGGGCCGCCAGCTGGAGACCCTGCTGACGCTGCTGGTTACCCTGCTCGCCAGCTATCTCTCCCTGCGCTTTCTGCCGTGGCCGTTTACCTTTATCGTGGTGATCCTGTTCTGGTGTGCGGTCCGGCTGCCAAAATTTGAAGCGTTCCTGCTCTGCTTTATTAATGCCAGTTTCATTTCGCTGCTGCTGGCGCTGGACTGGGTCAACCCGGTACAGAGTGGCGCTTCGCCCGGTCTGGTCTCTGCCTGGCTGCCCTTTCTGCTGGTGCTGCTGCCCAGCCATGTCATGGCGCTGATCATGGACGCCTTCCGGCGCGAGAAAAACCATATCACCGAGAGTGAAGCGCGCTTCCGCAATGCGATGGAGTACTCTGCTATCGGTATGGCGCTGGTCGGCACCAACGGAAAGTGGCAGCAGGTGAACCAGTCACTTTGCCGTACGCTGGGTTATCGCGCCTATGAACTGACGCAGCTGACCTTCCAGGAGATCACCCATCCGGACGATCTGCACAGCGATCTGCAGCTGATGGAGCGTCTGCTGGCGGGCGACCTGATGTCCTATACCTTTGAAAAGCGCTATTTCCGCAAAGATGGCGAGATCGTCTGGTCGCGTCTGACCGTCTCTATGGTGCGCGACGCGCAGCAGCAGCCGCTCTATTTTATCGCGCAGATTGTCGATATCTCCGAGCTGCGGCAGAGCGAGCAGCGCAACCGCCAGCTGATGGAGCGTATTACGCTGGCCAATGAAGCGGGTGGCATCGGCGTCTGGGAGTGGAACCTGAAAACCGGGGAGATGCTCTGGGACAAACGCATGTATGAGCTGTTTGCGCTGGATCCACAGCAGAAACCCACTTATGACCTCTGGCTGCACCTGGTCGATCCTGCCGAGCGCGAAAGCCTGGCGCTGGTTGTGCAGCAGGCGATTGAGCGCCGCTCGGCCTTTCATCTTGAGTATCGTCTCAACCTGCCGCACGGCGTACAGTTTATTCGCTCAGAAGCGAACCGTATCCTGAGCCAGGATGGACAGATCGAGCGCATGCTCGGGATCTGCCAGGATATTACCTCACTGCGTACCCTTAATGACGCGCTGTTCCAGGAAAAAGAGCGTATGGCGATCACCCTGGATTCGATTGGCGAAGCGGTGATCAGCACCGACGATGAGATGTGCGTGACCTTTATGAACCCGGTTGCTGAAAGCCTGAGTGGCTGGCCGCAGGAGCAGGCGGCCGGCACGCCGCTTGGCGAGCTGCTGAATATCACGCGCGGCGCTGACGGCCCGCGCATCGACAATCTGCTGCTTTGCACGCTGCCGGATGAAAAAATCTCTCCGGCGCTGGATGAGGGACTGGTGCTGCATACGCTGGCAGGCGCGCAGATAGAGATCCACTACAGTATTACGCCGCTAAAAACCCTGGCCGGCAGCACTATTGGGGTGGTGATGGTCATTCAGGATGTCAGCGAATCGCGCCAGATCATGAAGCGTCTGAGCTATAGCGCGTCACACGACATGCTGACGCAGCTGCCTAACCGGCCCAGCTTTGAAGATCGGCTGAAACGGCTGGTGAATGATGCGGCCGTCACCGGCACGCCGCATGTGCTGGTGTTTATCGACCTGGATAAATTTAAAGCGGTCAACGATACCGCCGGCCATGCGGCGGGGGACGCGCTGCTGCGCGAGCTGGCGGTGCTGATGCAGCAGCAGCTGCGCAGCAGCGATATGCTGGCGCGCCTCGGCGGCGATGAGTTTGGCATCCTGCTGCCGCACTGCGAGGTCGATCAGATCCGCGATCTGGTGCAGGGCATCGTGAATGTCGTCAATAACTATACATTTTACTGGAAAACGCATCCTTACCAGGTGGGTGCCAGCGCCGGCATCACGCAGATTGATGCGCGCAACTGCCTCAGCAATATGGTGATGTCGCAGGCCGATGTCGCCTGCTACAGCGCTAAACATGCCGGGCGCGGTCAGTATCAGGTTTATCAGGATGCGGAGAGATGAAGCACTGCATATTGCCAGCATGACCAGCCTGCGCTAAAGTCGCCCCCTTTTTTTCTGGCATGGGGCATAAGATGTATATCGGTTTTGACTACGGCACAGCGAACTGCGCTATTGCAGTAAGCGATAACGGCACGCCGCGGATGCTGGCGCTGGAAAATGACCAGCCGCTGCTGCCCTCGATGATCTGCGCCCCGGTGCGCGAGGCGATCAGCGAATGGCTGCATCGCCACCATCAGGTGCCCACGCCCGCGAGCGAAAACACCGCCCTGCTGCAGCGCGCGCTGCGCTACAACCGCGAAGAAGATATCGAGATAACCCCTGGCAGCGTGCAGTTTGGCCTGACCGCGCTGCAGCAATATATGACAGAGCCGGAAGATGTCTGGTTCGTCAAATCACCGAAATCCTTTTTGGGCGCCTCTGGCCTGAAGCCGCAGCAGATCGCATTTTTTGAAGATCTGGTGTGCGCCATGATGCTGCATATCCGCCAGCAGGGTGAAGCGCAGCTCGGGCAGCAGATCAACCAGGCGGTTATCGGTCGCCCGGTCAACTTTCAGGGGCTGGGCGGTGACGATGCCAACCAGCAGGCGCAGGGGATCCTGCTGCGTGCGGCACAGCGCGCCGGCTTTCGTGACGTTGAGTTTCAGTTTGAGCCGGTGGCCGCCGGGCTGGACTTTGAAGCCACGCTGGACAAAGAGACGCGCGTGCTGGTGGTCGATATCGGCGGCGGCACCACCGACTGCTCCATGCTGCTGATGGGGCCGGAGTGGCGCCAGAAAGCTGACCGCCACGCCAGCCTGCTGGGGCACAGCGGCTGCCGCGTCGGCGGTAACGATCTCGATATCATGCTGGCGTTTAAAACGCTGATGCCGCTGCTGGGTCTGGGCGGCAGCACCCGCAAGGGCACGGCGCTCCCCGCCCTGCCGTGGTGGAACGCTGTCGCAATTAACGACGTTCCGGCACAGAGCGAGTTCTACTCCGCCGCCTGCGGCAAGCTGCTGCAGGATCTGGTGCGCGATGCAGAAGAGGGAAACCGCGTGGCGCATCTGCTCAAAGTATGGCAGCAGAAGCTAAGCTACCGACTGGTGCGCGCGGCTGAAGAGAGCAAAATTGCGCTCTCAGCGCAGGCGGAAACGGATGCGTCGCTGGCGTTTATTGCGCAGTCGCTGCAGGCAGAAATCAGCGCGGCGCAGCTGGAAGAGGCGATCAGCCAGCCGCTGGAGCGGATGCTGGAGCAGGTACAGCTGGCGCTGACCACCAGCGAGACCCGACCGGACGTGATCTATCTTACTGGCGGCAGCGCACGCTCGCCGCTGCTGCGTGCGGCGCTGCAGCAGGCGCTGCCCGATACCCCGATTGCCGGCGGCGACGACTTTGGTTCGGTGACCGCCGGACTGGCGCGCTGGGCAGAGGTGATGTTCCGCTAGCGGATCGTAACAGGAGGCGCAGCCTGCGCCTCCTCCCTGCCCGTCAGAAGTTGATATTGGCTGAGATGCCGCCGACAAAGGCATCTTTCACCTCTCCGACCGCGCCCGGCGCCACGACATACTGCAGGTTAGGCCGCAGCTGCAGCCACTTCGCCAGCTGCGCATTGTAGTAAATCTCATAGTTGTATTCCGATCCCGCCTGCAGCGGCAGATAAGCCGGGCTGTCAAAGCGCGTTTCACCACTGGCTGCGTTCTGCTGGCGCAGGGCGCGGCTGTAGGCGCTGTTAACGTGAATACGCGCGGCACCAATACCGATTTCATCCTGCGGACGCGCATCAAGCGGCCCCTTCCAGGTAAAACTGATGGACTGATAATTATCGGTTTTCGACGTCTTACGATCGTTCATGACCGCCTGCACCGTTACCCCCAGTCCGCGGCTGGCGTCTCCGCCCTGCGCGGTCAGCTGCTGCTGCAGCAGCAGGTAGCCGCCATAAGCGTGATCCTGACGCTGATAGCCCCCATCCCGCCAGCTGCCGTAATTATCCCCGTTTACGGATGAGTAGTAATAGCCGAGTCGATAGTTGCCCGGCAGCCCCGCTGCGCCCAGGGTCGGTTTCCAGCCCAGCTCGACCGGCACCAGATTGCCTTCTGAATGACGGGTATCCAGGCGGAAACCGTCGCCGCGATCGTAGTTGGCGCGATTCTGGTTGTAAAAGCCGACCTGGAAGAAGAGTTCGGGCGTGATATTCGCTTTCAGGCGTCCGCCCCACTGTGAAACCGGCCAGTTAAACCAGCGGTCGCCGCGCCAGTTGCCTGCCTGACCGCTGCCAAAGGCAAGGTTCTGAAACCTGCTGTCGAGGCTGTCAAAATCTTCTCCCACGGTGACCCGTCCGGCCTTGAGATTAACCCGGTTGTCAAACAGCCCCTTGCTCAGCCAGAACTGTGTCAGACGCCACGTCTGGCCGCGGCCATAGACCTCCTGCACGGAGGAGAGCATGCCGGTGCGGCGATCGGCTACCTGATCGGAGATGTTGCGCCCGTCGCGATTAGTGACGGTGACCTGGAACTGCGCATCCTGCCAGTCGAGCAGCTTTTGCAGATCGAAATTCGCGCCAAACGCCCACTGATCGCTGTAGCGCATTGAGGTGTGGCTGTCCGCTCCGCCGCCGAGATTAGCGGCGCTCTCCATGGTGTAATTTACGTCAAACTTCACGCCGGTACTCTCCAGCTGCGTGCGGCTACCGTTCCAGTCGCCCAGCATCCAGGGCGAATCGTAGCTGAACGCATCTGCCGCGACGGCGGCAGAGCTGAACATAGCCAGCATCAGCGTGCCCGCAGCCAGCTGCGGCAGCGGGTGCAAAGCAAAAATTGTTTTCATCGTTGTTATCTTCTGCAAAGTTATAAGGAAAACCGCGCAGAGGATAGTGCCGGGCAGCAGCAGGGTTTTGCAATTTCGTGTGGATTTACGCCTGCTCAGTCAGTGGATTAGCGCATTTGTGATGAAGATCTAAGATTTAAACATTTAAAGTGTGACAGTGACTATTGATTGCTCTGTATCAATATACGGGGTGCCGCAGCACCCCGGGCGGGATCAGAGGTGGCTGGCGCGCGCCAGCTCCTCAATTTCCTGTTTGCTCAGCTCCAGCTGGGTGGCTTTTACCAGCTCATCCAGCTGCGCCAGCGATGTTGCGCTGACAATCGGCGCGGTAATGCTGGGACGCGCAATCTGCCACGCCAGCGCCACCTGCGTGGCTGACGCATCGTGCGAGGCAGCGATATCCTCCAGCGCCTCAATAATGCGGCTGCCGCGCTCATTGAGATATTTTTCCACTATCGCCTGACCGCGCGGGCTTTTACCCGCATCCTGCGGCTTTTTATATTTGCCGCTGAGAAAGCCGCTCGCCAGCGAGTAGTAGTTGATCACGCCAAGACCGTTTTTCACCGCCACCTGCTCCAGGCCGTTCTCATACCCTTCGCGATCGTAAAGGTTATATTCCGGCTGCAGCGTTTCATAGCGCGCCAGCCCCTCTTTGCTGCTGACATCCAGCGCCTCCTGCAGACGCGCTGCGGAGTAATTTGAGGCGCCGATAGCGCGTACCTTGCCCTCTTTGATCAGGGAATCAAACGCTTTCAGGGTATCTGCCAGCGGCGTCTGCTCATCATCGCGATGCGCCTGATAGAGATCGATCACGTCTGTCTGCAGCCGGCGCAGGGAATCCTCTATCGCCTGGCGGATATACGCAGGCTTCAGCCCGGTTTTTTCCGGCGACAGCTCCATGCCGACTTTAGTCGCCAGCACGATGCGATCGCGTTTGCCGCTCTGCTTTAACCATTTGCCGATGATCGCTTCCGATTCACCTCCCTGATTGCCCGGCACCCAGCGGGAATAGACATCCGCGGTATCGATAAAAAACAGGCCATTTTCGACCAGCGCATCCAGCAGTGAAAAGGAGGTCTTCTCATCGACTGTCCAGCCAAAAACGTTACCACCAAAAGTCAGGCGCGGAACGGTAATACCGCTGTCGCCCAGCTGACGGGTTGCAGGTTGTTTCATTGCGCTCTCCCTGGTTAAACGAGATAGGTTTGTCTTTAAGCGTAGCAAATGAAAAAGTCGCACCGGGGTCTATTCATGCCAGAATAGTGTCAGAACCGGGAAATCCTTTACGCCGCGCTGAGCAGATATTCTTAATTCCTTCAATTTTCGCCCGGCGCAGGCGGCTACACTTATTTTCGTTTGCGCTGTCCGGATGTCGGGCAGGCGTATCAGGAAAGCGACATGGCTGGAGAGCACGCAGAGTAATGAAGAGTCGAACCAAAACAGGTCTGTTAATTCTTATCGCGCTGGCGGTAGCGGCTGGCGGTTATTACGCCTGGCACTCGCGCGCCACGCCAGCACAGCCGGCGCAGGCTAAAGAGAAGCGCGGTGGAGCAAACCGGCCAGCCGCGCCGGTACAGGCGGCAACGGCTGAACTGCAAAGCGTGCCCTACTATCTGAACGGCCTCGGCACCGTCACCGCTGCAAATACGGTTACGGTGCGCAGCCGTGTTGAGGGGCAGCTGATGGCGCTGCACTTTACAGAAGGCGAGCAGGTGGCTGCCGGCACGCTGCTGGCTGAGATCGATCCGCGCCCGTATCAGGTTGCTCTCACGCAGGCGCAGGGCCAGCTGGCCCGGGACCAGGCCACGCTGGCGAATGCCCGCCGCGATCTCAGCCGCTATGAGAAGCTGTCGAAAACGTCCCTGGTATCGCAACAGGATCTCGACACCCAGCGCGCGCTGGTGAGCGAAACGCTGGGCACCATTAAAGCGGATGAGGGCAACGTCGCGAGCGCGCAGCTGAATCTGACCTACAGCCGCATCACCGCGCCGATTGCCGGACGTATCGGGTTACGCAAGGTCGACATCGGCAACTACATTACCACCGGCGACACCGATGGCCTGGTCGTGATCACCCAGACGCATCCGATTGATGTGGTATTCAGCGTGGCTGAGAGCTATATCAGCCAGATCCTGAAAGCGCAGAAAAGCGGTCAGCCGCTGGTGGTGGAGGCCTGGGATCGCAGCAACACCACGCTGCTGACGCAGGGCACGCTGCTGAGCCTGGACAACCAGATCGACACCACTACCGGCACCATTAAGCTGAAAGCACGCTTCAGCAATGAAGATGACACCCTGTTTCCCAACCAGTTTGTTAACGCACGTCTGAAAGCGGATACGCTGCAGAACGCCGTGACTATTCCGGCCGCCGCGCTGCAGATGAGCAATGAGGGCCACTTTGTCTGGGTAGTTAACAGCGAAAACAAGGTCAGCAAGAAACGCGTCACCGCCGGCCTGCAGGATAGCCAGAAAGTGGTGATCAGTGCCGGACTGGAAGCGGGCGAGCGGGTCATCACCGACGGCATCGATCGCCTCACTGACGGCGCAACGGTTGACGTCGTGGCGCCACAGAGTACGGCAACAGAGACCACGCGTGCCGCGCAGCCAGCCCGGGGAGAGCGTCAATAATGCAGGTGCTGCCTCCTGACGCTGGCGGCGGTCCGTCACGTCAGTTCATTTTACGCCCGGTCGCCACCACGCTGCTGATGATTGCGATTCTGCTGGCTGGCCTGCTTGGCTACCGCTTTCTGCCGGTCTCCGCCCTGCCGGAAGTGGACTACCCCACTATTCAGGTTGTCACGCTCTATCCCGGAGCCAGTCCGGATGTGGTCACCTCGTCGATTACCGCACCGCTGGAACGCCAGTTTGGCCAGATGTCCGGGCTAAAACAGATGGCGTCGCAAAGTTCCGGCGGCGCCTCGGTGATCACGCTGCAGTTTCAGCTGTCGCTGGCGCTGGATGTGGCGGAGCAGGAGGTTCAGGCGGCGATTAACTCCGCCACTAACCTGCTGCCTGGCGATCTGCCCAATCCGCCCGCCTACAGCAAAGTCAACCCGGCCGATCCGCCTATCATGACGCTGGCGGTCACCACGACCAGCCTGCCGCTGACGCAGGTGCAGGATATGGTGGAAACGCGCGTGGCGCAGAAGATTGCGCAGGTCTCCGGCGTAGGCCTGGTTACCCTTTCCGGTGGACAGCGTCCGGCGGTGCGGGTCAAAATGAATGCGCAGGCGCTGGCAGCGTTAGGACTGACCAGCGAAGATGTGCGCACGGCTATCAGCAACGCCAACGTCAACTCAGCGAAAGGCAGCCTTGATGGTCCGGCGCGCTCTATCACGCTGTCAGCAAACGATCAGATGACATCGGCTGAGGATTACCGTCGCCTGATTATCAGCTACAGCAACGGCGCGCCGGTACGACTGGGCGACGTTGCGACCATTGAATCGGGCGCAGAGAACAGCTGGCTGGGCGCCTGGGCTAACCGCCAGCAGGCGATTGTGCTGAACGTCCAGCGTCAGCCCGGCGCCAATATTATCGACACCGCTGATAATATCCGGGCGCTGCTGCCATCGCTTACCGCCACGCTGCCCAAATCGGTCGACATGAAACTGCTGACCGATCGCACGACCAATATTCGCGCCTCGGTATCTGATACGCAGCATGAGCTGATGCTGGCCATGGCGCTCGTGGTCATGATCATCTACCTGTTTCTGCGCAACGTACCGGCTACGATCATTCCTGCCGTGGCGGTACCGCTTTCGCTGATTGGTACGTTTGCCGCCATCTATTTTATGGGCTTCTCGATCAACAACCTCACGCTGATGGCGCTGACTATCGCCACCGGCTTTGTGGTGGATGACGCCATTGTAGTGATCGAGAATATTTCACGCTATATCGAGAAAGGCGAGAAGCCGCTCACCGCCGCGCTGAAAGGGGCGGGAGAGATCGGTTTTACCATTATCTCGCTCACCTTTTCGCTGATTGCGGTGCTGATCCCGCTGCTGTTTATGGGCGATGTGATTGGCCGGCTGTTTCGCGAGTTCGCCGTCACGCTGGCTATCGCCATTCTGATCTCAGCCGTGGTGTCGCTGACGCTGACGCCGATGATGTGCGCGCGCATGCTGAGCGCGGAGTCGCTGCGCCGGCAGAACCGCTTCTCACGCGCCAGCGAGGCGCTGTTTGAGCGGGTCATTGCCGGTTACGGACGTGGACTGACGCGCGTGCTGCAGCATCCGTGGCTGACGCTCAGCGTGGCGCTCGGCACGCTGCTGATGACAGTGCTGCTGTGGGTGGCGATCCCGAAAGGCTTCTTCCCGCAGCAGGATAACGGCATTATTCAGGGCACCCTGCAGGCGCCGCAGTCGGTCTCTTACGCCAGCATGGCGCAGCGCACGCGCGATGTCGCCTCCGTGGTGATGAAGGATCCGGCGGTTGAAAGCCTGACCTCTTTTGTCGGGGTGGATGGCACCAATCCTGCGCTTAACAGCGCCCGGCTGCAGATCAACCTCAAGCCGCTGGATGAGCGCGACGACCGCATTCCGGTGGTGCAGGCGCGGCTGCAGCAGGCGGTGGCGCAGATCCCGGGCGTCTCGCTCTGGCTGCAGCCGGTGCAGGATCTCACCATTGAGACGCAGAGCAGCCGTACCCCCTATCAGTTTACGCTGCAGTCTGGCTCGCTTGACGCCCTGAGCAGCTGGGTCCCGACGCTGATCGGCCAGCTGGAAAAGGCACCGCAGCTGCGCAACGTCAGCAGCGACTGGCAGGATCAGGGGCTGGAAGCGTATGTGCGCGTCGATCGCGACAGCGCCAGCCGGCTCGGGATCACCATGGCTGACGTCGATAACGCGCTGTATAACGCGTTTGGTCAGCGGCTGATCTCAACGATTTACACGCAGGCAAACCAGTATCGCGTGGTGCTGGAGCAGCATAATGCGCAGACGCCGGGACTGGCGAGCCTGGAGGGGATCCGGCTTAAAAGCAGCGACGGCGGCAGCGTACCGCTCAGCGCTATCGCCAGCACAGAGGAGCGGCATACCGCTCTCAGTATTAATCATCTCGATCAGTTCCCGTCCGCAACCTTCTCTTTTGACGTGGCCGATGGCTATTCACTTGAGGAAGCGCTGCAGGCCATTACCGCCGCAGAAGGGGCGCTGGGTATGCCGGCGGATATCGTCACGCAGTTCCAGGGCAGTACGCTGGCGTTTGAAGCCGCGCTGAGCAGCACCGTCTGGCTGATTGTGGCGGCCGTGGTCGCAATGTATATCGTTCTTGGCGTGCTGTATGAGAGTTTTATTCATCCGATTACCATTCTCTCTACCCTGCCCACCGCGGGCGTCGGCGCGCTGCTGGCGCTGATGCTGAGCGGCAACGAGCTCGATATCATCGCCATTATCGGCATCATTTTGCTGATCGGTATTGTGAAGAAAAACGCCATTATGATGATTGACTTTGCGCTGGCGGCGGAGCGTGAACAGGGCATGGCGCCGCGTGACGCTATCTATCAGGCCTGCCTGCTGCGCTTTCGCCCGATCCTGATGACCACGCTGGCGGCGCTGCTGGGCGCGCTGCCGCTGATGCTCAGCACCGGCGTCGGCGCTGAGCTGCGCCATCCGCTCGGCATCGCCATGGTGGGCGGCCTGATCCTCAGCCAGATCCTGACGCTGTTTACCACGCCGGTCATCTATCTGCTGTTTGATCGCCTGGCGCACGCTACCCGCAGGCGCTTCGGTCGTCCGGAGGCGCAGTCGTGAAGTTTTTTGCCCTCTTCATTCACCGCCCGGTCGCCACCATCCTGCTGACGCTGGCGATTGCGCTGGCGGGGATGCTTGGTTTTCGTCTGCTGCCGGTCGCCCCGCTACCGCAGCTCGATTTTCCGGTGATTATGATTTCGGCCTCGCTGCCGGGTGCCTCACCGGAAACCATGGCCGCCTCGGTGGCCACGCCGCTGGAGCGCTCGCTGGGGCGCATTGCCGGCGTCAGTGAAATGACCTCGACGAACTCACTGGGCAGCACGCGCATCATTCTGGTGTTTGATTTTGACCGCGATATTAACGGTGCCGCGCGCGATGTGCAGGCCGCGATTAATGCGGCGCAGAGCCTGCTGCCGTCGGGCATGCCGAGCCGGCCTTCTTATCGAAAAGCGAACCCCTCGGATGCGCCGATTATGATCCTGACGGTGACCTCGGACGACTATAATCCGGGTCAGCTCTATGATTACGCTTCGACGCAGCTGGCGCAAAAACTGTCGCAGATTGAGGGCGTCGGCGACGTCACGGTAGGCGGCAGTTCGCTGCCCGCCGTGCGCGTCGATCTCAATCCGCAGGCGCTGTTTAATCAGGGCGTGTCGCTGGATGCGGTACGCAGCGCCATCAGCAACGCTAACCAGCGGCGACCGCAGGGCGCAATCGACGATCGCCAGCAGCGCTGGCAGCTGCGTACCAATGATGAACTGCAGAGCGCCAGCGCCTATCAGCCACTGGTGGTGCACTATAACAACGGTGCGGCGGTCCGCCTTAGCGATGTCGCCAGCGTGCAGGATTCGGTGCAGGATGTGCGTAACGCCGGGATGACCAACGGCAAGCCGGCGGTGCTGCTGGTGATCCGTAAGTCGCCGGACGCCAATATTATCGATACCGTGGATCGCATTCGCGCTGAGCTGCCGGTGCTGCACGATTTCATTCCGGCGGCGATCGATCTGCAGATTGCCCAGGATCGCTCACCGACTATCCGCGCTTCGCTGCATGAAGTCGAGCAGTCGCTGGTGATTGCCGTGGTGCTGGTGATTCTGGTGGTGTTTCTGTTCCTGCGCGACGGCCGGGCCACGCTCATTCCTGCTGCGGCGGTGCCGGTCTCACTGATTGGCACCTTTGCTGCCATGTATCTGTGCGGCTTCAGTCTTAACAACCTGTCGCTGATGGCGCTAACCATCGCCACCGGGTTTGTGGTGGATGATGCGATTGTGGTGCTGGAGAATATCGCCCGCCACGTTGAGGCTGGCATGAAGCCGCTGCAGGCGGCGCTGACCGGCGTCCGCGAAGTGGGCTTTACCGTGCTGTCGATGAGCCTGTCGCTGATTGCGGTGTTTCTGCCGCTGCTGATGATTGGCGGCATTATCGGACGCTTCTTTTCGGAATTTGCCATTACGCTGTCGGTGGCGATTCTGATCTCGCTGTTTATCTCCGTCACGCTGACGCCGATGATGTGCGCGTATCTGCTGAAGCCGCAACCGGCACAGCCTGCCGCGCCCGGGCTGTTCAGCCGGCTGCTGCAGCGGACGCAGGATGGCTATGCCCGCTCGCTGCGCTGGGTGTTACGCCACGCCATCTGGGTACTGCTGCTGCTGGGCGGCACGGTAGCAATGACCGTCTGGCTGTTTATTACGATACCCAAAACCTTTATGCCGGAACAGGATACCGGTCGCCTGAGCGGTTTTCTGTCTGCCGATCAGAGCATCTCGTTTCAGGCGATGCGCGGCAAGCTGGAAGATTTTATGAATATCATCAAAATGGATCCGGCGGTGGATAATGTCACCGGCTTTACCGGCGGCCTCGGCACCAACAGCGGCCTGATGTTTGTGGCGCTGAAGCCTCTCTCTGAGCGCAGCGAAAGCGCCCAGCAGGTGATCGCCCGCCTGCGCACCAAACTGGCTAAGGAGCCGGGGGCCAGCCTCTATCTCAACGCCGTACAGGATATTCGCGTCGGCGGACGGGAGTCGAACGCCAGCTATCAGTACAGCCTGCTGTCGGATAACCTTGCCGATCTGCGTGAGTGGGAACCCAAAATCCGTAAGGCCTTCTCTGCCCTGCCGCAGCTCACTGACGTTAACTCCGACCAGCAGGATAAAGGCAGCGAAATGGCCATCACCTACGATCGTGAAAGCATGGCGCGCCTCGGCATAGACGTTTCAGCCGCCAACGATCTGCTGAACAACGCCTTTGGCCAGCGTCAGATCTCAACCATTTATCAGCCGCTGAATCAGTACAAAGTGGTGATGGAGGTAGATCCGCGCTATACCCAGGATATCAGCGCGCTCGACCAGATGTTTGTGGTCAGCAGCGACGGCAAAGCGATTCCGCTGAGCGGTTTTGCCCACTGGCAGCCCGCTAACGCACCGCTCTCCGTCAACCATGAGGGGCTTTCTGCAGCGACAACCATTTCGTTTAATTTGCCGGAAGGCGTCTCTCTGTCGCAGGCCTCCGCGGCGATCGATCGCGCCATGACGGTGCTGGGGGTGCCCTCCAGCGTGCGCGGCAGCTTTGCCGGTACCGCGCAGGTGTTTCAGCAGTCGCAGTCCAGCCAGCTCTGGCTGATGCTGGCAGCCATCGCAGCGGTCTATATCGTGCTGGGCATTCTGTATGAGAGCTATGTGCATCCGCTCACGATTCTGTCGACGCTGCCGTCGGCCGGAACCGGCGCGCTGCTGGCGCTTAAACTGTTTGATACGCCGTTCAGCCTGATTGCGCTGATTGGCATTTTGCTGCTGATAGGGATTGTGAAAAAGAACGCCATCATGATGGTCGACTTTGCGCTGGAGGCGGAACGACAGCAGCAGCTGAGCCCGCGCGAGGCGATTTTCCAGGCGTGTCAGCTGCGTTTTCGCCCGATTCTGATGACCACGCTGGCCGCGCTGTTTGGTGCCCTGCCGCTGGTGCTGACCAGCGGCGACGGTGCTGAACTGCGGCAGCCGCTGGGCATCACCATCGCCGGCGGCCTGGTGGTAAGCCAGCTGCTGACGCTCTACACCACGCCGGTGGTCTATCTGCTGATGGATAAATTACGCCGCCGCAAAGCCGTCACAGAGCCAGCAACCACCCGAATTTCGTAGGGGGCGCATTAATGCGCCCCGGGAAAACAACGCACACGAAACCCGGGCGCCATTAATGGCGCCCCTACAGGGGAACATGC
>NZ_DKTK01000004.1:0-178603 GCF_002473195.1 Pantoea sp. UBA7232
GGGATTCAACCCGGGCCGCATTAATGCGGCCCCTACGACAATATTCGATTCCGGCCCCTGTAGGGGGCGCATTCATGCGCCCCTGGCCGGACGCAGTGCCGGGATTCAACCCGGGCCGCATTAATGCGGCCCCTACGGCAATATTCGATTCCGTATCCCGCAACGGGATTTAACCCAGGCCGCTATCAGTAACCCGTTTTGCTGCCGCTGGTTGCGTGGCCCAGCGTGCTGAGCAGGTTTGCCAGCAGGCTGGAGGCACCAAAGCGGAAATGACGGGCGTCGGCCCAGCCCTCACCGAGGGTGTCGTCAGCCAGCTTCAGGTAAAGAGCGGCATCTTCTGCGGTGCGCACGCCGCCGGCTGGTTTAAAACCCACCTGCTGCTGCACGCCTTTATCGCGAATAACCTGCAGCATGATGGCGGCAACTTCCGGCGTGGCGTTCACCGGCACTTTACCGGTTGAGGTTTTAATAAAATCAGCGCCGGCATCAATCGCAATTTCTGATGCCGTACGGATCAGCGCCTCTTCTTTCAGCTCGCCGGTTTCGATAATCACTTTCAGCAGCACGTCCGCTGCCGCACACGCCTCTTTGCACGCTTTAACCAGCGCAAAGCCGGTATCACGATCGCCAGCCATCAGAGCGCGATAGGGAAATACCACATCCACTTCGTCAGCGCCGTAAGCGATAGCGGCGCGCGTTTCCGCCAGAGCGATCTCAATATCCGCATTACCATGCGGAAAATTGGTCACGGTCGCAATGCGCACCTCAGGCGTACCCTGTTCGCGCAGCGTTTTACGGGCGATCGGGATAAAGCGCGGATAGATGCAGATAGCGGCAGTGTTGCCCGCAGGGGATTTGGCCTGATGACACAGCGCAATGACTTTTTCATCAGTGTCATCGTCATTCAGGGTAGTGAGATCCATCAGTTGCAGCGCGCGCTGCGCAGCAGCATTAAGGTCAGTCATAACAGGCTCCGGATGTCAGGCCAGCAGCGAGCTGCCGGATAATGTGATTATTTTAACAATTGTCGGGAACTGCCATTGCGAATCAGATCACATAAAAAAGAGATAGCAGCTCGAAATTACATAGAAAATCTGCTTAAGATCTCTTTTTGACGTGAATGCATGGCTAAACAGATCGCAACGCAGATGTAATTATTATCACAAAATCGCGCGCTGAATGGTATCACTCTGATAGATCGCCGGACGGCGATCGGGAAGAAAATGCAAATATACGCAGGCTGTTCTGCCACAGCGCATCGGCAATCACGTCAGCCGGTTCAGGACGCAGCGTGCACAATACCTCAAACACATTGCGCGCCCGCTCAGGCCGGTTGGGCTCTCCCTGAAAACCCTGCAGCGGCATATCCGGTGCGTCAGTCTCCAGCAGCAGCGACGCCAGCGGCAGGCTGGCAATGGTATGGCGGGTTTTGCTGGCGCGCTCCCAGGTAATGGTGCCTCCCACGCCGATGGCATAGCCGAGCTGGATAAAGCGCTCTGCCTGCTGCTGGCTGCCGGCAAAGCCGTGCACGACGCCACACCGCGGCAGATTATGGCGTCGCAGCAGCATCGCCAGCTGATCGTGGGTGCGGCGGGAGTGCAGGATCACCGGCAGATCAAAACGTTTTGCCAGAATGAACTGCGCGTTCAGCAGTCGCGTCTGCTTGTCGAAATCGGGATCGTTCATATAGAGATCCAGTCCGATCTCACCGATCGCTACGCAGTTGCTCTCTGCCTGTGCCAGATACTGCGCGAGCAGATCCAGATGATCGTCCTGATGACGGGCAATATTGATCGGATGCAGGCCCAGCGCCGCATAGAGCGCCGTGTGATCTTTTGCCAGCTGCATAACGCGTGCAAAACGACTCGCTTCTGTCGATGGCACAATAATGCGCTCTACGCCGGCGGCGGCGGCGCGGGCAATGCTTGCGACCGCATCATCAACAAACGGCGGGAAATCAAAATGGCAGTGCGTGTCGATAAATTTCATGCCAGCGATCCTTCATCCCAGGCAGCATCGTTCCCCGCCAGCGGCGGCGTGTGTAACGGCCGCGCGTCCGGCGCGTTTGCAGCGGCGGCGGGCGGTGCAATCGGCAGCGATCGGCGTGCCGGCTCTGCATCACTCAACCACTGCCCCAGCGTAGCCAGAAAATAGCGTCCGCTGCGCCGGCCAAGATGATAATCGTGGTTTAGCGCGGCCACGCGGCTGCCGAGCGCCATGCTGGCCAGAGGACGCGGCGGGCAAATCTCCACAATGCGCAGATTACCCGGCGGCTGTTCAATAAACTGCTGGATCTCGCGATAGCTCGCTTCATGATGATGCAGGATGTTGATCATCGGCTGCAGCGCACTGTCACCCAGCCAGCGCTCCATCCGCTGGAACCATTGCGGCGTATAGAACATCTGCGAAGGCGTGGTCCGGATCACCACAATGGTATCCGCGCCGCGTCGCGCGGCTTCACGCACCGGAATGGCGTCGCTGATGCCGCCATCCAGATAGCTGACGCCATCCATCAGCACGCCGCTGCGATAAAAGCCAGGAATGGCGCTGGACGCTTTGATGATGTCATGCCAGGTCAGCTCATCAGGCCTGAAATAGCGTGCCTGATAATCGTCACTGCGGCAGGCGCACATATAAAATTCGCTGCCACCGGCAAACAGTTTCTGCGCGCTGCTGAACGCCAGAGGAAATTCACTGCGGGTAATATCGATTAGCCAGTCGAGATCGGTAAGATGTCCACCGCGTACAAAGCGCAGCGGATCGAAAAACTGCTTACTGGTGGTATAGCGGGTAATAACACGTCGGGCATAGCCCGGCTGAGCGCAGACAAAGGCGGAGAGATTTTGCGCGCCGGCGGAGGTGCCCAGCATCAGATGAAAAGGGTTAAATCCGGCCCGCTGGAATGCGTCCAGTACGCCTGCGGTGAATATTCCGCGCTGGCCGCCGCCTTCACAGACAAGTGCAATTTTACGGGATTTAAATGGCTGAAGCGCCAGCGGTTCGAAGGAACCGAGTGAGACCGGAATGCGTATACCCAATGGCGTACCCTCAGTAGTTGCTGCTCTGAGGGAGGCCAGAGCGGCATCCCGGAGAACCAGTCATTGTCATTCCCTGACCCACTGCACGGGCAGCTGCGACGGCAGACAATGCCGTCAATGACTGGCCTCCGCTTTACATCACTAGCGGGTTACTGCAATTGATGTGTCTGGTCAGAGTTTTTTGCGCCCGGTAAACAGGCTAACCAGGAACAGAATAATACCGACAATAAAGACAATTTTAGCTGCCCATGCTGCCGTACCTGCCAGACCGCCGAATCCTAAGGCTGCCGCGATCAGTGCAATGACCAGAAAGATAATACCCCAACGAAACATAAGCCTCTCCTTTACCATAGTAGAAATCGAACTGCTTATTCTTCACTTCACTGTTTTATTGCGGAACAGCATCAGAGCGATGCCGTTCCGGCTGCGTTAAGATTTCGCCTTGAGGTCATTCTTCACGCTTTTCACGCCTTCAATGGCTTTTGCGATCTTCTCAGCACGGTCAGACTGTGCCTGATTCGCAACTTCTCCTGACAGCTGAACCACGCCATCGGTGGTTTCCACCTTCACATTGCGCGATGGAACAATGTCGTCTGCTAACAGCTTAGCTTTAATTTCGCTGGTTGTGGCGGCATCACCGGCATAACCTTTCAGCGAGCCTTCTTTATTGTCTCTGACGTGTAGTTTGTCACTGACGGATTTCACTCCTTCAACTTTCTGCACCAGAGCGACAGCCTTTTCAGCCTGATCCTGCGAGGCAACGAAACCGCTTAATGTCACCACACCCTGCTGCGTTTTGACGGAGATATCCGTGCTTTTAATCGCGTCATCATCAACCAGCGCCGCTTTGGCTTTGGCCGTGATGCCGCTGTCATCCATAAAACCATCGACTTTTTTCATAGAACTATCGATTTTGGAACCCGTCGAGCTGGTATCAGCAGCAAATGCTGCACCGCTTAACAGCGCCGTACCGGCCAGTGCAGCAATCAGGGTCTTGGCAATCTTAGTCTTATTCATCGATATGATCCTTCTATCAGTTAATTCACCCGCAAGCGCGAATGCACAACAGCCAACGGCGCCGTTGCCTTGATGGACGTAACCAAACTCGCAGGCCTGTTTTTTCGTACGACAGAATAATCATAGTAGGGATTACAGCTTTTGCTGGCTTTTGTGGTTGATATCTCGCCAGAAAGTCAGAATGACAGCGTAATTAAGAGGAGTCTGTAACAAAAAAAGCAGGACCAGTAATGACTGGTCCTGATAGCGAGGCGGGATCAGTGTTCGCGGGTTTTGCGGAAAACCACGTCAGGATAGCGCTCCTGCGTAATATTCAGGTTAACCATCGTAGGCGCGATATAGGTGAGGTTATCTCCCCCATCCAGCGCCAGATTGACCTCATTTTTACGCTGGAAGTCGTCAAACTTCTTCGCGTCGCTGCACTCTACCCAGCGGGCGGTGGAGACGTTGATCGCTTCATAGATCGCTTCAACGTTGTATTCGCTCTTAAGGCGGGCGACAACCACATCAAACTGCAGCACGCCGACGGCGCCAACAATCAGATCGTTGTTATGCACCGGGCGGAATACCTGCACGGCGCCCTCTTCAGAGAGCTGAACCAGACCTTTCAGCAGCTGCTTCTGCTTAAGCGGATCGCGCAGACGGATGCGGCGGAACAGCTCTGGCGCAAAGTTCGGAATGCCGGTGAACTTCATCGCTTCACCCTGGGTAAAGGTGTCGCCAATCTGAATCGTGCCGTGGTTATGCAGGCCGATGATATCGCCCGGGAACGCCTCTTCAACGTGCGAACGATCGCCTGCCATAAAGGTCAGCGCATCGGAGATCACCACATCTTTGCCGGTACGCACCTGACGCAGTTTCATACCCTTTTCATAACGACCCGATACCACACGCATGAACGCCACGCGGTCGCGGTGTTTGGGATCCATATTCGCCTGAATCTTGAAGACAAAACCGCTGAACTTCTCTTCACGCGCTTCCACAATACGGGTATCGCTTTTACGCGGCATCGGCGCAGGTGCCCAGGAGACCAGGCCATCCAGCATATGATCGACACCAAAGTTGCCCAGCGCAGTGCCGAAGAACACCGGCGTCAGCTCGCCGTTGAGAAACAGCGACTGCTCAAATTCGTGTGAGGCGCCCTGCACCAGCTCCAGCTCATCACGTAGCTGCTGTGCCAGCTCTTCGCCCACCGCCGCGTCGAGATCGGGATTATTCAATCCTTTTACAACGCGCACGTCCTGAATAGTATGGCCTTTACCGCTCTGATAGAGATAGGTTTCATCTTTATAAAGGTGGTAAACCCCTTTAAACAGCTTGCCGCAGCCGATTGGCCAGGTAATGGGGGCGCAGGCGATCTTCAGCTCGCTCTCAACCTCATCCAGCAGCTCCATCGGATCGCGGATGTCGCGGTCCAGTTTGTTCATAAAGGTGATGATTGGCGTATCGCGCAGGCGGGTTACTTCCATCAGCTTGCGGGTACGATCCTCAACCCCTTTCGCGGCATCAATAACCATCAGACAGCAGTCAACGGCGGTCAGCGTGCGATAGGTATCTTCCGAGAAGTCTTCATGCCCCGGCGTATCCAGCAGGTTGACCAGGCTTTCACGATAGGGAAACTGCATCACCGAGGTGGTGATTGAAATACCACGCTGCTTCTCCATTTCCATCCAGTCTGATTTAGCATGCTGGCTGGAGCCGCGGCCTTTAACAGTACCGGCAGTCTGGATAGCCTGTCCGAACAGCAGGACTTTTTCGGTGATTGTGGTTTTACCAGCGTCCGGATGCGAGATAATCGCAAAGGTACGGCGGCGCGCCACTTCTTCTAAAAAGGGAGCATTAGACATGAGTGCGTTCTTCTTCAGGGCGGCGCGTCTGTAACGCGCGGCAGATAAATCGTTCCGGAACCTGTCCGGTGGGTAACAGTGCCAGTGGCAACGCCGTGGCGTCACTGCACAGCAGCGGTTCGCGGCTGCGCTGGCGGTGCTCCGGTTATCCGGTCAGCGTTGAGGCGGCATAGCATACAATATTTCAGCAGGCGGGGAAATCATGACTGTAGCGCGCAGGTAACCGCTTACGGCTCCGTCCGCATCCGGTTATGGCAGGCGAATGGCACTCAGTTAACAATGAGAATTCGTCGCATTCAGAATGTTGAATAATTCCATTTGTATTCAATGATATAAATTAAAATATTGTATAAAAAAGCCTTCACATAAAAGCGGATATTGCTGCATAATTCGCCGTAAATTTTCTGACTGCTTAATAAGGACGCAGCTATGTTAACTGCTGAAATGACCTCTCGCCTGAACGATCAGCTTAATCTGGAGTTCTTCTCTGCCAACCTCTATCTGCAGATGAGCGCCTGGTGCAGCGATAAAGGATTTGAAGGGGCCGCCTCTTTCCTGAAAATGCATTCGCGTGAAGAGATGGAGCATATGCAGCGCCTGTTTGATTATGTCAGCGACGCGGGTTCTATGCCGGTACTGGGCAGCATAGCGGCACCGGCTGTGAGCTGGAACTCTCTGAGCGACGTGCTGAGTGAAGCGCTGAAGCATGAGCAGCTGATCACGCAGAAAATCAATGAACTGGTACACACCGCGCTGACATCGCAGGACTACTCTACTTTTAATTTCCTGCAGTGGTATGTGGCAGAGCAGCATGAAGAAGAGAAATTGTTTAAAACCGTGCTCGATAAACTGGCGCTGGTGGGTAACAAAGGTGAAGGTCTGTTCCTGGTGGACAAGGACCTGGGCCGCATGAACGTGGAAGGTCACGGTCAATAATAAAAAAGATGACATACAGCAAGCAGCAGCGCCCGGTTTTGCCGGGCGTTTTTTTTATGCTGAAAGCGTGCGCTCAGAGGGCGATGAGCCTGCAGACGGCCAGGAGTGCATAAACGCGCGCCCTGCATTGTCACGTCGCCACTCACGGCGCCATCTTACTCCAGCGCTTTCAGTCGCAGCTCTGAAGGTTGCGGGCGGCCAAACAGGTAACCCTGAAACAGCGTGCAGCCCTCTTCACGCAGCTTCGCAAACTGTTCGCTGTTCTCCACGCCTTCCGCCGTGATCTGAATATCCAGGCTGCGGCTCATGCCGGTTATTGCCCGGATGATCGCCAGCGCTTCGCGGCTGTCGCCCATATCGTTGATGAAAGACTTATCGATTTTGATCTTATCGAACGGGAATGAGCGCAGATAGCTCAGCGAAGAGTAGCCGGTGCCAAAATCATCCAGCGCAATCTGTACGCCCAGCGCTTTAAGGTTCTGCAGCGTCCGGATATTGCCCAGCGTATCGTCCAGCAGCACCGACTCCGTGATCTCCATCTCCAGCCGATGCGGTGCCAGACCTGACTCCTTCAGCGCCCCCTCAACCACCGACACCAGCGAGCTGTTTTTAAACTGCAGCGGTGAGAGATTCACCGAAACGGACTGTTCGGTGTTCCAGCTCTGCGCTTCGCGGCACGCCTCATACAGCGCATAGGCACCCAGCATATGAATCAGCCCGGTCTCTTCAGCAATCGGGATGAAATCCACCGGCATGATTAAGCCTTTGACCGGATGGTGCCAGCGCATCAGCGCTTCATAACCAATAATGCCGCTCTGACTGGTAATGGGCTGATAGTAAAGTCTGAGCTGCCGCCCGGTAATCGCATCACGCAGATCGTTTTCAATGATGCGCCGGCTGCGCGCCTGGTCATCCATCTCTGGCGTAAAGTGCTCATAGCGGTTACGGCCGTTACGCTTCGCCTCGTAGAGCGCCATATCGGCGCAGCGCAGCATATGTTCCGGCGTGTTGACGGCCTGGGTGGTCAGGGCGATCCCCACGCTCAGGCCCACGGTAAGATTATGCCCTTCGACATTCATGGGCGGATGAATCGCCTCGATCAGGCGCTGCGCCACCGTGGCCGCTTCGTCAGCGTTGTGGATATCGGGCAGCACAATAGCAAATTCGTCGCCGCCGATGCGGGCCAGCGTATCACGCTCACGCAGCACGCTGCGCAGCCGCTTAGCCACCGCGCGCAGCAGATCGTCACCAATCTGGTGGCCAAGCGCATCATTCACGTTTTTGAAATTATCGAGGTCGAGACAAAGCGTGGCGCTGATCTGGTTCTGTGCCGTGTCGTTACGCAGCGCTTCGCTGAGTTTTTGCCGGAACAGAATGCGGTTAGGCAGGCTGGTCAGGTTGTCGTGATGCGCCATATGGTGAATACGCGCATCCGCTTCGCGCTGGTCAGTCACATCTTCCACGATCAGCATGACATAATTTTGCCGCATATCTTTGCCGGTGATGGTGGTGGCGCGGGTATGCAGAACCCGCTCACCGCTGGCAGTCAGCAGCAGCTGCTCGCGGGCGTGAATGCCTTCACTGCGCAGCGCAATATCCGCCAGGCTATTAAAGTAGTCGCTCAGTTCGGCAGACATGCACTCGTGCGGACGCTTATGCATGAGCAGCGATCGGCTCAGCCCAAACAGCTGCTCAGCCTTGGCATTCACCATCAGAATTTCGCGGCTGATAGCATCCTCCACAATCACGCAGGAGGGGATGTTGCTGATGATGGTGTCGAGAAAGGTCGACAGCTCCGACATTCTGCTGCTCTGCGCCTGTGCCAGATCGCGCGCGCGCAGAAGCTGCTGCTCATGTTCACGCCGCTCCGTCACGTCGCGCGTGATTTTGGCAAATCCGATCAGGCGTCCACTCTCATCATGAATCGCGTCAATTACCACGTGCGCCCAGAAAGCCGATCCATCTTTCCGGTAGCGCCATCCCTCATCTTCAAACCGCCCGGTTTTTAGCGCAATGCCGAGGTTTGCATCCGGCAGATGGAGCTGGCGCTCCTGCGCGCTGTAAAAGAGTGAGAAGTGCTGCCCCACAATCTCATCTGCGCGATATCCTTTAGCGCGCTGCGCCCCGGCGTTCCAGTTAACGACTCGCCCCTTCAGGTCCAGCATGTAGATAGCGTAATCGGTGACGCCCTCCACCAGCAGCCGAAACGTTTTTTCATGTTCGCGCTGCTGGCGCAGCAGCGCCTGCTGTTCAGTGCAGTCGCGGGTAATTTTTGCGTAGCCAATCAGTTTCCCGGCGTCGTCGCGAATTGCGTCGATGATAACGTGCGCCCAGAAAGCGGAACCATCTTTACGATAGCGCCACCCCTCATCTTCAAAACGTCCGGTTTTAAACGCGGTCGTAAGATTCTTTTCCGGTAGATGGTTCAGACGATCCTGCGCGCTGTAAAAGCGGGAGAAGTGCTGTCCGACAATTTCCTCTGCCACGTAGCCTTTTGTCCGCTGAGCCCCGGCATTCCAGTTCTCAACGTTGCCCTCCAGATCCAGCATATAAATCGCATAGTCGGTTACGCCCTCTACCAGTAAACGAAAGCGCTGCTCCTGTTCACGCTGCCTGCGCTGCTGCGCCTGCTGCTGCGTGTAGTCGCGGGTGATTTTGGCAAAACCCAGCAGCTCGCCCTGCTCATCCCGGATAGCGTCAATCACGACGTGAGCCCAGAACGCGCTGCCATCTTTGCGATAGCGCCAGCCTTCGGTTTCAAACTTACCGGTTGCGGCAGCAACAGAGAGACCGCGCTGCGGCGCGCCGTTTTTGCGCTCCTCTTCGCTATAAAACAGCGCAAAATTTTTACCAACGATCTCATCTGGCGTATACCCTTTGGCGCGCTGCGCACCGGTATTCCAGTTAGCAACGGTACCGTCAGGTTTGAGCATGTAAATGGCGTAATCTACGACGCTCTGCACCAGCAGCCGATACATTACATCAGAGTTATTGTTCATATTTTGTGCCTGTTCCGGCCTGATACAGCATCGGCTTTTCAGAAGATTCTTAATTATTTCAGACTTAAACGCAAAAGTGCAGCGCTGACAAGCGCTAATCGATTTCAGACAAAATCTGGCAGGAGTGTTATCGGCAGTGGCGAGAAAACGTTCAGAGAAATACATCATTCCTCGTGGCTACCTGCTATTTATGGCAGGTCAGTCGGGGAAGAGCATGCAGGAAAGCCGCATACCGGAGAGAGCCGGTATGGGCAGAGAGACGAGACGCTGTCGCTGGCCTATCGGGCTGCCAGCTGCTGCATAACCGGCAGCCACAGGTCGGTCATCATCCCTTTGCCGCCGGTAAGCGGGTCGCGCGGGGGCAGAGGAACGCGCTGAATTTGCTCTCTGGCTGCACGCAGCCGCGAGGGTTCATCGCGTATTGTTTCGGGCGTCATTCCTTCCGGATAAGCGCCGACCATGAAAAAATCGTCTGACGCGTAAACCTGTTTATGCCCGACGCCTGCCGGGATCAGCACGGCATCACCTTCACGCAGCACCACCATACGCCCGCTGTCGCCGCCCAGCAGGATCTCAGCCCAGCCCGCCCCGACGCCCAGCACCTCATGCGTATTCGGATGATAGTGGGTATAAGGGAATACCGGCGCGCGCCATGCGGCAGGCCAGCCGCTGGCGGTAAAGGTCGTTTCAAACCAGCGTGCGCTATCTTCCGTGTCATCCGGCACCACACGCGGCCAGATAATCAGCGGCAGCAGGCTGTTCGGCACGCCGCCGCTGGCGTGAGAGAGCCGCAGATGCTGCGGGTTAAAGGAGGCGCCTGCTGAAAAGGTGCCGGCAGCAAACGACATCGATAACAGCAGGCTGGAAGAACAGGACGCCATGAACGTGCTCCGACAAATAATGTTAATTAATTGTGGCAATTTCAGGCGGTAATGCAATGTGGCAATATCTGAAAAAATCCCTGTTAATTAGTCGCTTAGTAACTTAAGCCAAATTTTTCGTTTCGGCGTTGCCGGTTTGTGATAGCGATCGCTCTCCGGGAGAGAGGTTGCGGTGCGCGCTCAGGCGGTTTTATCCAGATCGCACTGGCTGCTGACAAAATCGGGCAGTTCATTTACGCGCTCAGGTGGCAGCGGCCTGCCGAGCAGGTATCCCTGCAGCGTGTCGCAGCCAAGGCCGGTCAGAAAAGCCTGCTGATCGGGCGTCTCCACCCCTTCCGCGACCACTTTCAGATCCAGCGACTGCGCCAGCGCGACAATAGCGGAGACGATAGTGGCGTCCTCGGAATTTGCCTGCAGCTCATTCACAAACGCGCGGTCGATCTTCAGTTCACTGGCGGGCAGTCGCTTCAGATAGAGCAGGCTGGAGTAGCCGGTTCCGAAGTCATCAATCGACGCCTTTACCCCCATGCTGGTGAGTTCAGTCAGGATACGCACGCTCTCTTCCGGATCGCGCATCGCCGTGGTCTCTGTCACCTCCAGCGTCAGCTGCTCTGCCGGGATCTGATGCGTTTTCAGCGCCTGCGTCACGGTGGTAATCAGCCCGGACTGCTCAAACTGCAGCGCAGAGAGGTTCACCGCAACTGACCAGGCGGTATGCCCCTCCTGATGCCAGCAGTGCAGCTGGCGGCACGCTTCGTTGATCACCCAGTTACCTATATTTATGATTAAACCGGTTTTTTCTGCGCCAGGCAGAAACAGATCAGGCGTAAGCAGACCGCGCTGCGGGTGCTGCCAGCGCAGCAGCGCTTCAAAACCGAGAATCGGCCCGCCGGGGGCACAATACTTCGGCTGGTAAAACAGCCGCAGTTCACGGTTATCCAGCGCCTGCCACAGATCGTTGTTAAGCTGCAGCTGCGACTGCGCCAGAACATTCATTGAGGGCTGGAAGAAGGTGTAACCGTTGCGGCCATTGTGTTTGGTGTGGTACATCGCGGCATCAGCGTTAAACATCAGCTCGCGCTCATCTCTGCCGTCGCCAGGATAGACGGCAATCCCGATACTTAAAGAGACCACCAGCTCATAACGCGATATGGCAAACGGCCGGTCAACGGCCTTCACCAGCATATCGGCCACCGAGGCGGCGTCATTGGGATCGTCAATCTCCAGCAGCAGCACAAACTCATCTCCGCCCATTCGCGCCAGCGTATAGTGCCCCTGCATCTGGCTCATCATACGTTCCGTTACGCTCACCAGCAGTTTATCGCCGATATGGTGCCCGAACGCATCGTTAACCGCTTTAAAACCATCAAGATCCATAAACATCAGTGCAAACTGCGACTTCTCGCGATTGGCTTTGTTGATCGCCTGATCGAGCCGATCCTCCAGTAAAATGCGATTGGGCAGCCGGGTCAGGTTGTCATGCAGCGCCAGCTGGGCCAGTTCACGGTTCGCCTCTGCCAGCGAGCGCGCCAGAATTGACGTGCGCGCCTGCATACGCGCATCCAGCATAGAGACCAGCAGCGTAATGCCGAGTATCGCCAGCGTCACCACGGTGACAATCATCGCCAGCCAGTCGCTGTTTACCCCGTGATGTGTGACGTGGCTGCTCGCCGGAAATCCGGCCGCCGCCATACCGGTGTAGTGCATGCCGGCAATGGCACACCCCATAACAACCGAGGCGCCAAAACGCAGCAGCGTTACCCGGCCATAGCTGTGGCGCAGGTGAAAGGCCAGCCAGAGCGCAGCCCCTGATGCGAGCAGCGCAATCAGCACCGAGACGGCGATCCAGCCCCGGTTCCAGATAATACCCGGCATAAACATCAGCGCCGCCATGCCGGTATAGTGCATAGCCACTACGCCCGACCCCAGCACCAGCGCGCCGCCAGCCAGTCGCCGCCACGGCAGCTCTCCCACGCAGACCAGCCGCAGGGCAAAAATCGAGGCGAGAATAGCAACCAGCATGGAGGCTGCAGTGAGCACCGGATCATAGCTCATCTCCATATCGAGATTCATGGAGAGCATGCCGATAAAATGCATCGCCCAGATTCCTACGCCCATGGCAAAACCGCCCCCCAGCAGCCAGATGAGCGCGACGCGACCTGACGAGGAGGCGACCCGGCCTGCCATATCCAGCGCAGTAAAGGAGGCGAGCATGGCGACAATAATTGAAACGATAACCGTGAATGAGTCGTATGACGTTACCAGCATAGGGAAGTCCGGATTAACGCTGTTTCCAGCTATAAAGTCGTGTAAACGGCATCCCTGCAGCTTTTGAACCGCTATCGCCCTTCCTGAACGAGGCAGAAATCCAGCCCTCTTCCCGCGCCAGACGACAGCAGGCTGGCAGCAAGGCCAGCCACTGTTATGACTCTATTATCGGCCTGCGGGCAAAAATAATGAGTAGAAAAAGCGTGTCAGAGATTAGACGTACTACCAGGCTGAACTATAGTAAATAAAACTGATGTAAATCATAAAGCAACCTCAGTGCTAATCTGGGGGAAGCGCCATGTATCGCCTTAATTCTCTTTGCCAGCGGCATTTTACGGGTTCGTTTTTTATTAACAGGCCAGGTGGAAAAGCATCGACTCCGGATAATCAGTAAGGAATGATTATGAAACTCAAGCTTTTTCTTATGACCGCAGGCCTGTACACAGGATTGACGTCCGTAACGGCCCTGGCAGCCACCACTACCGGGGCGATCAACGCCACGCTCACGCTGACGACCGGTTGCCTGGTCAACGGTCAGTCAGCCACCACCGGCGTCAATTTCGGTACCCTGAACTTTGGCAGCAGCGCAGCTACCTTTGATACGCTGAATGCCACGCTGGTGGGCGCGGCCGGCAGCGGTATCTATGTGCGCTGCACAACCGGACAGACCTTTAATGTACAGGTCACCAGCAGCAACGGCGCGCCGGGCACGATTTACGGCACCGTCAGCGGCCAGCCGCGCTACCTCATTCTGGGCTCGGATAATACGCGGGGCATCGCCTATACCCTCTACAGCGACGCCGCCTTTACCACCGCGATAGCGAACAACACCAACATTGCCGCCAGCGGCACCACCGATCCGACGCTGGGCACCAACTATGCCATCTATGGTCGGGTCGTCGGCGGCGGCTTCAACCCGCTTATCCCGGCGGGTACCTATACCGACACCATAAACGTGGCGGTGAATTACTGAGCGCGGGCGCGCGCAGTGAGGCTATCCCTCTCTCTCTGGCGGGCGGCGGGGCTGATAGCAGCCTTCGCCTGCCTGCCGGCAGATGCGCTGCCTGTGGCAAACTTTCAGGTCGCTGCGTCCATCGTGGCGGGCTGCGTGGTGTCGGGCAGCAATACGGGCGTGTTTGGTACGCTCAACTTTGGCTCGCACTCCGGCGTGGCTACGGGAAACTTCAGCGCAAGCTACCTGCAGAGCACAACGCTAAACCTGGCATGCACGCCAGGCACCGCCGTCAGCATGAGTATTGACGGCGGCGCTAACTACACCTCTGTCCGCAATCTCAAACACACCAGCAGCAGCAATACCGTTGCCTACCGGCTCTTCAGTAACGCTGCGCTGACTGCGCCTATACCCATTAACAGCGCTATAGCGCTGAACTATAGCAATGCGAATACGATTACGCTGCCTGTTTATGGTCAGCTGACGCTGCCTGGCACCGCGCAAGCCGGAACCTATACCGACACGCTGACCGTCACCCTGAGCTGGTGATGCTGAAAAAAAAGGATGAACCATGAGAAACCTGTGCGCGCTGCTTTTGCTGTTAATCATCCCCTCAGTCCGGGCCGCCAACTCGCTGATGATCTGGCCCATTGACCCCGCCATAGCCTCTGAAGATAAAGCCAGCGAGCTCTGGCTGGAGAACCGCGGCAGCAGCAGCACCATTATGCAGGTACGCATTTTTGCCTGGCAGCAGCGCGAGGGCCAGGAGCAGTATCAGACGCAGCAGCAGGTCGCCGCCAGTCCGCCTATGGTGCGGCTGGAGCCGGGGCAAAAACAGCTGGTACGCCTGATCAAACAGACGCCGCCCCCTGCCGGTCAGGAGAGCGCCTATCGCGTGGTACTTGATGAGATCCCGTCGCCGCGTAAGCCCGGTGATAATCAGGCCGGGCTTAACTTTCAGATGCGCTATTCCGTTCCGCTGTTTGTCTACGGCAGCGGTCTGACGCGCGACAGCGCAAAAGCGGTGCTGAGCTGGCGCGAAGTCAGCAGCGGCGGCAGGCGCTGGCTGGAGCTGACCAACAGCGGCAGCGGCCATGCGCGCCTGAGCAATGTCCGCGCCGGCGGAGCCGCCCTGGGCAACGGCCTGTTTGGCTATGTGCTGGCACACAGCAGCCAGCGCTGGCCGGTCAGCCAGCCCCTGCGCGGAGAGCTGGCAGCCGATGTCAACAACCGCGCCTGGCGCAGTACTGCCGCACGCTAATGACGCCTGCGCCCTCGCGTTATCTGCTGCTGGGCAGCGTACTGATGATCCTGCCCGCGCACGGGCGTGCGGAGAGCTGGTCTGCGCTGCCGCCTCCGCCCGCGCTGGAAAGCAGCGCACAGGGGCAGCAGCTGATGCTGGAGTTAATTATCAATCAGCGCGCGCGCGGCGAAATTGTTGCCGTTGAACATCAGCAGGATCATTTCTGGCTGCGCCGCAGCGATCTGCTGCAGGCGGGCGTGGCGGCGGAAAAGCTGCCGGATGAGCGGGTCGATCTTCGGCAGCTGCCTGGCGCGGATGTCACCTATGATGAAACCCGGCAGCGGCTGCTGCTGACGGTGCCGCCGGCCTGGCTGCCGGCGCAGCGGCTCGGGCAGGCTGAGCAGCGTCCCCGCTTTCCGGCGCGCGCCAGCAACGGGGCGCTGCTGAATTACGACGTTTATCTGACCCACACCGACCGGGCCGGCTCACGTCTCTCCTCGTGGAATGAGTTACGGCTGTTCGGCCCGGCAGGACAGTTCTCCTCTAACGGCGTCTATACGCAGCAGCTGAATGGATCGCTCAGCGGTCAGCAGGAGGGATATCTGCGTTACGACACCTGGTTCAGCAATGAGAATGAAGACGCCGCGCTCAGCTGGCGGGTGGGCGACCTTATCACTGACGCCCTGAGCTGGAGCAACAGCGTGCGGCTGGGCGGGGTGCAGATAGCGCGTGATTTCAGCGTGCGTCCCGATTTAGTAACTTATCCGCTGCCTGCCTTCAGCGGCCAGGCGGCGGTGCCCTCCTCGGTCGATCTGTTTATTAACGGCTATCGCAGTGCGCAAACGGCGGTGCAGCCCGGTCCGTGGTCGCTGACCAACATCCCCTTTGTCAATGGTGCCGGGGATGCGGTGATCACCACCACCGATGCGCTGGGGCGTCAGGTCACCACCACGCTGCCCTTTTACGTGTCGGCCAGCCTGTTAAAAAGTGGCCTGTCTGATTACGCCTTCTCTGCCGGCGCTGTCCGGCAAAATTATGGTGTGAAGAGTGCCGACTACGGCGCTGCCGCTGCCAGTGGCTCCTATCGCTACGGTATCAGCGACTGGCTGACGCTGGAGTCGCACGCTGAAGGCAGTGATGACGTTGTCATGGGCGGTGCGGGCGGCCTGCTGAAAGCGGGAAGCCTGGGCGTTATCAACGCGGCGGTGGCGCAGAGCGACGCGCAGGGCCAGAGCGGCACGCAGTACAGCTGGGGATATCAATATAACAACAGCTGGTTCAGCCTTGGCACCCAGCACATTCTGCGCGATACCACGTTCAGTAATCTGGCGCTGATCGGCAGCCGCAGTGAAAGCGCCGACAGCCGCTATTCACTCGCGCGTCGCAGCGCACAATATACGGCCAGCCTGTCGCTCAGCGACTACGGCAGTCTGGGACTCGCTTATCTCGATATCAGCGGCGGCTACGGTGAGCGCACGCGTCTGTGGAACCTGACCTGGAGCAAAAACCTGTGGGGCAACAGCAGTCTCTATATCTCAGCCAGCCGCGATCGCGACCTCGGTAGCTGGGACGGAGCGATTTCACTGGTGATCCCGTTTGGTGAACAGAGCAGCGCCTCTGTCAGCGTGGAGCGCGATCGCCAGGGGCGCAGTAACCAGCGGCTGTATGCCTCGCGGGCAATGCCCACTGAGGGGGGAATCGCCTGGGACGCCTCCTGGGCACGCCAGGGGGGAGACAGCGGCGATTATCGTCAGGGCAGCCTGCGCTATCGCAATAACCGGATCGATACGTCAGCCGGATTCTGGGGCGATGATGACAATACAACGCAATGGGCAGATCTCTCCGGTGCGCTGGTGCTGATGGATAACCGCCTCTTTGCTGCTAATGATATCAACGACGCCTTTGTGCTGGTGAAAACCCGCTATCCCGGCGTGACCGTGCGCTATGAGAACCAGACGATGGGGAAAACTGACGGCCAGGGCTATCTGCTGGTGCCAGCGGTCAGCAGCTACTACGGCGCAAAATATGATATCGATACGCTGGATCTGCCTGCCAGTGTCGCCGCGTCCCGGGTTGAGCAGCGCATTGCCGTGAAGCGTAAAAGCGGTTTTCTGCTCGACTTCCCGATTGAGCCGCTGCGCGCCGCCAGCGTTATTTTGCACGACACGCGCGGTCAGCCGCTGCCGCTTGCCAGTCAGGTGCTGCGCGCAGGTAAAGAGAGCAGCTATGTGGGCTGGGATGGCATCGTCTGGCTGGAGAATTTGCAGGCGCGTAATACGCTGCAGGTTATCACGCCCGATGGCCGTCAGTGTGAAACCACGTTCAGCGTCGCGCGCGGCGAACCAGAGGCGCTGAAGACCTATGGCCCGCTGGTCTGCGCGCTACCTCTCCCGCAGCCCGGCGCCGGTGCGCTGGCGCAGACACCCTCAGCAGGATTACAACATGATTAAGTTACTATTGATGCTGGCATTGCTGCTGCCCGGCGCCAGCTATGCGCTCTGCCCGCTCTCCGCTTCGCCGGCCAGCTTTGGCAGCCAGACCACTTTTTCTGTGCAATCTCAGGTTATCCCCACGTCCGCCAATACGAATGTCAACTGCGGCTCCGCCACGCTTAATCTGCTGGGCAACGACTACATTGCCTATGCGTTTACCGCTGCCAGCTACCTGAACGGGACCCGCGCCACGCTGAAAGCGAGCGCCGGCGGCAGCGATAACGTTCCGATCCAGCTTTGTGTCGACAGCGCCTGCGCCACCGAACTGCGTCAGGGCAACAGCTACCGCTGGAACGCCTCGGCGCTGCTGGCGCTGGGCAACAGCCTCAACTTCACTATCCCGCTCTATTTCCGCACCGTGCCGGGCCAGGTGATTGCGGCAGGCACATACACCACCACCCTGACGCTGACAGTCAGCTACAGCGTCTGTACCAGCGCCGGCGTGGCCGGAATATGTCTGGGAACCGTGCAAACCAGCAGCGGCACCGCCCTGCCGCTGACCGTGACGCTGGTGGTCACCAACGACTGCACCACCATTACCGCCCCGAACCTCAACTTTGGCAGCGCGCCGCTGGCGGGTAGCTTCTCTGCCGTTCAGCAGACCATCAGCGTGGTCTGCTCTAAAGGGAGCACCTATAGCGTTGGGCTGAGCAACGGCAATAATTTCAGCGGCACCGCGCGGCAGATGGCAAATGGAGCCAGCCGGCTGGCCTATGACATTTATAAAGACGCGGCCACGACCTCGCGCTGGGGACCCTCCGGCAGCGATCGCTGGAGCAGCACAACGTCAACCTCGCTTAATCCCGATACGGTAACGCGCAACTTTACCTACACGGCCCGGATACTGACGACGCAGGCGACGCCGGCAGCCGGAAACTACACGGATAACGTGGTGGTGGACGTGGCGTTTTAGCGGGGGAGAGAGCCGGCCGCAGGGCGCGGCCGGAAAAGCATCAGAGTGAGGCGCTGGCGGGCGTTACCGCGTGGCGCTGCTGATACTGTCTCACCATCCGGCCAATCAGCAGTGTGCCTGCCAGTCCGCAGACGGCAGCAAATGAGAGCCAGATGCCGGGCATCGCTTTATCGCCGGTGGCATGAATAAGGTAGCTGGAGATGGCTGGCGTAAAGCCGCCAAACAGTGCGGTCGCCAGGCTGTAGGCCAGGGAAAAGCCGGATGCGCGCACCTCTGCCGGCATAATCTCTGCCAGATAGACCACCATGGCACCGTTGTAGCTGGCATAGAGAAAAGAGAGCCACAGCTCCGCTTCGACCAGATGCGCAAAGCTCGCGGAACCGGTGAGCCAGTGCAGCACCGGCCAGGCCGTCAGGATCATTAGCACGGTAAAGATAATCAGCAGCGGCCGCCGTCCGACCCGATCGGAAAGTGCCCCCATAACCGGCAGCCAGAAGAGATTGGATATCCCGACAAACAGCGTGACCAGAAAGCTCTGCTTATCGCTCATCATCAGCACCGTTTTGCCAAAGGTTGGCGTGAAAGCGGTGATCATGTAGAACATAACGGTGGTGGTGACCACCATCAGCATGCCCGCCAGCACCAGCGCCCAGTTCTGTCCGACTGACCGCACAATCTGGCGCATCGAAGGATGCGTTTTACGCTGGCTGAACGCCTCTGTCTCCTCCAGCATGCGGCGGATCCAGAACAGAAACGGCACAATCATACAGCCCACCACAAACGGAATACGCCAGCCCCATTCGGTAACGGCCTCTTTTGCCAGTATATGATTCAGCCCCAGTCCCAGCAGCGCAGCGAAAATCACCGCCACCTGCTGACTGCCCGACTGCCAGCTGACCCAGAACCCTTTACGTCCTTTGGGCGCAGCTTCTGCGAGATAGACTGAGACGCCGCCGAGTTCTACCCCCGCGGAGAAGCCCTGCAGCAGGCGTCCGAGCAGGATCAAAATTGGTGCCGCAGCGCCAAGCGTGGCGTAACCCGGCACCAGCGCAATGGTCAGTGTGCCAATCGCCATCAGCCCCAGCGTCAGCAGCAGGCCTTTGCGCCGGCCGTGATGGTCGATATAGGCACCCAGCACAATGGCGCCCAGCGGACGCATAAGAAATCCGGCGCCGAAGGTCATCAGCGTCAGCATCAGAGAGGCAAAGGGATCGTCGCCGGGAAAAAAGGTTTTCGCGATGGCGGTGGCGTAGTAGCCAAAGACCATAAAATCATACATCTCAAGAAAGTTACCGCTGGTAACGCTAAAGATGGTTTTCGCCCCGCTGCGCGCAGGTTTTTGCAGAGATAACTGGCTGCTCATACTGTCCTTCCTGGTTTTTTACCCGTTGTAGCCTGCTCAGCCAGGAATGAATGTGATCTGAATCACCATTGTGCTTTACAAAGACTGACAAAAGGTAACAGGAAATTAACAATGCAGGGCGGTTCTGACAGCCGCTCTGCAGAAAGCAGATATAAAAAAAGCCGCTGTTATCAGCGGCTTTCTCTTCGGCAAAACAGTCCGGCTATTTGCCGGCCGTTTCCATTCCCATCAGGCCAATCTTCAGATAGCCCGCTGCGCGCAGCTGGTCCATCACCGCCATCAGCGTGGCATAGTCCACTGATTGATCGGCCTGGAAGAAGATAGTGGTCTGCTTATCTCCCGCGGTCTGCGCAGTCAGCGCGTTTACCAGCGTCTCTTTCGTCACCGCATCATTGCCGATATAGATCTGCTTATCCGCTTTGATTGAGAGATAGACCGGCTTCTCCGGACGCGGCTGCGGTGCGCTGGTGGACGCTGGCAGGTTAACGCGTACATCTACCGTTGCCAGCGGTGCCGCCACCATAAAGATAATCAGCAGCACCAGCATAACGTCGATAAACGGCGTGACGTTAATCTCATGCATTTCGCTGTCGCCAGCGGCCTCATCGTTTAAACGCATCGCCATAATGATTATCCTGCGCGCAGCTTATGCGTAGCGGCCGGACGGCTGGTTTCCGCCGCGACGTGCGCCGTGCCGAGATCGAGATCGCGGCTTTGCAGCAGCAGCACCTGGGCTGCGACGTCACCCAGCGACGCTTTATAATTGGCAATCATGCGCGCAAAAACGTTGTAAATAACCACGGCAGGAATAGCGGCAACCAGGCCGACTGCTGTCGCCAGCAGCGCTTCAGCAATGCCAGGCGCGACCACGGCAAGATTGGTAGTCTGCGTTTTAGCGATGCCGATAAAGCTATTCATAATGCCCCATACGGTACCGAACAGGCCGATAAAAGGCGCCACGGAACCGATGGTTGCCAGAAAACCATTGCCGCGCCCGGCATGACGACCGAACGCCCCTACCCGACGCTCAAGGCGAAAACTGGTGCGATCCTTGATGCCCGCCAGATCGTCTGTGCCCGCTGACAGCGTCAGCTCCTCGCGCGCATCGGCCAGCAGTACAGCACTGTGACTGCTGGCTTTAAAGCTCTCTGCCGTACGGTAAGCGTCAGCCAGCGAGCGTGCTGCGCCCAGCGCCTGCTGCTCTTTTTTCAGGCGACGTTTCGCGGCGCTCAGTTCAGCATATTTGCCAAAAAAGATGGCCCAGGTCACGACGGATGCCAGTAACAGGCCAATCATGACAATTTTAACCACGATGTCGGCATGCTGGTACATCCCCCAGACGGAGAGGTCTGTCTGCATTAAATCACTGGCTACCACGCTGCATCTCCAGATTCTGTTGTAGAGTTCACGACTGAAGAGACGATCATAGCAAAAAAAAGGATCTAAGTGATAGTCGTTCTCATTACTATTTACAAAGCAGCGCCTGCTGCTGCTGTGCCTGCACTGCCGGGCTGGTGCCACTCTGATAATCGGTAAACAGGCTCAACCCCTCCCCTGATTCGTGGTAACGTGAATGCTTTGTAAGATGGGTCAGGACAGGCAGTGATGGCTACGAAAAAACTGGATACCGCGCTGGTGAGCGCAGGACGTAATAAACGTTATACGCAGGGCGCGGTGAACAGCGTAATACAGCGCGCCTCATCCCTGGTTTTTGATACCGTCGCGGATAAACAGCGCGCCACCGCCGGGCGGGCTGAAGGCGAACTCTTTTATGGCCGTCGCGGCACGCTTACGCACTTTTCGCTGCAGGATGCGATGACCGAACTGGAAGGTGGCGCAGGCTGTGCACTCTATCCCTGCGGCGCAGCCGCCGTTGCCAACGCCATTCTGGCGTTTGTTGAAGCGGGCGATCACGTGCTGATGAGCGGAGCGGTCTACGAACCGACGCAGGATTTCTGCAGCAAAATCCTCACCAAAATGCAGGTCACCACCACCTGGTTTAATCACTGTATTGGCAGTGAGATCGGTGAACTGGTGCAGCCCAATACCCGCGTGGTGTTTCTTGAGTCGCCGGCGTCGGTGACGATGGAAGTGCAGGATATCCCGGCGATTGTTGCCGCCGTACGTGCCAAAGCGCCCGAGGCGATTATCATGCTGGACAATACCTGGGCGGCGGGCGTGCTGTTTAACGCGCTGTCGTTCGGGATTGATATTTCTATCCAGGCCGGCACCAAATATATCATTGGTCACAGCGACGCCATGATTGGCACCGCGGTGGCCAACGCCCGCTGCTGGCCGCAGCTGCGTGAGAACTCTTACCTGATGGGGCAGATGGTCGATGCGGATACGGCCTATATGGCGAGCCGCGGTCTGCGCACCTTAGGCACCCGCCTGCGCCAGCACGAAGAGAGCGCGCTGCAGGTGGCGGAGTGGCTGACTGGCCGGCCTGAAGTGGCGCGGGTCAATCATCCGGCGCTGGCGCAGAGCCCGGGACACCGTTTCTGGCAGCGCGACTTCAGCGGCAGCAGCGGCCTGTTTTCATTTGTGCTGCATGAGCGGCTGGATGCGCAGCAGCTGGCAAATTATCTCGATCGCTTCCATCATTTCAGCATGGCCTATTCGTGGGGCGGTTATGAGTCGCTGATTCTGGCCAGCCAGCCCGAAGAGCTGGCGGCGATTCGCCCGGCAGGCGGCGTCGACTTTACGGGCACGCTGATACGTCTGCATATCGGTCTGGAGCACGTCAGCGACCTGCTGGCCGATCTGCAGGCGGGTTTTGACCGCTTAACGAATTAAACCAACCTTCAACCATCCGTGGCTCGCCGTGTCAGATCAACGCGCCGGCGGCTGCGGAGGGCTACTATAAAAGCCTTGTAACTCGACGGGATAGCAGATGGGTGTTTTACATGAGATTGTCCAGGCGCTCTGGCATCAGGATTTTGCTGCGCTGGCCAATCCGGATGTCGTATGGATCGTCTACGGCGTGATGTTTCTGACGCTGTTTCTGGAAAATGGCTTGCTGCCGGCGTCGTTTCTGCCGGGTGACAGCCTGCTGCTGCTGGCGGGCGCCATGATTGCTAAAGGCGTAATGGACTTTGTGCCGACCATGGTGATCCTGACCACTGCCGCCAGCCTCGGCTGCTGGCTGAGCTATCTGCAGGGGCGCTGGCTGGGCAATACAAAGCTGGTCAAAAGCTGGCTGATGCATCTGCCCGCGCAGTACCATCAGCGCGCCTGGCATCTGTTTAACCGCCACGGCCTGATGGCGCTGCTGGTGGGCCGTTTCCTGGCGTTTGTGCGCACGCTGCTGCCTACCATGGCGGGTATCTCCGGACTGCGTAACAGCCGTTTTCAGCTGTTTAACTGGTTAAGCGGCGTGTTGTGGGTCGGCATTGTCGTTACGATGGGCTACGGCATCAGCCAGGTGCCGTTTATCAAGCGGCATGAAGATCAGGTTATGGCTATTCTGATGATCCTGCCGCTGGTGCTGCTGTTTACCGGGCTGGCCGGCAGCATTTTGGTGATCTGGAAAAAACGCCGTCAGAAAACCTCTTAATTATCACGCCGCGTCAAACGGCAGCGTCTGCACCGTTTGACGCGCGCGGCTGACCTCTTCACCCGGTGTTGTGCCAAACAGCCGTTTGAACTCCCGGGAAAACTGTGACGGACTCTCATACCCTACCCGCAGCGCGGCTGTACTCGCCTTTACGCCATCCTGCAGCATCATCAGCCGCGCCTGATGCAAACGATAGCGTTTGAGGTACTGCAGCGGGGACGTCTGCGTTACCGCCTTAAAGTTGTGGTGAAAAGCGGATACGCTCATGTTGACCTCGGCCGCCAGCGTCTCAACGCTCAGGCTGCCGGCAAAGTGCGTTTCTATCCGCCGCAGCGCGCGCGCAATCTGACTGAACTGCGTCTGCCGGTTAACCAGCGACAGCAGCGCCCCGCCAATCGGACCGGTGAGCACATAATAAAGGATTTCCCGTACCAGCTGCGGGCCAAGCACCCGTGCATCGCGCGGATGGCTCATCACATCCAGCAGCCGCTCTGCGGCACACAGCATCTCTTCGCTCAGCCAGGCAGAATGAATACCCGAGGTCTGCACCGCGGGCTGAAACTGCTCATCATCACCGATATCCAGCAGCAGATCCTGCAGCGAAGCGGTATCCACGCTCAGACACATGCCCGCCAGCGGCGCATCGGGCGTGGCTTCCGTTTCGCACTCAACCGGCAGCGGCACCGTCAGCATCAGATATTTACTGGCGTCATAGTGAAAGACCGTGCTGCCGAGGTAGCCGGTTTTGCGTCCCTGAAACAGGATCACAATGCCGGGCTGATACATCATCGGCGTCCGCGGCAGCGTTTCGCTGGCGTAAATGAGCCGGACATTTTTCACTGCACAGTGCGGTTTTTGCGGGTCGCACATTAGCGCGATGACCCGGCGGGCAAGCTGGCGACACAGGGCGTCATGGGACATGGCGGCTTTCCGGATAAAAAATTCAGTGTGCCGCAACGCTGCACAAAGCTCTACTCCCCTGGAGGATCAGGCAAGATTTTTGCAGAAAAGGGTCAGAGTCCGCTCTGGCAGAGCGATCCGCACTGCACGTTTGTTGTCTAGACTTAAGCACACAGTTTTTCCATTCAGCGATCGCAATGAAAAAGGAGCCCCTATGGCAGATCAACCTATTATCAAACTGCGCGACGGCAATATGATGCCGCAGCTTGGCCTCGGTGTCTGGCAGGCAAGTCAGGAAGAGGCGCATACCGCCGTACTGAAAGCGCTGGAAGTGGGTTATCGCTCTATCGATACCGCTGCCGCCTATAAAAATGAAGAGGCGATTGGCAGGGCGCTGAAGGATACGCCGGTAGCGCGCGACGATATCTTCGTCACCACCAAGCTGTGGAATGATGACCAGCAAAATGTGCAGCAGGCGATGGAGACCAGCCTGGAGAAACTGCAGCTCGACAGCGTTGATCTCTACCTGATGCACTGGCCCTGCCCGGAAAAAGATCACTACGTTGCGGCATGGGAGAAGATGATTGAGCTGCAGCAGCAGGGCCTGACCAAAAGCATCGGCGTCTGCAACTTCCATGAGGCCCACCTGAAACGCCTGATTGATGAAACCGGCGTGACGCCCGTCGTGAATCAGATTGAGCTGCATCCGATGCTGCAGCAGCGTACGCTGCACGCCTGGAACGCACTGCATCAGATCCAGACTGAGTCCTGGAGCCCGCTGGCGCAGGGCGGCGAAGGGGTGTTCGATCAGGCGATTATCCGCACGCTGGCGAAAAAGTATGGCAAGAGCGCGGCGCAGATTGTGATCCGCTGGCATCTCGACAGCGGCCTGGTGGTGATCCCGAAATCAGTGACGCCGGCACGCATTGAGGAGAACTTTAACGTCTTCGATTTCCGGCTGGAGAAAAGTGAGATCAGCGAAATCACTAAACTGGATAAGGGCCAGCGTCTGGGTCCCGATCCGGAGACGTTTAACGGCTAGAGAAGCACAATGATTGCGGCCGCCCTCACGGCGGCCTTTTTCTTTTTCAGGAAAGCGGATTAACGACCATCTGCCCTGCCGTACCGCGATCGGCCAGTTCCAGCGTCTGGCTGTAATAGACAAACGGGAAGTGATCGCTGGCGCTTTGCGGAAAACTCACCAGCAGTTCCACACTGCCGTCAACCCAGACGGTATCTTTCCAGCCGCGATCTTCGCCCATCGACTGCGCGCCGTTGACGCTTTTGATAAGGAACATGACGCCCTGAATATGCAGCGACTGCGGGCGATCGGCGTGAATAATCCAGCGCTCAAACGTTCCCTGCTGCGTTGTGGTATCGATGCGGTTCATATCCCACAGCGCGCCGTTAATGCCCGGTACGCTGTCGCCAATACGAAATTCGCGCGTCCGCACCGCCACGCCGTCGAGGATCTGATCGGCCAGCAGTCGCATCGGCAGGTTATCGGTGACCAGCGGCAGCAGCCCGGTCGGGCGCAGCGTCAGCACCAGCGTGTTGGTCAGAATGGATGAGGGTTCAAACAGGCCGCGCAGGCGATCCATAATCCCTGCCGCCGTGCCCGCCGTGATTGACACTTCATCCCCCTGCGACATATCCACCAGCACCTCACGCCGTTCGCCTGGCGCCAGAGAGAGCGTCTGCACCGCGACCGGCGAAGGCAGAAACCCCTGATCGCTGGCAATAACGGTAAAAGGGCGACCGTCTGAAAAACGCAGGTCAAAGCGGCGCGCATTGGCGGCATTCAGCAGGCGCAGGCGCACCCAGCCGCGGGAAACATCCACATAGGGATTCTGCACGCCGTTAACCAGCAGCGTATCACCAAGAAACCCGCCCTCTGATGGCGGGTTATAGACCGGGGTGGCGAAGTTATCGAGGCGCTTATCCTGAATCACCAGTGGAAAATCATCCACGCCGTAGTGCTTAGGCAGCGGCAGCGATTTGCTGACCTCATCTTCAATCAGCCACATTCCCGCCAGGCCGTTATAGACGTGCGGTGCCATATGATTCGGCGTGCTGGCGTGATACCACAGCGTCGCCGCCCCCTGCCGGATGGGCAGCACCGGCGACCAGTCAGCACCCGCTGACATCATGCGCGGCGCCCCACCCATCAGCGCGCCCGGCACCTGCAGGCCGCTGACCGTCATCGCCACCGGCTCATTAAGCCGGTTGCTGTAGATAAGCTTGACGTCATCACCGCTGTAAACCCGCACCGTCGGCCCCAGATAGAGGCCGTTAATGCCCCAGACCGGAACTTTGCTGCCGCTGCCCGTAAACGACCAGTGGCTGCGCTGCAGCGTCAGAAACAGCGGCTGTCCGCGGCGGGATTCAATCAGCGGCGGGACCGGCAGCGGGACATCGCCAGCAGGAGTAGCGGCGCGGGCTGAAAAAGTCAGTGCCGGGGAGGCCAGCGCAACGCCGGCAGAAAGCTGAATAAAGTGACGTCTGCTGCAAGACATAAAACTTCAGACCTTTTGAGCGGGGCGTAAAACGCCGTGTCCATGTTGTTGTTGTTAATTTTGCTGTGGTGCACGGGGGTGGCATCCACCACCCCCGGATAGGGCTCAGATTTTACCGTTTTTTTCGCGTTCAGCGACTTCTGCGTTTAACTCTTCCAGCTTAGCAGACATTATTTCACGGCAGTGGGTCGCCAGCTTACGCACAGAGGTGGTCTCAAACTGTGCGGTATCGACCGGTGGCAGCATCTCTACAATCACCAGGCCATTCTTCCAGCGATTCATATTAATTTTGCCATGCGTATTGGAGACGACGATCGGGATAATGGGTACGCCAGCGGCGACGGCAGCGTGAAACGCGCCGGTCTTAAACGGCAGCAGGCCACGTCCGCGGCTGCGCGTGCCTTCCGGGAACATCCAGAATGAGATACGCTTCTTTTTAAATTGCCCGACAATCTCTCCGATAGTGCCGTGCGCTTTCGCCCGGTTGTCGCGATCGATCAGCAGGTTGCCTGTCAGCCAGTAGAGCTGCCCGAAAAACGGGATCCACAACAGGCTCTTTTTGCCCACGGTAACGGTGGTCGGCTGTACGATTTTCGCCGCCGTGATCATGTCATAGTTGTTCTGATGGTTTGCAATATAGATAGCATTACCGTAATTCGCCGCCTCAGGAGGCTTACGCAGCTCAACTTTAACGCCCAGCACTCCGGAGAGCCGGCCAAAAAGATGGCCAAACGTCGCGACATGGCGCGGGTTGCGCGGCGAAAACAGGCACCAGATGCTGCCGAAGACACAGACCAGTACGGAATAGATGATAATAATTATCGCGCGTAAAATTAGTAACATAGCGTCCTCAAAAAAGTACTCCTTCGCAGATAACCCGATTACTCTGCACTTGCGTCACGCTTAGGGCGTGCCGGCGCGTTGACTTCAACGCTGTCAATACGCTGCAGGCCGCGTGATACGCTGCCGCGACGGCCGCGATCGGCACGCACTTTCTGCAGATCTTCATCGCGCAGGATCAGCTTACGTTTACCCACATAGAGGGTAAGAGTGCTGCCCGGCGTCAGAATCAGTAGCCACTGCAGCCGGTCGGCACCGGAGGCAGCATCTGCGGCAGGAATTGAGATAATTTTATTGCCTTTGCCTTTAGACATTTGCGGCAGGTCAGCCACCGGGAACATCAGCATTCTGCCCGCCTGGGTGATTGCCAGCAGCATGTCATCGCCGGAATTGACCGCCAGCGGCGTCATGACGCGCGCATTCTCCGGCAGCGTCAGCAGCGCTTTACCGGCGCGGTTGCGCGATACCAGATCGGCAAAGGTACAGATAAAGCCATAGCCGGCATCAGAGGCCATCAGCAGCTTCTGATCGTCCGCTTCCATCAGCACCTGCTCCATCACTGCGCCCGGCGGAAGCGTCAGCTTGCCGGTCAGCGGTTCCCCCTGCCCGCGCGCCGACGGCAGCGAGGTGGGATCGAGCGTATAGCTGCGGCCGGTGGAGTCAATAAATGCCACCGGCTGATTGCTCTTGCCGCGCGCCGCCGCCCGATAGCTGTCTCCCGCTTTATAGCTCAGGCCGGCAGGGTCGATATCGTGCCCTTTGGCGCTGCGCACCCAGCCCATCTGCGACAGCACAATGGTCACCGGCTCAGCGCTCACCAGCTCATTTTCACTCAGCGCTTTCGCCTCTTCGCGCTCGTGCAGCGGCGAGCGGCGCTCGTCGCCGTATGCCTGGCTGTCAGCCTGCAGCTCTTTCTTCAGCAGGCTGTTCATTTTCCGCTCAGACGCCAGCGTGGCCTGCAGCTGATCGCGCTCTTTCTCCAGTTCGGCCTGCTCGCCGCGGATCTTCATCTCTTCGAGTTTCGCAAGATGACGCAGCTTCAGCTCCAGAATCGCTTCGGCCTGCGTTTCGCTGATTGCAAAGCGCGACATCAGGACCGCTTTGGGTTCATCTTCACTGCGGATAATGTGGATCACATCATCAATGTTCAGAAACGCGACCAGCAGCCCCTCAAGGATATGCAGGCGGCGCAGCACGCGCTCCAGCCGGTAATTCAGACGGCGCGTGACCGTATCGCGCCGGTAGACCAGCCACTCAGAGAGGATCTCCAGCAGGTTTTTCACTGCCGGACGGTTATCCAGACCAATCATGTTCAGGTTAACGCGGTAGCTCTTCTCCAGATCGGTGGTGGCGAAGAGATGGTGCATGACCTGATCGAGATCGACGCGGTTAGAACGCGGCACAATCACCAGCCGCGTCGGGTTTTCGTGATCGGATTCGTCGCGCAGATCCTCAATCATCGGCAGTTTTTTGTTACGCATCTGGGCGGCGATCTGCTCCAGCACGCGCGCGCCGGAGACCTGATGCGGCAGCGCAGTGATCACTGCCTCACCCTCTTCTTTTTTCCAGACGGCGCGCTGACGTACCGATCCACGCCCGTTCTGGTAGATCTTGCGGATCTCTTCACGCGGCGTGATGATCTCTGCTTCCGTCGGATAGTCAGGACCCTGCACAATATCCAGCAGCTCATCCAGCGTGGTTTTGGGTTTGTCGATCAGCCGCACCGCGGCTTCAGCCACTTCGCGCAGATTGTGCGGCGGGATATCCGTTGCCATGCCGACGGCGATACCGGTGGTGCCGTTAAGCAGAATGTTGGGCAGCCGCGCCGGCAGCATTTTGGGTTCCTGCAGCGTGCCGTCAAAATTCGGGATGTAATCAACCGTGCCCTGGCCCAGCTCGCTGAGCAGCACTTCCGCATATTTAGAGAGGCGCGATTCGGTATAGCGCATCGCGGCAAAAGATTTGGGATCGTCCGGTGCGCCCCAGTTACCCTGACCATCAACCAGCGGATAACGATAGGAGAACGGCTGCGCCATTAATACCATCGCTTCGTAACAGGCGCTGTCGCCATGCGGATGATATTTGCCCAGCACGTCACCGACGGTGCGCGCTGACTTCTTAAATTTGGCGCTGGCGCTCAGGCCCAGCTCTGACATGGCGTAGACGATACGGCGCTGCACCGGCTTCAGACCGTCACCGATATAGGGCAGCGCGCGATCCATAATCACATACATGGAGTAGTCCAGGTACGCTTTTTCGGTAAACTTGTGCAGGGCAAGACGCTCTGCACCATCCTGCGTCATTTCGCTCATTACGTTTGCATCCTCACTTCGTGGCCCGCACCGGCGGGTCATTTGGCGAGGATAGTACCTTATTCACGCGAGTTAGTCACAGAGAAGCCGTGTCTCTGCGGCAGAAAGGTTTGCGTTAAAAAACAACAGCGCAGCAGGCGGATCCGGCCGCTTTTGCCCTTTGATAAAACCGCTGATTTTGCTGCAGAAAACCCGGTGTGACGTCATACCGCATCAGGGCACTTTACCCAGCCACGCTTGCTGGATCGCCGCATATTCGCCCGTGGCAGTCGCCAGATGCAGCCACTGATCCACGTAGAGTTTCCAGCTCATATCATCGCGCGGCAGCATGTAAGCTTTTTCACCATACTGCATCGGCTTATCCGGATTAATGGCGCATAGCGACGGATAGTGCTGCTGCTGAAACTGCGCTTCAGACGCGTCGGTGATCATCACGTCCGCTTTTTTATCCGCCAGCTGCTGAAAGATGGTCGTATTCTCTGCCAGCTGCAGCGTAGCCTGCGGCAGATGGCTGTGCACGAACGCTTCGTTAGTGCCTCCGGCAGGCTCGATGACCCGCACCTCACGCCGGTTTATCTGCGCAATGGTCTGATAGCGCGCTTTGTCCTCGCAGCGCACCAGCGGGATTTTGCCATCTGTGCCGAGCGGCCGCGCAAACCAGGCGATTTTCTGACGCTTCAGCGTGACCGATACGCCGCCCAGCGCGATATCGCACTGGCGGGCAACAAAATCGGCGCTCAGTTTTTTCCAGGTGGTCGGCACCCACGCGACTCTGGCGCCCAGGCTGGCGGCCAGCGACTCCGCCATGCTGATATCCAGCCCTTCATATTTTCCATCACTGCGCAGAAAGCTGTAGGGCTTATAGTCGCCAGTGGTACAGACGCGCAGCGTCTGCTGCTGCTGAATGAGATCGAGACGTGACTGCGCCTGAGCCGTGCCCGCTACCAGCAGCAGCGCGATAGTGATCTGTTTTTTCATAGCCTCTTCTTATTTTAATTCCGGGTTGCGCACAGAGTGTTTCACACGCCGGAGCATTATTGCTTTATAAGCAACAGTATTGTGACCCGTGGCACGTTTTTCCCCGCAACTTTCGCGCGTAGAGTGTGCCGTATCAAACTAACATTCAGGTGCAAAACAGTATGAGCAACATTCTGATCATTGACGGTGGCAAAACCTTTGCTCACTCAAAAGGCGAACTTAACCATACGCTGACCGACGTCGCGGCCAGTCAGCTGCGCTATCTGGGTCATCAGGTCTCTGTCACGCTGGCCGACAGTAACTACGACGTCGCAGAGGAGATCCAGAAGTATCTGGACAGCGATGTGGTGATCTATCAGATGCCGGGCTGGTGGATGGGCGAGCCGTGGACGGTGAAGAAATATATCGATGAGATCTTTACCGAAGGTCACGGCAAACTTTACGCCAGCGATGGCCGCTCACGCAGCGACGCCAGCAAAAAATATGGTTCCGGCGGCCTGATTCAGGGTAAAAAATATATGCTGTCGCTGACGTGGAACGCGCCGCTGGAAGCCTTTACTGAAGCCGATCAGTTCTTTGAAGGCGTGGGCGTGGATGGCCTTTATCTGCACTTCCATAAGGCCAACCAGTTCCTCGGAATGGAGGCGCTGCCCACCTTTATCTGCAACGACGTTATTAAACAGCCCGATGTGCCGCGCGATATTGCGCGTTATCGGACTCATCTCAGCGCAATCTTTGCTTAACTGTAAGCACAACGGTAAAAGAGGAAGCGCTATGTTAACAGTCGTCGCTGAAATTTGTGTTAAACCGGGCCGTCGTCAGGCGGTGCTGGATGCTATCAATGAGCTGATTCCGGCGGTACTGCAGGAAGAGGGTTGCCATCAGTATGATGCGCTGCTCGACCATCAGGCGCAGGTGCCATGGAAGCAAAACTCACCTGACTCCATCTTTATGCTGGAGCAGTGGGCCTCGCTGCGCGCGCTGGAGCAGCATCAGCAGATGCCGCATATGGATGCACATCGCGCCCGCATCAAAGACGACGTGGTGGATGTGAAAATCCTGGTGCTGGAACCGGCCAGCTGACCCTCTCCTCAGGCAACGCTCTGGCTATGCCGGAGCGTCTGCCGCCCGAATGCTTAAATCAGCTGCTGACGCTGGATTTTCTCCTGCAGGAAATCGAGAAAGCAGGTGACGCGCGAACTCAGCGTCTGGTTGCGATAGTAGACGGCGTGCACCGGCAAACGTAGCTCCCGGGTTTCGCTCGCCAGCACATCCATCAGCCGCCCCTGTTCGCGATCTTCCCGGCTGACAAAATCAGAGAGCCTGACAATACCCAGCCCCTGCAGGGCCAGCTGGCGCAGCGTTTCGCCGCTGGAGGCGGTCAGGGTGGGTTTAATACGCAGAAACTCCCCCTCCTGCTGCCAGACGGGCCAGATGTTATGGGTATCCAGCTGGCTGAACCCGATCAGCTGGTGCTGGCTCAGCGCGGCTACGCTATCGGGTATGCCATGTTTTGCCAGATAGTCCGGACTGGCTACCAGTCGCGTCGCGCTGCTGCCTAACACCCTGGCGCGCAGCGTCGAGTCGCGCAGTTCGCCAATGCGAATAGCGATATCCGTTTGCTGTTCCAGCAGATCGATAACGATGTCGTCGGTGTTGAGTTCAAGTTCAATTTGCGGATAGCGTTGCCGGAACTCCGCCAGCAGCGGCACGATGACGTGCAGCATAAAGGGGGTATTGGCGTTAATGCGCAGTCGCCCGGCAGGCGTCTCACGGCGGCGGGCTATCTGCTCTTCGGCCCGCTCAACGGAGGTGAGGATCTGGCGGGCGTGCTCAAGAAAAATCGCGCCCTCATCGGTCAGCGCCAGACGGCGCGTGGTGCGGTGCATCAGCGTGGTCTGTAACTTACTCTCCAGCCGGCTGAGCGCGCGGCTGATACCGGAGGTGGTCTGCTCCAGCTGTTCTGCAGCGGCGGTGATCGAACCGCTGTCGACCACCGCCACCCAGGCGCGCAGCTCTTCGAGAGTAATTTTCACCGTGTTATCCTCAGCGCGCGTCGCCGTCATTAAACGTCGAGATCGGCGAGATCGCCTTTCTCCTGTAGCCAGTTGCGGCGATCTTCGGAGCGTTTCTTCGCCAGCAGCATATCCATTACGCGCAGAGTCTGCTCAATATCCTCATCGGCAATGGTCAGCTGTACCAGACGCCGGGTATTTGGATCGAGCGTGGTTTCGCGCAGCTGCAGCGGGTTCATTTCACCCAGCCCTTTAAAACGCTGTACGTTCGGCTTGCCTTTTTTCCGCTTCAGCTGCTCCAGCACGCCCTCTTTTTCATCTTCATCCAGCGCATAATAGACCTCTTTACCGAGGTCGATACGATAGAGCGGCGGCATCGCAACATAGACGTGTCCCTGCTGCACCAGTGAACGGAAGTGCTTCACAAACAGCGCGCACAGCAGCGTGGCGATGTGCAGGCCATCGGAGTCCGCATCCGCCAGAATACAGATTTTGCCGTAGCGCAGCTGGCTCAGATCTTCGCTATCCGGGTCGATACCAATCGCTACGGAAATGTCATGCACCTCCTGCGACGCCAGTACCTCATCAGAAGAGACTTCCCAGGTGTTCAGGATCTTTCCCTTCAGCGGCATAATCGCCTGGTATTCGCGATCGCGCGCCTGCTTGGCTGAGCCGCCCGCTGAGTCACCCTCAACCAGGAACAGCTCGGTTTTATTCAGATCCTGGGCGGTGCAGTCTGCCAGCTTGCCGGGCAGCGCCGGCCCGCTGGTGAGTTTTTTACGCACCACCTTTTTCGCCGCACGCATACGGCGCTGCGCGCTGGAGATCGCCAGCTCAGCCAGCATTTCTGCCGCCTGCACGTTCTGATTCAGCCACAGGCTGAACGCATCTTTCACCACCGCCGACACAAAGGCCGCGCACTGGCGCGAGGAGAGACGCTCTTTGGTCTGACCGGCAAACTGCGGATCCTGCATTTTTACCGATAACACATAGGCGCAGCGATCCCAGATATCTTCCGCTGACAGCTTAACGCCGCGCGGTAAAATATTGCGGTATTCGCAGAATTCGCGCATGGCATCCAGCAGTCCCTGGCGCAGACCGTTTACGTGCGTTCCGCCCTGCATGGTCGGGATCAGGTTAACGTAGCTTTCCGTCAGCAGCTCGCCCCCTTCCGGTAACCACAGCAGCGCCCAGTCTACCGCTTCCACGTCACCGGCAAAGCTGCCCGTAAACGGCGTTTCCGGCAGCGTGGGCAGCCCATTGACCGCCTCACTCAGATAATCGGTCAGACCATCCTGATAGAGCCAGGTCTGCTCGCTGTTGTTCACCTTATCTTTAAAGACAATCTCAACGCCGGGACAGAGTACCGCTTTCGCTTTAAGCAGGTGTTTCAGGCGCGATACGGAGAAGCGCGGGCTGTCGAAGAAGCTGACGTCAGGCCAGAAATGCACGCTGGTGCCCGTGTTACGTTTGGCGACCGTACCTATCACTTTCAGGTCTTCAACCTTTTCGCCATGCTCAAAAGCGATACGATACACTTCACCATTGCGCCGTACGGTCACTTCCACCCGCGTGGAGAGCGCGTTGACAACCGAGATGCCTACGCCGTGCAGGCCACCGGAAAACTGATAGTTTTTACCGGAGAATTTACCGCCTGCGTGCAGCCGGCACAGGATCAGTTCAACGGCCGGTACGCCCTCTTCCGGATGGATATCGACCGGCATACCGCGCCCGTCGTCGATCACTTCCAGTGACTGATCGGCGTGCAGGATCACCTCGACCCGGCTGGCATGGCCCGCCAGCGCTTCATCCACGCTGTTATCGATAACTTCCTGACCCAGATGGTTTGGCCGGGTGGTATCGGTATACATCCCCGGACGGCGACGCACAGGCTCAAGGCCGGTCAGGACCTCAATCGCGTCAGCATTATAGTTTGATTGGCTCATTGTATTTGTCTGATGAACAAGAGAAAAAGGAGCCCATGACGCAGCTTAGGAGAGGGATAAACCCAGAAAATCTACTATCTGCGTAAAATGGCGTTCAAATCCGATAAAGGCGTGATTGCCACCCGCTTCAACCGTCTGCCGGCATGCGCTGTAGTAATTCAGTGCCTGGCGATAGTCGAGGATCTCATCGCCGGTCTGCTGCAATAGCCAGAGCAGATCGGGCGCATCAAGCGGGTCAATCTGCATCACTTTCAGATCGTAAATATGGCGTGACTCTAACACATATTGCTGGCCGGTGTAGGGATTACGGTTTTCGCCCAGATAATCCGTCAGCAGCTCAAACGGGCGTACCGCCGGATTCACTACCACCGCTGGCAGCATAAAACATTGCGACAGCCAGGTCGCGAAATAGCCGCCCAGCGATGAGCCAACCAGCCCCAGCGGTTCGCCGGTATGCTGCATCACCAGCTCTTCCAGCAGGCTGGCGGCCTCCTCCGGAAAAGCGGGCAGCTGAGGCACCAGAACATTTATGTGCGGCTGCGCTGCGGCGCACCACGCCTGCAGCTGCGTCGCTTTGGCTGACTGCGGCGAGCTATTAAATCCGTGCAGATAGAGCAGCGTGGCCATTAATCAGTACCCATCTGAGTCAAGGTCCGGCCGGAACATATCGCTTTGCAGGCGATTCACTTCCGTCTCCAGTGAGCCATCCGCCGCTAATGTCAGCCAGCGCCAGCCGGGGGCCAGCGTGTCGATGGTGAAACTGGTGCAGTGCGGTTTGAACTGGACGCAGGTAGAAGGCGAGGCCAGAACCCGGCGCCCCTGCCAGTGAAGATCAAGCTCCTGATGAATGTGGCCACACACCAGATGCTGCGCCTGCGGAAAAGCCTGTAACACCGCTTCCAGCTGGTGCGGGTTACGCAGGCTATGCTGATCGAGCCAGGTACAGCCGGAAGGCACCGGATGATGGTGCAGCAGGATGAGCGAGTGCCGCTCAGGAAACCGCGCAAGTGACGCTGCCAGCCACTCCAGCTGATAGTCGCTCAGCATGCCGTGTGGCACGCCAGATACCTGGCTATCGAGCAGCAGCAGCTGCCACTGCTCCCCCAGCAGAACGTGTTTATCTGCCGCTATGCCTGCTTCGGCGAGGGTATTCACCATGGCTGGCTGGAAATCGTGATTACCGGGCAGCCAGACGCATGGCTTTTGCAAGCGGGCAATACCGGCAACAAAATGCTGGTACGCTTCCACGGTATGATCCTGCGCCAGATCGCCGGTCGCGATAATCAGATCATATTCGTGCTGCTGTGCCGCGATAGCATCCAGCACCGCATCGAAGCTCGCCCAGGTGTTAACCCCCAGCAAAGATTGGTGCTTCCCCGCGAAGAGATGGGTATCAGTGATCTGCAGGATCCGGATTGCGGATCCTGGTGCCGCAGGAAAAGTGAGCAGGCTATCCAAAGCGTTTCCTTAATCTCCACGCCATCAATGCGTCAGACGCGTTTAGCAAACAGGCACGGCCAGAGCACCGTGCGCCAGGCAGTAGCGCAGCCAGTCAGCCAGAAACTGGTTAATCTGATGTTTTTCATCACGCTGATGCAATTTTTTATTAGGATAATCATAGCGTGCTTTAAAGCGATAGATCTGCTGTGTGGAACACACTTCAGCGACCATCGCATCGTGATAGAGCCGCACTGACATCGCGGGCAGACTCCAGTAGCTTACCGCCGGCGCCACCTGCCGGATTTCAACCAGCGTGGTATAACGCGTTGATTCTTCAATCGTCAGCTGATAACGGGCGCCGTTGACCTGATAGAGCACCGAGGCGCCTGCTTCATCACTGCGCGGCAGCAGGCGACGCAGCTGCGCGAAGTTCGTTTCGCACAGGCGCATCATTTCGGGAAAATCAGGGGTATAGCGCTGTTTCATTTTACCTTCCACTCACGTCGTAGTGTTTCATGGTGCAACGCCAGCCATTGCAGCGCAATGACAGAAGCTGCGTTATCAATAATCCCCTCTTCCACCCAGCGATAAGCCTGTTCGCGGCTCACCACATGTACGAGAATATCCTCATTCTCTTCCTCCAGCCCATGGTTCCCTTCTGCCAGGCTGGCATCCACTTCACCCACCAGCACCGACAACCGTTCAGAGGTGCCGCCAGGGCTGGCTAAATAACTGATAACCGGTTTCACGCGCCCGACATTCAGGCCCGCTTCTTCCTGTGCTTCGCGTCGTACGACCTCTTCCGGCGTTTCTCCGGGCTCAATGATACCTGCCACCATCTCCAGCAGCCAGGGTGTGGCGCTGGAATCAAGAGCCGGAATGCGGATCTGTTCGATTAAGACGACTTCGTCGCGCAGGGGATCATAGGGTAGCAGCACGGCGGCGTGTCCGCGCTCGAAAACTTCACGCACCACTTCACCACTCATTCCGCCATTAAAAAGGCGGTGGCGAAAGCGATAGCTGACGATGGAAAAAAAACCGTCATAACGGGTATCGCGTGCAATAATTTCTACATCGTTTTTTGTGAAAGTCACAGGGGATTTTTTTTCGCCCGCCATCGTCTGGTTCCTTATGCAGATTGGGATAGAGCATCGAAAAGCCAACCCTTGTGCTCCATCCGAGTGGTTCTTTCTGAATTATTTACGTAAATTAGGGAAAGAAGGCACGTTCAGCCAACCTATCTCTGACAGCGCCTCTGTAAAATCGGCGATTATTTTTTTGGCTTAGCAGCAGCACTTTTCGCGTCACAGGCTGCAACAAAAGGAATGCAAATGAAAAAACTGCTCCCATTTTTTATTGGACTGAGCCTGGGCGGATTCAGCCTTGCCAGCCAGGCAGAAAACCTGCTGCAGGTTTATCAGCAGGCGCGCCTGAGCAATCCCGATCTGCGTGCCTCTGCCGCCGATCGCGACGCTGCGTTTGAAAAGATCAACGAAGCGCGCAGCCCGTTGCTGCCGCAGCTGGGCCTGGGTGCAGATTACACCTATAACAACGGCTATCGTGATAACAGCGGACTGAACACCACTACCAAAAGCGCCTCGCTGCAATTAACGCAGACGATTTTTGATATGTCAAAGTGGCGCAGCCTGACGCTGCAGGAAAAAACTGCCGGCATTCAGGATGTCACCTACCAGGTCGCGCAGCAGGATCTGATCCTCAATACCGCTACCGCCTACTTCAACGTGCTGAATGCGATTGATACGCTCTCATATACCGAAGCGCAGAAACAGTCCATTTATCGCGAGCTGGATCAAACCACGCAGCGCTTTAATGTCGGCCTGGTGGCGATTACCGATGTACAGAACGCCCGCGCCCAGTATGACAGCGTGCTGGCGAACGAAGTGACGGCCCGAAACACGCTGGATAATGCGGTTGAATCGCTGCGTCAGATCACCGGGATGGACTACCTCTCCCTGGCCTCGCTGAGCATCGATCGCTTTAAAACAGCACGGCCTGATGCGGTCGCCAGCCTGTTAAAGCAGGCTGAGAGTCGCAACCTTAACCTGCTCTCTGCGCGCCTGAGCCAGGATCTGGCTCGTGAGCAGATCCGCTATGCTGAATCGGGCCATATGCCTACGCTGGATCTGACGGCATCGACCGGTCTGTCTAACAATAAATATAGCGGCAGCCGGGCGAATCAAAGCATCACCAATAACGACTCGATCTCGGGTTCAAATCAGGTCGGCCTGAGCTTCTCATTACCGCTCTACAGCGGTGGTTCAGTGACCTCGCAGGTGAAACAGGCGCAGTACAACTTTGTCGCCGCCAGCGAACAGCTGGAAGGCGCGCATCGCAGCGCGGTGCAGACCGTACGCTCCTCGTTTAACAACGTGAATGCGTCAATCAGCAGCATTGATGCGTACAAACAGGCAGTGATCTCTGCGCAAAGCTCACTCGACGCCTCTGAAGCCGGCTATCAGGTGGGTACCCGTACGATTGTTGATGTACTGGACGCGACCACTACGCTGTTTAACGCTAAACAGCAGCTCTCTAACGCGCGCTACAGCTATCTGATTAACCAGCTGAATATCAAATATGCGCTGGGTACTCTCAATGAGCAGGACCTGCAGCAGCTGAACAGCGCGCTGGGCAAAGAGGTGACGACCTCACCTGAAGTCGTCGCGCCGGAAAACAGCCAGCAGACTGCACAGGCCGACAGCGCACCGCAGGCGGCAGCTTCCGCTCCGGCGGCGTCTGTTCAGCCGGCAGCGCGCAACAGCGGCAATCCATTCAGCCGCTGACAGCAAAAGGGGCCCCTGCGGCCCCTTTCGCATTTGAACGTATAGCTACGTAAAGATCCGCGCCCTGTCAGGCTTCACGCTTTAAATCCCCCCTCGCATCACCTATCCTGACTGCAACTCTGGGTACAGGATAATCACTATGAAACGGACAAAAAATATCCGTCATGCCGCTTTTCGTAAAGGCTGGCAGGCACGTCATCTTACGCCCGTCGCGCTGGCGGTCACTGCAGTATTTATGCTGGCAGGCTGCGAACAGAGCGACGAAACAGTTTCGCTCTATCAGAATGCTGACGACTGTGCGAAAGCCAATCCGGATCAGAGCGGTCAGTGTAAAGCCGCTTATAACAATGCGCTGAAAGAGGCGGAGCGCACCGCGCCTAAATATGCCTCACGCGAAGATTGTGTGGCGGAATTTGGCGAAAATCAGTGCCAGCAGGCACCGGCTCAGGCGGGTGCGGGCACCACCGCAAACAATGCCGAAGCACAGCACAGCGGCGGCTTCTGGATGCCGCTGATGGCTGGCTACATGATGGGACGTATGATGGGCGGCGGCGCCGGTTTTGCTCAGCAGCCGCTGTTTTCCCCTAAAACGCCTGCCAGCCCGGCTAACGGACAGTTCGTAGACGCCGCCGGTAAAAACTATGGCTCAGCGACCTCTGGACGTACCATGAACGTGCCTAAAACCGCCATGGCACCTAAACCGGCCACGACCTCGACCATTACCCGAGGTGGCTTTGGTGAGACGGTCGCGAAGCAAAACAGTATGCAGCGCAGCAGCGCCAGCGGCACCAGCAGTCGCTCGCTGGGAGGCTAAGCGCCGTATGCAACGTATTGCTATCAGCGAACGCCCGGGCTGGCGCGCAAAAGCCACTGAATATGGCTTTCAGTTTCACACGATGTATGGTGAGCCCTACTGGTGTGAAGAGGCCTATTATCAGTTCACGCTGGCACAGGTAGAGACGCTGGAAAGCGTTACGGCAGAGCTGCATCAGATGTGCCTGCAGGCGGTGGAAAAAGTGGTTAACAGCGATGCGCTGCTGACCCGCTTCTGCATTCCGAAACACACATGGGAGTTTGTCCGCGAATCCTGGGCTCAGCGTCAGCCTTCGCTCTATTCCCGTCTGGATCTGGTGTGGGATGGCAGCGGTGAGATCAAGCTGCTGGAAAACAACGCCGACACGCCGACGTCACTCTATGAGGCCGCTTTTTTTCAGTGGATCTGGCTCGAAGATCAGCTCAAAGCGGGCAACCTGCCGGCGGGCAGCGATCAGTTTAACAGCCTGCAGGAGAAGCTGATTGAGCGGTTTGCGGTTCTGCAGCAGCAGCACGGCTTTAACTGGCTGCACTTTGCCTGCTGCCGTGATACGGAAGAGGACCGCGCGACGGTACAGTATCTGCAGGATTGCGCCACAGAAGCGGGACTTCCCGGCGAGTTTCTCTATATCGACGAGATTGGACTAGGGGAAAAAGGCCAGTTTACCGACCAGCACGATCGCGTCATCAGCAACCTGTTCAAGCTCTACCCCTGGGAGTTCATGCTGCGCGAGGTGTTCTCGACCAAGCTGGCCGATGCCGGCGTACGCTGGCTGGAACCCGCCTGGAAAAGCATCCTCTCCAATAAAGCCCTGCTGCCGCTGCTGTGGGAGATGTTTCCGGGCCATCCCAATCTGCTGCCCGCCTGGTTTGCAGATGACAGCCAGGCGCCGCAGATGGATAAATATGTGGTGAAGCCGCTCTTCTCCCGTGAGGGCGCCAACATCCGTATTATTGAAAACGGCAATGAAATTGCGCGCGCTGACGGTCCCTATGGCGAAGAGGGTATGATTATCCAGCAGTTCTGCGCGCTGCCCCGATTTGGCGACAGCTATACGCTGATTGGCAGCTGGCTGATAGACGATCAGCCGGCGGGGATTGGCTTACGCGAAGATCGGGCGCTGATCACCCAGGATCTGTCGCGCTTCTATCCGCATACTTTTATCGGCTAACCTGGTGGCGCATTCCGGTGCGCCCCCTTCCGGCCTGCGACGCCGCGGGCCGTTATCCCACCTGCGCTGACAGCATACTGATTGCGCCCATCTCCATGCCCTCAACCGGCACGCTGACCGCCTCACCCGCTGCGCGTGCGCCCAGAATATAGAGCAGCGGCAGATAGTGTTCAGCGGTCGGATGCGAAAGCGCCGCGCCCGGATGCTGCTGATAGTTAACCAGCGGATGATCGGCTGCCAGCGCGTCGCTGGGCAGATTATCGCGCACATACTGGTTAAACGCTTCGGCCCATGGATACGCCGGCGCACTCCCCTGCCACTGCAGCTTGCGCAGGTTATGTACCACGTTGCCGCTCGCAACCAGCAGGATCCCCTCATCGCGCAGCGCAGCCAGCTTACGTCCGGCCTCAAAATGCCATGCGGCGGGCCGGGTACTGTCCACGCTGAGCTGCACCAGCGGAATATCCGCCTCAGGATAGATTTTGGCCAGCAGGCCCCACGAGCCGTGATCGAACCCCCAGCTCTCATCTTTTTCTGCCGCCGGCAGCAGCTCCGTTACGCGCTGCGCCAGCGCAGGCGATCCGGGTGCCGGGTAGCGCACGTCAAACAGCGCCTGCGGAAATCCGCCGAAATCGTGAATAGTGCGTGGCTGTTCCATGGCGGTTACCCGCGTTCCGCGCGTGTACCAGTGCGCGGAAATCGCGAGAATAGCGCGCGGGCGCGGCAGATCTCTGCCCAGCTGCTGCCATACCCGGGTATAACGGTTCTCTTCCAGCACGTTCATCGGGCTGCCATGACCCAGAAACAGAGCAGGCATACGGCCATCACACATTTTCACACCTCATCGCTGTTGCTTTCATAAGCGTCACAATACGCGCTTGCCAGGCCACTTAAACGCGGAGAAGCGTGATAATGTCTGTCAGCAAATTTGAATAAGCGTGAACGACATAACTTTACGCTTAATAACTCGATATTTTATAAGGTTAATTATAATGTAACTGGTAATCATTATCATCATGGAGCTTGCTATGTCGGTGCCTTTACTGCTCACTATTCTGGCCGGTGGTGCCACCTTTATTGGCGCCCTGTTTGGCATTCTCGGTCAAAAGCCGTCAAACCGTCTGCTCGCCTTTGCGCTCGGCTTCGCCGCCGGCATTATGCTACTGATTTCGCTGATGGAGATGCTGCCAGCGGCGCTGCATACTGCGGGAATGTCACCGATGCTGGGATACGGTATGTTTATGCTCGGCCTGATCGGCTATTTCGCGATGGATCGCCTGCTGCCGCATCAGCATCCGCAGGATCTGATGGCCACTCAGGGTCGTCCGGTTAACCTGAAGCGAACCGCTGTGCTGCTGACGCTGGGCATCAGCCTGCACAATTTTCCTGAAGGGGTCGCCACCTTTGTTACCGCCAGCAGCGATATGGAGCTGGGGCTGGGCATCGCTTTAGCCGTGGCCATCCACAATATTCCTGAAGGACTGGCGGTTGCCGGGCCGATGTACGCGGCGACCGGTTCCAAAGCCAAAGCGCTGTTCTGGGCCTGTATTTCTGGTATGGCGGAAATTCTGGGCGGCGTCATTGCCTTTCTGCTGCTCGGTCCGGCGCTGTCGCCGGTAGTGATTGCTGCCATTATGGCCGCCGTCGCAGGGATTATGGTCGCACTTTCGGTGGATGAACTGATGCCGCTGGCGCGCGAAATCGATCCGCACAATAACCCGAGCTATGGCGTGCTGTGTGGGATGACGGTGATGGGGCTGAGTCTGACGCTGCTGCAGACCGCCGGCGCGGGCTGATTTCCCGCCCTCCGGCTGGTCTGCTTTTGTATGCCAGCTTTAGCTGGCCTGACGGGTCTCACGCTGGCGGCGGTAAGCCACCAGATCTTCAATGGTCACCACGGGCATATCATGCTGCTGCGCAAACGCGATCGCTTCAGGGGCGCGCGCCATGCTGCCATCGTCGTTAGTCAGCTCGCACAGGACGCCAGCTGGCCTGAAGCCCGCAAGCGTGACCAGATCGAGCGTGGCCTCGGTATGACCGCCGCGCGTCAGTACGCCACCTTCGCGCGCGCGCAGCGGGAAAACGTGTCCCGGACGGTGCAGGTCAGCCGGTTTAGCGTTATCAGCAATCGCGGCGCGGATAGTGGTGATGCGGTCAGCTGCAGAGACGCCGGTGGTCACCCCCGCTGCGGCTTCAATCGTAACGGTAAATCCGGTGCCGTAAGAGCTGGTGTTGTTCTCTACCATCATCGGCAGATCGAGCTGCTGGCGGCGGGCCTCATTGATGCAGAGGCAGACAATACCGCTGCCGTGGCGGATAGTCAGCGCCATCTGCTCTGTGGTCATGGTCTCGGCGGCAAAAATCATGTCGCCTTCGTTCTCGCGATCTTCATCGTCAAGAACCATCACACCGCGACCGTTACGCAGTGCGTCAAGTGCACGTTCTACACGCTGTTCCGGCGTGCCAAATTCAGAAAGAAGCGTCTGATTCATGGTAATTAACCTTAAAATATTATGAGTTACCAGAACCAGGGCGAGCTTAGGAGTGCGTGAAAAATACACATGGCAAAAACGTGACGCGGGCATAAACCCGGCTGATGTCGTTACCCTCTCCCATCCGGACTTTAACCGTCGGCCCCGGAATCACACCGGATCTGCTGTCCTTTTGCACGGTAGCAAAAGCGCTCGCGGGCTTTCAGCAGAAGCTGATTTACCGCCGGTGGGGAATTTCGCCCCGCCCTGAGAATAAGCAAAATCACTATAGCGTTATTCACCGGGACGGGCAATCGACAAAAGTGCAATTGCTTTTGCACATCATGCGTTGCGGATTTCGGGTTTAACCTTTTTGGTTCTGGCATTACACTTACTTCTTGTACCGTCGGAAAACGTGCTGCTCACAGCCACCGCAATCAGGAAATAACCATGATCGACACAAAAAAAATTGAACAACTGGCGCGCCAGGTCCATGAAGCGATGCCGAAAGGCATCCGCGACTTTGGCGACGACGTGGAGAAGAAAATCCGGCAGGTTCTGCAGGCGCAGCTGACCCGTATGGATCTGGTTAACCGTGAAGAGTTTGATGTGCAGACTCAGGTCCTGCTGCGCACCCGCGAAAAGCTGGCAGCCCTGGAGCAGCGTCTGGCTAAACTGGAGAGTGAAAGCCCGGCGGCACCGGCGCCAGCAGTGGTGACGCCCGATCCGGCCGGTAAAATCGATACGCCACAGTAAATATTATCAGCCGGGTGGCTGCTGCCCCCGGCTGTCTGCTCAGTGACTGCGGATCGTTTTAATAATGTTGGTGGTGGAGATGCCATCTTCAAAGTTAAGCACGCGTACGTCACCGCCGTTGGCCCACACTTCTTTGCTGCCTGCGATCTCTTCCGGCTTGTAATCTCCGCCTTTCACCAGCAAATCCGGCAGCACATCGGCAATCAGACGCTGCGGCGTATCTTCTTCAAACAGTACGACCCAGTCCACCGCTTCGAGTGCGCTCAGCACGATCATCCGGTTCTCCTGCGGATTAACCGGCCGGGTTTCGCCTTTAAGACGTCGGGTTGACGCGTCGCTGTTCACCGCCACAATCAGCCGATCGCCCAGCTTGCGGGCATTGGCGAGATAAGAGACGTGTCCTGCATGCAGGATGTCAAACACGCCGTTGGTCATCACCACTTTCTCGCCGCGCTGACGCGCCTGAGCCACGGCGGTTTTCAGCTCGCTCTCCGTCATCACGCCAAAGCCGCTTTCGGGACGTGCATGAATAGCGTTCTCCAGCTCCACCGTACTGACGGTGGAGGTTCCCAGCTTGCCCACCACGACGCCTGCCGCCGCGTTGGCAAGGAAACAGGCGTTTTCCAGCGTGTCACCTGCCGCAAGGACCGCGGCCAGGACGCCAATAACCGTATCGCCGGCACCGGTCACGTCATAGACTTCCTGCGCCTGCGTCGGCATATGCAGGGGCGCTTTACCCGGCTGCAGCAGCGTCATGCCGTTTTCAGAACGGGTCACCAGCAGCGCTGAGAGCGCATAGTCAGCGATCAGCTGCATTCCCCGGCTGACGATGTCCGCTTCGGTTTTACATTTGCCGGCAACGGCTTCAAATTCAGACAGGTTTGGCGTCAGCAGGGTTGCACCGCGATAGCGCTCAAAGTCGGTGCCCTTCGGGTCGATCAGTACCGGTACACCCGCTTCGCGGGCCAGCCCGATCATGGTCTGGACGCTGCTCAGGGCACCTTTAGCGTAGTCTGACAGCACCAGCGCGCCAGCCTGTGACAGCGACTGACGCATACGATCGTGGATGGGCTGCGGATCGACCTGATCAAAGCCCTCTTCAAAATCCAGCCGGATCAGCTGCTGGTTGCGCGACAGCACGCGCAGCTTGGTGATGGTGGGATGCGTTTTTAGCGCCACAAAGTCACAGCTGACGTTAACCTGCTCCAGCGTGCGGCTCAGTACCTGCGCGGCATCATCCTCACCGGTCAGCCCAATCAGACGCGATGCGGCACCCAGCGCGGCAATGTTCATTGCCACGTTGGCCGCGCCGCCCGGACGCTCCTCAATGGTATCCACTTTGACGACCGGCACCGGCGCCTCGGGTGAAATGCGGCTGGTCGGGCCATACCAGTAGCGGTCTAACATCACATCGCCAACAACCAGTACGGTGGCCTTGCCAAACGCGGGCAGTGTTACTTTCATTTCAGAGACTCCAGACTACGCTCAAAATATTGCGCGGATAATACCATATACCCGCCGCAGGGTAAGATGCCGCCGCACGCCTCAACTGTCTGGCTCAACCGTGCCCAGCCAGCGCTGCCAGCTGGCGTTGACAATGCCGCGCTCGCGGGCAAAACGATCCGGTGCCACGTGACCCGGCAACGCCTGCAGGGCCAGATGATGCAGCGCATCACGCAGCGTGACGTAAGCATGCGTCAGCGCCTGCGCTTCCTGCGCGGGCATAATATCGTGCTCCGCCATCAGAGCAAAAATGCGCACGTTATCTGACCAGCGCGTCAGGGCCGGCCGATCCGCTGCTGACGCTAAGACCAGATACTGGGCAATGAATTCAATATCGGTAATACCGCCTGCATCTGTTTTTATCTCCCAGCGCCCTTTATGTTTGTTGCTCAGGTGCGCACGCATCTTTTCGCGCATTTCACGTACCTCAGCCCGCAGCGGTGCTATTGCACGGGGCAGGCTGAGAATAGCGTGGCGGATCTGCGTAAAACGCGCCATCAGCGCCGGCTCACCAAAGACAATACGCGCACGCACCAGCGCCTGATGCTCCCAGGTCCAGGCATCATTACGCTGATACTCTTCAAAGGCGTCGAAGGTGCTGACCAGCATGCCTGCTGAGCCAGAAGGACGCAGGCGGGCATCCACCTCATACAAAATACCGGAGGCGGTGCGGGTGCTGAAGAGATGCATGATGCGCTGCGCCAGACGCAGATAAAACTGCCTTCCGTCGATGACGCGTTCACCGTCAGTCTCTGCACTCTCCGGACAATCATGCAGAAACACCAGATCGAGATCGGAGCTGTAGCCAAGCTCCCAGCCCCCCAGCTTGCCATAGCCGACCACGGCAAAGCCGCGCTCATCGTCACGCGTCAGATGTGATGGCCGCCCATAGCGCTGTACCATCATCTGCCAGGCCTGCTGCACCACCGACTCGATCATCGCCTCTGCCAGCCAGGTTAAGTGATCGCTTACTTTCATTACCGGCAGCGTTCCGGCGATATCTGCTGCGGCAATACGCAAGAGCTGCGCCTGTTTGAACTGGCGCACCGCCTCCAGCTGCTGCTCTTCATCCTCTGCCGGAATACGCAGCAGATATTGCCGCAGTTCGTCACGGTAGGCGTCAGTGGCAGTGGGCTGATACAGCGTGGCGGGGTCGAGCAGCTCATCCAGCAGCAGCGGATAGCGCGCCAGCTGGCTGGCAATCATTGGTGAGGCGGCACAGAGACGGATCAGGTGACGCAGCGCGCCGTGATACTCAGTCAGCAGCTCAAGATAGGTGCTGCGCGTCAGCACCCCCAGCAGCAGCGGCGTCAGGCGCTCCAGTACGCTGTCGGCATCCTCACGCGAAGCGATCTCCCCCAGCAGGCGCGGCATCAGCTGGTCGAGCGCCAGCCGGCCACGCGGCCCGATTGTGCGCCGGCTGGCATCCTGCCGGAAGTCATTAAGCACGTAAAAAAAACGCTGCCGCTGCGTTTCATTCAGCTGCGGCACCACCGGCGTCAGCTCATGCTCCTCCAGCGTGTCCTGCCAGAGTGCCGCAAATTCCGCCAGTTCCGGCTGGTCATCAACGTCCGGGGCATCGTCGCCAATCAGCTCATCAAACACCGCTCGTACGGCGGCCATGTGCGCCGTTAGCTGTGCCGTCAGCGCTTCCCAGTCAGCGCAGTTCATCGCCCACGCCAGACGCTCCCGGTTGAGCGCATCCTGCGGCAGCGTCTGCGTCTGCTCATCATTGATGCTCTGCAGCAAATTCTCCAGCCGGCGTAAAAAAAGGTAGGCGTCATGCAGCTGACTGACCTGCTGCGGACGCAGCAGCTCCAGCTCACCGATGGCCTGCAGCACTGGCAGCAGTGAGCGCGACTGAAGTGAGCGCTCACGTCCACCACGAATCAGCTGAAATACCTGCACAATAAATTCGATTTCGCGGATACCGCCGGCACCCAGCTTGATATTATCTTTCAGGCCGCGACGGCGCACTTCACGCGCGATCATCCCTTTCATGTTACGCAGCGACTGAATCACGCTGAAATCGATATAGCGGCGATAGACAAACGGCCGCAGCATCTGCTGCAGCGCCTGGCTCCACTCGCCGCGATCGTCGCCCATCAGACGCGCTTTGACCATGGCGTAGCGCTCCCAGTCACGCCCCTGCTCCTGATAGTAATCTTCCAGCGCCGCAAAGCTCATCACCAGCGGGCCGCTATCGCCGAACGGACGCAGTCGCATATCCACGCGGTAAACAAAACCATCGACGCCAGGCTGATCCAGCACTTTTATCAGGCGCTGCCCCATGCGGGTAAAAAACTGTGCGTTGTCCAGCTCGCGTCGCCCGCCGCGCGTGACGCCGCTCTCCGGCCAGGCAAAGATCAGATCGATATCAGAGGAGAAGTTGAGTTCTCCGCCACCCAGCTTGCCCATGCCGAGGATCAGCAGCGGCTGCGGCTCGCCCGCCTCGTTGCAGGGCGTGCCAAAATCGCGACAGCAATCCTGCCACACGCGATCGCGGGCGGCAGCGATCAGGCTTTCTGCCAGTACGCTAAGCTGCGTCAGGCTCTGTTCGGTCGTGGCGTGCTGCAGCGCCTGCATCCAGGCGATACGCACCAGCATATGCCGGCGGAACAGGCGCAGCTCACGCATCAGCGCGGCCTCGCTATCCGCATGCTGCAGCGCCTGCTGCAGCCACAGAGCATAGTGCTGCCATTCATCAGGCTGAGGAGGCTGCTGCTGCAGTTGCTGCCACCATGCTGGCTGCTGCTGCAGGTTATCTGCGATAAAGTCACTGAAGGCCAGCGCGCCAGCCTGTTCAGACGTCAGCGCCGGCAGCGACAGCTGCAGGCGTTCTGCGATGCCGGCCAGCTGCGCCTGCATCAGCGAAGGTAACGGTAACTGCATCCTCTCTCCCTGAATTTTTACATAGTGTTGTTAACGCCTGACGCCGCTGCTCAGCCAGAATGGCGGCTGGCGCATGACCATCGTAGCGAGCTGAATCAGGCCGTGCTGCTGTTTTTCCCGGATGGCGAGCTGCAGCTCCTGCCATCCCGCCATCCACTGACACACCTCTTCAGCCGGATACGCCGCCGCCAGCAGACAGACAGCCAGCAGCTGCCGCTGCAGACGCGTGGCCTTATCCTGAAACTCGCTGACCAGTTTTACATCCGTAAAGGTTTCCCGCAGATCCGCTGCCACGCGGCTTAGCATGATGTCGCAAAAGCGTTTATAAGAGCCCTGCAGCTTGATCTGGTTTTTGCTGTCGATCCACGGCTGCCACTGCGCTTCTGCCAGCCAGCACGTCAGCGCCATCTGCGCCTCGACTGAGGTGGCAGAGAAACAGAGGGTTTCCGCACTGATAGCATCATCCTGCAGCAGCTCCTCAAGACGGGTCAGCTTCTGGCGCAGCTCGCTGTTAGCCTTACGCGGCACCAGCGCACCAAACAGCGAAAACGCCTGACGCAGCGTTTCCAGCGCCTCCAGCACGGCGTGTCGCGCAGCCGGATTACCGCGCAGCCAGACCTCTTCATGATACTGCCAGTGATCCAGCGCGGCGCTGAGCGCGGCGATCATCCCCTGCTCTACTGTCGCTTTTGGCGTCACTTTCAGCAGCGGCAGCGCCCGAACCGGACGCAGCGCGTCGCCCTGCGCCAGCTGATAGCCACGCGCGGCTTTGCTCAGGCTGCCGGGACGGAGTCCGCCGCCCGCTGCCAGCGTCTGCGCGAGCCTGAGCAGATCGGCAGGCGTGCCCTGTTTAAGCTCCAGCTCAACTTCACACAGCGGTTCGCTAAGCTCGCCGGCCGCCACGCTGCCCTGATCGAAGGCAATTTCAATCGTGCTGTTACCTGCCTCTACCGTCCAGGTTTCGCGCCGGAAATGCGTGCTGAATAGTGGCTGCAGCCGCTGCTGCAGGGTGGCAATATCAGTACCCTGCGGCCAGATCTCTGCCGGCAGCCGGGCGATATCAAGCTGCGGCGCCGTTATATCCACGTTGTACTCCGGGCGCTGATGCAGACCGCCCAGCGTCTGACCCGCCGCCTTAAGCGTCATCTCATAACGCTTGTCCACACCCCGGATGCGCAGCCCCATATCCCAGCGGCGCAGCTGGTTGTCGTCCGTTTCATAATAGATATTCGTCAGCTCGCGGGCGGCTTCATGCTGATGCGGCCAGGCGGCCAGTGTCTCTGCCAGGGTGGCGGCAGCCTGCGGGGTGGCAATGAACTTTAATTCGATTTCAGTGGTCATAATTTTTTATTTACTACGCTGCTGGCACTTATACGGTTAATCTGGCGAGAGTAATGCACCACAAGCACGCTGTCTCGGCTTTCTTGTGCTTTTACGCCCCTTTTCGCGCCGGATTGAGACCAGGATAGTTCTCATTCAGATTTATGCGAGGCAACTCCAGACTGTGCCGGTAAATTTACGCCCATCAAGAAAATACGACATCGAATGAAAAAAATTACACTTGCCGCCCTTTCTTTGCTGGCTTTCAGCGCCATCACCCCCGCTCACGCTGCTGATGAAAAGCGTTATATCTCCGATGAGTTATCAACCTGGGTACGCAGCGGTCCGGGCGATCAGTATCGCCTGGTCGGTAAGCTGAACGCCGGGGAAGAAGTTACCGTACTGCAGACCAACAGCGATGCGCAGTATGCGCAAATCCGCGATGCAGAAGGCAAAACCAACTGGATCCCGCTGTCGCAGCTCAGCGCGACCCCAAGCCTGCGCACCCGCGTGCCACAGCTGGAGCAGCAGGTTAAAGATCTGACTGACAAGCTGGCTAATATCGACAACAGCTGGAATCAGCGCACGTCAGAAATGCAGAACAAAGTCGCTAACAGCGACGGCACGATTGATGGTCTGAAACAGGAAAACCAGAAGCTCAAAAATGAGCTGATTGTGGCGCAGAAAAAAGTGAGCGCAGCCAACGTACAGCTGGATGACAAACAGCGCACCATCATTATGCAGTGGTTTATGTACGGGGGCGGCGTACTGGGCGTTGGCCTGCTGCTGGGCCTGCTGCTGCCACATATGGTGCCGCGCCGTAAAAAGAAAGATCGCTGGATGAATTAATCTGCCGTACGCCAGCCGTTTGTCCGGGGGGGATCGCCAGATGCCCCCTTTCGCATGCCCGCTTTTCCACCAAAGTATGCAACAATTACGAAACAGGCGCCTGACGCGCAGTTATCTGAATACCTCTGGAGTTGTTGAGTGAAAACCTTTCTGGTCGGTGGTGCGGTGCGTGATGCCTTACTGCAGCTGCCGGTAAAAGATCGTGACTGGGTGGTGGTTGGCGCCACGCCTGATGAGATGCTGGCGCAGAACTATCAGCAGGTAGGCCGCGATTTTCCGGTCTTTTTACATCCGCACAGCCGTGAAGAGTATGCGCTGGCGCGCACTGAGCGCAAACAGGGCAGCGGCTACACCGGCTTTATCACGCACTTCGCGCCCGACGTCACGCTGGAGCAGGATCTGCAGCGGCGCGATCTGACCATTAACGCCATCGCGCAGGCGGAAGATGGCAGCCTGATCGATCCCTGCCACGGCCAGCGCGATCTTGCCAGCCGCACGCTGCGTCACGTTTCGGCAGCGTTCAGCGAAGATCCGCTGCGCGTGCTGCGCGTGGCGCGCTTTGCCGCCCGCTATGCCCACCTTGGCTTTCGCATTGCCGCTGAAACGCAGGCGCTGATGGCAGAGATGGCTGCCAGCGGCGAGCTGGCGCATCTGACGGCAGAGCGCGTCTGGAAAGAGACGGAAAATGCATTGCTGACGCGCAATCCGCAGGTCTATTTCCAGGCGCTGCGCGACTGTGGCGCACTGCAGGTGCTCTTTCCGGAGATCGATAATCTGTACGGCATTCCTGCCCCGCCGAAGTGGCACCCGGAGATCGATACCGGTGTGCATACGCTGATGACGCTGACGCTGGCGGCCGCGCTCTCTGATGAGCTTGACGTGCGCTTCGCTACGCTGTTTCACGATGTCGGCAAGGCGCTGACTCCTCCGGAGAAGTGGCCGTCGCATCACGGTCATGGCCTGGCGGGTGTCCCGCTTGTCGCCGCTCTGTGCCAGCGGCTGCGCGTCCCTAATCACGTACGCGATCTGGCGCTGATCGTGACAGAGTTCCATGACATCGTGCACACCATTGAGCGACAGTCAGCGGCGGCGCTGGTGGCGCTGTTTGATCGCATCGACGCCTGGCGTAAGCCGGAGCGGGTGGAAAAGATGGCGCTGACCAGTGAGGCGGACGCGCGCGGACGCGCCACGCTCGAGAGTATGCCCTATCCGCAGGGTAACTATCTGCGTCAGGCGTTTGCGCTCGCGCAGGCGGTACCGGTGCAGCAGGTGATTGCAGCAGGCTTTAAAGGCGCAGAGGTGCGGGAAGAGCTGGGCAGGCGCCGGATTGCGGCTATCGAAGAGACGCTGATTGGTGCGCGGCCGGCATAACCCGCCGCGCAACCGCTGTTACATAAACACGGCGTAAACCGCTGCTGCAACGATAAAGCGATAGATGGCGAACGATACAAACGAGATACGCTTGATCAGCTCAAGGAAGACTTTGATTGCCAGCAGCGCCACGATAAACGCGGTAATAAAGCCCACTGCGAACATCGGGAAATCCTGCATCGTCAGGAAGCCCATGCTTTTGTAGAGGTCCAGCACGGTCGCGCCCATCATCATCGGCACGGCGAGAATGAAAGAGAATTCCGACGCTGCGTAGCGGCTGACGCCCATCAGCATACCGCCTGAAATCGTCGCACCCGAGCGGGAAAAGCCCGGCCACAGCGCCAGGCACTGGAAGCAGCCAATCATAAACGCCTGACGATAGGTGATATCATCCACGCCCACCGCTTTTGGCTGTTTTGGCTTCAGGAACTCTGCCGCCAGCAGCAGCACACCGCCCACCACCAGGGCATACATGACGTTGATCGGATTAAACAGCGTTTTGATCTGATCGTGCAGCAGTAAACCGATCACCACCGCCGGGATCATCCCGAGCAGAATGTGGATCAGCGTCAGCTTACCGGTACCGGTGCCTTCATGACGCTCCTGACCAAAATGGATACCGATCAGGCCAAACAGACGTCGCCAGAACATTACGACCACTGCCAGAATCGATCCGAGCTGGATCACCACTTCAAACGTCTCTGCTTTATCGCCCTCAAATCCCAGCAGGTGCCCGACAATAATCATATGGCCCGTGGATGAGACCGGCAGAAACTCGGTCAGCCCCTCGACGACCCCGAGGATCGCAGCGACCCATAGCTGATGCATATCTGCCATCAAAATTTTCCCCTATCCGTTTTAAACAGTAAAAAGGCGGTCGCAAACTGCTACCGCCTGAAATTATGCCGGCGTTGATCTGAAGAAAACCTTAGAGTTTTCTGCCACTTCGTTTCGCTTAACGCAACGGCCTCAGCTAAGACACACCATAATTTGATTTGGTTTCATTGTGATGGCAATCACAGGGGGTTTATTTAGGAATTGTCCCGCGCTCAATACGCACGCCAACGCTCGCCGCCTGGGCTACTGCACCCGGCTTACCTACCCGGATACGCACGCCGGGCGTTTTGAAACGATTCATCAACAGATCGCAGATTTCTTCTGCGACGCGCTCGACCAGCGCAAACCGGTTTCCCTGCAGATGCGAGAGGATGGCGTCGGTGACATCGGCATAACTCAGACAGTCGCTGACATCGTCGCTGGCCGCGGCACGCCGGTTGTCCCAGGCCATTTCGACATCGAGCACCAGCTTCTGCTGCATGCCCTGTTCCCAGTCGTATACGCCAATGGTGGTGAACACGGTGAGTTGTTCTATAAATACGATATCCATGATGTCACTCTCTGTTTTTGGCCAGGCCGGATACCACTTCCGGCGGATTATGCGTATTATCCACGCTTACCGGCAACAAAACGACCCAAAAGGAACGGTACGACGCTATGAGTGCTATCGCGCTTGGTATGATTATTTTCGCGTATCTTTGCGGCTCGATTTCCAGTGCGATACTGGTCTGTAAACTCGCAGGCTTGCCCGATCCGCGTATCTCAGGCTCCGGTAACCCTGGCGCCACAAACGTCCTGCGCATCGGCGGCAAAGCGTCAGCAGCGGCGGTACTGATATTTGATGTGGCCAAAGGAATGGTTCCGGTCTGGATCGCCTGGATGCTGCACGTGACGCCTATGTATCTTGGCCTGACCGCGATAGCTGCCTGCCTGGGTCATATCTATCCGGTCTTTTTCCGCTTTCGCGGTGGCAAAGGCGTGGCGACAGCGTTTGGCGCGATTGCGCCGATTGGCTGGGATCTTACCGGCCTGATGACCGGGACGTGGCTGCTGACCGTGCTGCTGAGCGGCTACTCCTCGCTGGGTGCCATTGTCAGCGCGCTGATCGCCCCGTTCTACGTCTGGTGGTTCAAGCCGCAGTTTACGTTTCCGGTTTCCATGCTCTCCTGCCTGATCCTGCTGCGGCATCATGACAATATTCAGCGGCTCTGGCGCGGACAGGAAAATCGCGTCTGGAAACGGAAAAAAAAGAAAGAATAAAAAAAACCGGCTGCGCGCCGGTTTTTTATTTTCAGATAGCGGGCAGTTCCGCCAGCGGCCAGCGCGGACGGACGCTGACGCCGAGCTCACCCCGTGTGCCGCCCTTCAGACGCACCATGCCGGCATAGGCGATCATCGCGCCGTTATCGGTGCAGAACTCAGGCCTGGCATAAAACACCTCGCCGCCGCGTGCGCTCATCATCTCTGCCATTCGCGCGCGCAGCGTGCGGTTGGCGCTGACGCCACCGGCGATCACCAGCCGCGTAAAGCCGGTTTGCTCCAGCGCGCGTTTGCACTTGATCATCAGCGTATCCACGACCGCATCTTCAAATGCGCGGGCGATATCTGCCCGCGCCTGTTCGTCGCCGTCATGCTCGCGAATAGTATTTGCCGCAAAGGTTTTCAGCCCTGAAAAGCTGAAATCGAGGCCCGGGCGATCGGTCATCGGACGCGGGAAGCGGAAGCGGTTCGCAACACCCTGCTGCGCCATGCGCGACAGCATGGGGCCGCCCGGATAGTCCAGACCCAGCAGCTTGGCCGTTTTATCAAACGCCTCACCCGCCGCATCGTCAATTGACTCGCCCAGCAGCGTATATTCGCCGATACCGGTGACGCTGATAAGCTGCGTATGTCCGCCGGAGACCAGCAGCGCGACAAACGGGAACGCCGGCGGATTCTCCTCCAGCATCGGAGCCAGCAGATGGCCTTCCATATGATGTACCGGGACCGCCGGCACATTCCAGGCGAACGCCAGCGCGCGGCCAATCGTGGCGCCGACCAGCAGTGCACCCACCAGACCCGGACCGGCGGTATAGGCGACCGCATCGATATCGCTGGCCTGCAGGTTTGCCTCTTTCAGCGCGGCCTGTATCAGCGGCACCGTTTTACGTACATGGTCGCGCGATGCCAGTTCCGGCACAACGCCGCCGTAGTCAGCATGCAGCTTCACCTGGCTATACAGCTGATTCGCCAGCAGACCGGACGCATCGTCATAAATCGCGATGCCGGTTTCATCGCAGGACGTTTCAATACCCAGAACTCGCATAGCTTTATCACCCTCTTCTTGCGGCGCGCAGTGTAGCACAGGCAAATCTGCCGCCGGACTACTTTGACGGGAAAAAGTGTTTTTCTGCCGCACAAAGAGTGCGCTATACTCCACGGCCTGAAAAAACCGGCAGCCGCACAGGCAAACGCTCCTGTTGGTTCTAAATTGTCCATGGTGCTTTACAAGCCGGCCCCGGCTGGAGTAAAATGCTGCACCATTTTGAGATGTGCTGACGCCGCAGTCAGCAGCAAAAACCGAATTTTATCGAGGTGAGAGTTACATGCCGGTAATTAAAGTACGTGAAAACGAGCCATTCGACGTAGCACTGCGTCGCTTCAAGCGTTCCTGCGAGAAAGCAGGCGTTCTGGCTGAAGTTCGTCGTCGTGAGTTTTATGAAAAACCAACGACCGAGCGTAAGCGCGCTAAAGCGTCAGCAGTTAAGCGTCACGCCAAGAAACTGGCTCGCGAAAACGCACGCCGCACTCGTCTGTACTAATTTCCTTCGGAAGTTCGCTTCCGCCGCGTGTTAAACGCAGACAGAGTCAAGTAAGAGGCCGTGCTTTCCGAAAGGAAGCGCGGCTTGTTGCCGTTTAAGAGCTGAAAAAAATCGGGGCTTATGGCTGGACGAATTCCACGCGTTTTTATCAATGATTTACTTGCCCGCACGGATATCGTGGATCTTATCGATGCCCGCGTTAAGCTGAAAAAGCAGGGTAAGAACTATCACGCGTGCTGTCCATTCCATAACGAAAAAACCCCCTCTTTTACCGTCAGCGGTGAAAAGCAGTTTTACTACTGCTTTGGCTGTGGTGCCAAAGGCAACGCTATCGACTTCCTGATGAATCACGATCGTCTGGAATTTGTCGAAAGCGTTGAGGAACTCGCCACCCAGCACGGCCTTGAAGTGCCGTACGAAACAGGCAGCGGCCCCAGCCCGATTGAGCGTCATCAGCGTCAGAGTCTTTACCAGCTGCTGGAGAAACTGGATGGTTTCTATCAGCAAAGCTTCCGCAGTCCGGGAGCAGAGGCGGCCCAGCGCTATTTAGGCTCGCGCGGGCTCAGCCAGCAGGTGATCGATCACTTTGCGATTGGCTATGCGCCTGCCGGCTGGGATAACGTGCTGAAGCGTTTCGGAGAGCAGCAGGAAGACCGCGAGTCGCTGATGGAAGCGGGCATGCTGGTCACCAATGATAAAGGCCGCAGCTACGATCGCTTCCGCGATCGCGTGATGTTCCCGATCCGCGATAAGCGTGGTCGCGTGATTGGCTTTGGCGGACGCGTGCTGGGTAATGATACGCCTAAGTATCTGAACTCGCCGGAAACACCGATTTTCCATAAAGGCCGCCAGCTCTATGGCCTGTATGAAGCACAAAAAAACCATCCTCAGCCGGCGCGCCTGCTGGTGGTGGAGGGCTATATGGATGTGGTCGCCCTGGCACAGTTCGGCATCGATTATGCCGTGGCGTCGCTGGGGACCTCCACCACAGCTGAACATATTCAGCTGCTGTTCCGCTCGACTGACACGGTTATCTGCTGTTATGACGGCGACCGGGCCGGTCGCGAAGCCGCCTGGCGCGCGCTGGAAACCGCCCTGCCCTACATGAATGACGGGCGTCAGCTACGCTTTATGTTTCTGCCTGATGGCGAAGATCCCGATACGCTGGTGCGTAAAGAGGGAAAAGAAGCGTTTGAAGCACGCATGGAGCAGGCGATGCCGCTCTCGGTGTTTCTGTTTGACAGCCTGATGCCACAGGTGGATTTGAGCACCCGCGATGGTCGCACCAAGCTGGCGACGCTCGCTCTGCCGCTGATTAGTCAGATCCCGGGCGAAACGCTGCGGATCTATATGCGCCAGACGCTGGGTAATAAGCTCGGCATTCTGGACGATAACCAGTTAGACAAGCTGATGCCAAAGGCGGCAGAAAACGCGACGCCGCCCGTCGCGCCGCCGCTGAAGCGCACCACGATGCGCGTACTGATTGCGCTGCTGGTGCAGAATCCGCAGTTTGCGACGATTGTGCCCACGCTTGACGGGCTGGCGCAGTCAAAACTTGCCGGCCTGTCGCTGTTTGTTGACCTGGTCAGCCGCTGCACAGAGAATCCTGGCCTGACGACCGGACAGCTACTAGAGTTATATCGCGGGACAAATTTTAGCCAGCCCCTTGAAACACTGGCCACCTGGAACCACATGATAGTGGATGAGGAAGCCGAAGCGGTGTTTCAGGACTCGCTGGCAAGTATATATGATGCTGCGCTGGAGCAGCGCCTGGAAGCGCTGATTGCGCGTGAGCGTACCGAAGGGCTCAGTGCCGCTGAGCGGCGCGAATTCTGGGCATTAAGCCAGGCATTAGCGAAAAAATAAGATTCAGCCAGGCCAGAATGGCGGAGTATTCCCCGTTCTGGCCTGCGGCTTTCGGTTTACACGCCATATAAGCGGAACCGGAGCACAACGATTTCAGACCGAATATCAAGCGGCTTAAGTGCCGAACTAAAAGGGGCTGCAGCCCTGGCCGCGTTGAAGGCAGCGGCAAAAACATAATGCCTTCACTGTTATAGTTGGCTCGCTGCCGACCGACACCAATCTAATTAACAGAAGTGTGGATACCGTCTTATGGAGCAAAACCCGCAGTCACAGCTTAAGCTGCTTGTCACCCGTGGTAAGGAGCAGGGCTATCTGACCTATGCTGAGGTCAATGACCATCTGCCGGAAGATATCGTCGACTCCGATCAGATCGAAGACATCATCCAGATGATCAACGATATGGGTATCCAGGTGGTGGAAGAAGCCCCTGATGCCGATGATCTGATGCTGAATGAGAACAGCTCCGATACAGATGAAGATGCTGCAGAAGCGGCCGCGCAGGTCTTATCCAGCGTTGAATCTGAAATCGGGCGCACAACCGATCCGGTGCGCATGTATATGCGTGAAATGGGTACCGTAGAGCTGCTGACGCGCGAAGGCGAAATCGACATCGCCAAGCGTATCGAAGACGGTATCAACCAGGTGCAGTGCTCTGTTGCCGAATATCCGGAAGCTATTACCTACCTGCTCGATCAGTACGATCGTGTGGAAGCGGGCGAATCGCGCCTGTCCGATCTCATCACCGGCTTTGTCGATCCTAACGCTGAAGAAGATCTCGCCCCCACTGCCACCCACGTTGGTTCTGAGCTGTCTGAAGAAGATCGCAATGACGACGAAGAGGAAGATGAAGAGAGCGACGACGACGACAGCAGCGACGACGACAACTCTATCGATCCGGAACTGGCGCGCGAGAAGTTCCTTGAGCTGCGCACCCAGTATGAAGCAGCCCGCACCGTTATTAAGGCGAAAGGCCGCAGCCACGCTGATGCCGTTGCAGAAATCAACAACCTTTCTGAAGTCTTCAAGCAGTTCCGCCTGGTGCCGAAGCAGTTCGACTACCTGGTAAACAACATGCGTGAAATGATGGAGCGCGTGCGTACGCAAGAGCGCCTGATCATGAAGCTGTGTGTCGAACTGTGCAAAATGCCGAAGAAGAACTTTATTACGCTGTTCACCGGTAATGAAACCAGTGAGAGCTGGTTTAAAGCAGCCCTGGCGATGAACAAGCCGTGGTCTGAAAAGCTGAAAGATGTTGAAGAAGATGTCATGCGCTCGCTGCAGAAGCTGCTGCAGATTGAGGAAGAGACCGGCCTGACCATCGAACAGGTTAAAGACATCAACCGTCGCATGTCGATCGGCGAAGCGAAAGCGCGCCGCGCGAAGAAAGAGATGGTTGAAGCTAACCTGCGTCTGGTTATCTCTATCGCGAAAAAATATACCAACCGCGGCCTGCAGTTCCTTGACCTGATTCAGGAAGGCAACATCGGCCTGATGAAAGCGGTTGATAAGTTTGAATATCGCCGTGGCTATAAGTTCTCAACCTACGCCACCTGGTGGATCCGTCAGGCGATCACCCGCTCTATTGCCGATCAGGCGCGTACCATCCGTATTCCGGTGCATATGATTGAGACCATCAACAAGCTCAACCGTATCTCGCGCCAGATGCTGCAGGAGATGGGCCGCGAGCCGACGCCGGAAGAGCTGGCTGAGCGCATGCTGATGCCGGAAGATAAGATCCGCAAGGTGCTGAAGATCGCCAAAGAGCCTATCTCCATGGAGACGCCGATTGGTGATGACGAAGATTCGCATCTGGGCGATTTCATCGAAGATACCACGCTGGAGCTGCCGCTGGACTCTGCTACCTCTGAGAGCCTGCGTTCTGCGACCCACGACGTGCTGGCGGGCCTGACCGCGCGCGAGGCGAAAGTCCTGCGTATGCGTTTTGGTATCGATATGAACACCGACCACACGCTGGAAGAAGTGGGCAAGCAGTTTGACGTAACGCGTGAGCGTATTCGTCAGATTGAAGCCAAAGCGCTGCGCAAACTGCGTCACCCGAGCCGCTCGGAAGTGCTGCGCAGCTTCCTCGACGATTAATCGTCTGCAGGAAAACAAAAACCCCGGCACGCCGGGGTTTTTTATTGCCCGCGCTCCGGCAGACCCAGCGCATCCGCCAGCTGGCGATACGCTGCCACCATCTCCTCCAGTGAAGCGCGGTTAAGGCCGCTGGGGTTTGGCAGCACCCAGATGCGCGTCTCCATCAGCGGCTGCGGCTGCTCGCCCCACTCCACTTTACGCTGCCGGAACGCACGCTGATACGCATCCTTGCCCAGCACCGCCAGCGCCCGCGGCTGATAGCGTAAAATTTTATCCTGCAGCCGCAGCCCGCCGTCGCGCAGCTCATCGCCGCTCAGCTCGCTCGCTTGCGTGGTGGGACGCTCAACCAGCGCGGTGATACCGCAGCCGGTCTCCAGCAGCCGCCGCTCCTGCTCCGGCTTCAGCAGCTCGCGCGTAAAGCCGGCCAGATAGATCACTTTCCAGAAGCGGTTGCCGGGATGCGCGAAATGGTAACCGGTATGCGCAGATGATTTGCCGGGATTGATGCCGCAGAACAGCACCTGCAGATCGTGCGAGAGAATATCGCGAATGTCGTGGTCGGGTTGCATACGCCTCTGAATGCCTGGTAAACGTGCTTAAAGCGTAGAGTATTCAGCGGGATGGGGAAAGCGTGGCGATTGCGATAAGTGAAAACCCAGCACCCGCCGCCCGGCCAGTTAACGATTTCTTTTACCGCCTGTGCAGCAAAAAAGCGCTCAAACTGTTGTGGCAATCACTCCTGTCACAGCAGCATGCGGATTTTTTCATTAATATCAATCACTCACCATTGTGCTAATTTTCACCAACCGATCGGTGAACGCTGGATCGCCTCTGCCAGATACTTTATAATCCCCGCACTACTGGCCCCTTAGCTCAGTGGTTAGAGCAGGCGACTCATAATCGCTTGGTCGCTGGTTCAAACCCAGCAGGGGCCACCAAATAAAACAAGGAGTTAGATGAGAAATCGTCTAACTCCTTTTTCTTTTTATAGGAATCGGGTCAGGTAATGGGTCAGGTAAGGAATTGCTTCCCTGCCCTCTTCATCTCGCTGCCAGCATCCTCGGATAGTACTTCGCCACGATATTATTCATCTTTTCTGTCAGATCGTACCGCTTAAACATGATGTGTGCAGTTCCCTTCTGGAAGTAACGTATACCGAAAAAATCATCTTCGTAAACATCCTTCGAAGGGTTATCCCGAATATGCTCCATCAATCGGGTAGTAACATCGCCACGATTGTCAGGTATCGCTTTACCATCGAGCAGAAACAACATTCTTTCTAGGTCTGCCAGCTGATCTCGTCTCCAGCCCCAGTTCAAACTAAATCCCCAGCGATTGTGACTCACCAGGTTGTTGACGATGATCTTTTTACCAAAGCAGCAGGGACTATTGGTTTTGTAATCCCACGACAGCCCTTTAAAGACATTGATGATCCCTCGTTCGAAGACATCCATTTTGTTGAGATGTAATTGTTCAAAGGTGGTGAGGATATTCACTTCGCTGATGTCTGGAAGGTCGCCCACCTCAAGGTCCTTATGCCACTGGTCGCGGGCTTGGGCATCCATCAAGGCCATCATGCCGGACTTCAACATCAAGTCTCGCCAGATACTGCGGTCAATATTACGGGTAATGGCAGGTATGGCTTTATCCACCGTCTCTGTTAACCAGCAATCATAGCGGTGCCCGGATTTCATCGCCCAGTCTTGCGCGGTTCCACCGCCGATTTCAGAGGTTAATCGGGAAAGACTATCAAGTATTTCGATAATCTGTTTAATCTGACTCAGGACAGCATCACGACCGCGTACAATGCGTTCAATATTGGTTGAGCAAATCAGTTCGCGATGTTCAGTTAATACTTCAGCCTGTGTTTGCATGATATTTTACCCATAGAAAAAAAATGTCCCTGCCAATACCGGCAGGGACATTATGTAAGGAGTGAATAAGAAGATAAGGTCAGGAAGGTAAATCAGGAAGACGGCACGCAAAATTTACTGGGCAATGTGCTTAGCCTTTTTTCGCAATAACCCCGTTGCTTGCCTTGCCCGGAGAATATCAACAGCCCGCAGATAAGGTGATGGCTCATGACCAATCAATCCTTGTCTGTCGATACGTACCAGTTCGTACTTATCTACCAAGAAGTTAACCGCGTCGGTGAGAATGATACCGGCATCAATATGTTCCTGAATAACCCGATCTTCACTAAAAGGCGTGTCGTTTAATGTCAGTCCATAATGCTGTTGCAACACATGGGCCAAAAGCATTTGCCAGATAGTCAACGGAGGCAAGCAAGGCTTAGCCCCTCGGTTATTTAATAAAGGTAAGCTTTTCATAACGAACTCTCAGGTGGATGAATAGAGATTAATGTTTTGAGGAATAAATGATGGGAATAAAATTGCCAGACTGTCAGGAAGGCAATGCAGCTAATCCTATAAAAGCAATATCAATCAAATAGTTGATTACAGTCCACGCATTCATAGCGTTCGAATATGACGCCATCCAGTGCAGCCCCTGCCACAGCACCTGCGGTTGCTCCAGCGATAAATCGGCCCAATAATGCCCCCATCGCTGCACCGGCAAGGGTGCCAACAACAGGAATGGCCGAGCCAATGGCAGCCCCACTTAAAGCCCCTGATACGCCGCCAGCAACAGCGCCCCCTTTCTTGCCAGTATGACGCTCCCGAACTCGGTAGGAGTTACATACTGGGCAACGAATGTTATTTTTCATCATAATTTCCTTCTGTGTTTGGGTAAGTTCCAGCTTCGTTTTTCAAAACAACGTTTTCATCATTGAATAATGTGCTGCTCAACGTCAGTCCACAGGACTGTAACAGCAGGCTTATCAGTAACATTTGCCAGACAATCCCAGGCGGTGGATATGGCATCGCCCCCTGCGGATTGTTGCAGGTAAGATTTTCATTTTTTCTCTCGCGTGAATTAAAAAGGTTTAACGTTTCGTGGGGTAAATGACGATGTAGACGTAGCCATGCGAACCAAGAGTATCAGCTTCACATGTCAGCCCTTTCGCATACAGTGTGACGCTGTGCTGGTGGCGGGGATTAAGTTCGCCGCTGGTGAGCATTAGTTCCATCTGTTTCATCAGTACCGGAAAGCCCTGGTCCAGATGGCATAACTCTGCATCATTGAATGTCCCAGTGATGCTGGTTCGGTCAGCAAGCTAATGCAGGCTGTTGCCCTCCTGGACCAACCGTGCGCCAAAGCTCGGGGTAATATCGCGTTTCAGTCCCCACCAGGGCGCTTTCGTGTGCTGGCTTACTGGCGGTATTTTATTCGACAAGGTAGTACTCCTTAAACATGAGTTAATTCAGCGTGACGCAACGCAGGGTCACATACGGGCCGTTACGGTTCTGGCGACGTTCCGCGAAGACAGCCAGTACCCCACTGATATCCTGCACCTCGCGACCGGCGTAGTGGCAGACGCTGCCAGACCATTTATATTTCCCTGTGCAGAAACGAAATAAGCGGGACTGCGGATGCTGACGGTAGATTGTCATCGCCTGACGCTTACTGATGATTTTCATCACTATTTTCTCCTTATAGCCAGCCGCGTTCGGCAAACGAGACAATCTCTATCCCGCCCACGACCAGATGGTCCAGCAGGCGAATGTCCACTAGGGCAAGTGCCTGCATAAGGCGCTGCGTAATGGTTTTATCTGCCTGGCTGGGTGTGGGGTCACCGGAAGGATGGTTGTGGGCGACTATCACCGCCGCCGCATTGAAGTAAAGGGCGCGTTTGACCGCCTCGCGGGGATGGACTTCGGTACTGCTGATGGTGCCGGTGAATAGCGTTTCGTGGGCAATAAGACGATGCTGATTGTCGAGATACAGCACCATAAACACTTCACGCTCCAGTGTGGCGAGGTGCAGGCGCAGCCAGTCGCGGGTGGAGCTGGTGGACGTGAAAGACACACCCGGCTCGCGCAGGTGGTGCTCAAGTAAGGATAACGCTCGTTTAACCGTCCGTTGGGCGGTTAACGGTAAGGTGTTGCATGTCGGGGAAGACGATACGGACATGAGGCTCTCTCGGGGCTGTGGAGGAAGGTCAACGGGGTTCTGCGCCATCTTAACTCTCTGTAATAATTAACAAATTGAATATGAAATGATTCTAAAGAGGGGGGCACCGAATGAACTATTTTTTATTTACCACCGGAGCCAGGCCCGACGAAGCATACCGTGAAATACGGTGATAAAATACACAACCCAATGGGTGGCTGACGGGGAGCTTTTCTAACATGCAGATAACAATCTCAGGACTGAAACCCACTCAGCATCGCTTCAGTCATTACCCAAAGGGCCCGGTTGAGCTTCACATCGCCGTCGATACCACGCACAGCGCGAGTATGCATTCGTCCGCCTTTTGCGCTACGGCCACTGAGCCCGCCTTTAATCAGGTTCTCCTGAATACGCTGGTAGGTGGTCCACAAGTCATTACTTTCATCCTGCCAGCGCCGGGGAGAAAGCACCTGCTGTGCAGTCACTGGTTGGTTTTCCTCACCGAAACGGTACGACAGTGCAGCCTGTGCCAGAGCCTGTTGGGCTGGTGGCGGCAACATCAGCGACTGCATGGCATCTCTTTTTTCCTCAACACGGTCAAAAACCCCCAGCACCTCATAAGCCCCTTCAATGACCTGATTCACTACATCTCCTTTGTGAGGCACACGTACTTCGCCAAAAGACTCGCCGCAGACAAGGCCGTTCTGGCACACTGCACGGAATAATCCCGGCAACATCTGATACGAGCTGGTGCCGTCATGAGAGTTGAGCAGAATGATTTCCGGGACTTGCTTGCCGGTAATTTGCCCCTCCCGACGCAGGCGCAGCATGTGCTTTGTGTGCTCGCGGCGACCTGGGTCACGCACTCTGGTCTGACATGCAAAGAAGGGCTGAAAGCCTTCGCGCTGCAGACTGTCGAGGAGAGAAATCGTGGGTATATATGTGTACCGTTCACTGCGAGATTCGTGTTTGTCCTCGCTGAAAACACTGGGCACTACACGAAATAGCTCTTCGCGGGTTAACGGACGGTCACGACGAATAGAACAGGCATTGCCAAAACGAGAAGCTAAACGAGACATAGGGATTCTCCTCAGTAATTAAACTGATAAATGATTCGATAAATGGATTAAATGAGAGATCGCTGATGGGAGAGTGAAAAATACAACTGTGGCGGATAAATCAGTCAATCAGACGAAAGATTTGCGTCTGCTCCGGATGCTGAAGGGCATAGTCACGCAATTGGTAGAAATACTCCACCAGCACCGGGCTTTCCGTTTTAAGAGACCAGATGCTGTAGACCATAAGACAAACGGCAATACCGGCGGCCTCAGGGCTTAATCTCGCATCATTACCGTTATGGGGATTGAACATATCCAGTAAGGTTTCCGGCATATCCGGCCAGATGAAAGCACCGCCGTTGGTGAGCATACTGAACTCCCAGAAAGCCCCTTGATAAATTTCACACATTTCGTCCATTAATCCGAAGATGTGGGCTTCCATACACTCCCAGTCAGGTACAGCGCCGAAATAAAAGCGCCAGAAGGTGCTGCGTCCACTGGCATGGACAGGATTCGCTTTTACAGAATCAGACTCCGGGGTATGAATATTTAGCATGGCAGTAACCCTTTGATTTAAATTTTTTTAGTGAAAAATAAAAAAGCCCCGCACCGTAAGGTGGCAGGGCTGTGGATATGAGGCTTAACTGATGGTCTGGATACTAAGGAATCTCAGTCAGGAGATTCATAGCGGTAATATATGTCTGAAATTTTTTACAATGAAAGAACACCAGCGGTAGGCCAGAAAACATTCAGGCGGCGCAGTCCACTCCGTTGAAATATCGGTAAGTGCAAGGGGATATTCTCCCGATCTGGTAGATATGATGGGCTGGCAAACCCGCATGGGGTATAATTATTAAAGGAATTTAATACTATCCCATGCATCATTTTCGGAAAGTTAACGACAGGAACAGACATGACCGACCAAATCAGCCAGGATACCATCAACAAAGCGTTGTGGGCCGCTTGCGATACCTTCCGGGGCACCATCAGCGCCGATACCTACAAAGACTTTATCCTCACCATGCTGTTCCTGAAGTACATCTCGGATGTCTGGCAGGACCATTACGACGCTTACAAAAAACAGTATGGCGATGAACCGGAACTGATTGACGCGATGATGGCCAACGAGCGTTTTGTTTTGCCGGAAAACGCCAGTTTTTATGCCCTGTATGAGCGCCGCCATGAGCCAGGTAACGGGGAGCGTATCGACCAGTCGCTGCATGCCATTGAGGAAGCCAACGGCACCAAGCTGAAAGATGCCGGGAAAAGCGTGTTCCAGGACATATCGTTTAACACCGACCGCCTGGGGGATGAAAAGCAGAAAAACACCATCCTACGTCAGTTGCTGGAAGATTTCGCCGGTGAGGCTCTTAACCTGCGGCCGGGGCGCGTTGGTAAACTGGACGTTATCGGTAATGCCTATGAATACCTGATTAAGAACTTTGCCGCCAGCGGCGGGCAGAAAGCCGGGGAGTTCTATACCCCGCCAGAAGTCTCCGACCTGATTGCCGAACTGCTTGCTCCCCAGCCGGGAGATACCATTTGTGACCCGGCCTGCGGTTCAGGCTCGCTGCTGATGAAGTGTGGCCGTAAAATTGTCTCTGAGCATAACAGCCGCAGCTATGCCTTGTTCGGGCAGGAAGCGATTGGGTCAACCTGGTCGCTGGCAAAAATGAATATGTTCCTCCACGGTGAGGACAACCACAAAATCGAGTGGGGCGATACCATTCGCAATCCAAAATTGCTCGATAAACACGGCGATCTGATGCTGTTTGATATCGTGACCGCCAACCCACCGTTCAGCCTGGATAAATGGGGTCATGACGAGGCCGAGAACGATAAGTTTGGCCGCTTCCGCCGTGGCGTACCACCGAAAACCAAGGGGGATTACGCTTTTATCCTCCACATGATTGAAACCCTGAAGCCGGGTACCGGACGTATGGGCGTCGTGGTTCCTCACGGTGTCCTGTTCCGTGGCTCCAGTGAAGGTAAAATCCGCCAGAAACTGATTGATGAAAACCTCCTGGATGCGGTGATAGGCCTGCCCGAGAAGCTGTTCTATGGCACCGGCATTCCTGCGGCGATTCTGATTTTCAAAAAACAGAAAGTGGATGACAAGGTGCTGTTTATTGATGCCAGCCGGGAATGTAAGGCGGGTAAAAATCAGAACCAGCTCAGCGAAGAGAATATCCGCAAGATTGTTAAGACCTATCGCGAAGGCGATAACGTTGAGAAATACGCCTATCTTGCCAGCCTGAAAGAGATTCAGGATAACGACTACAACCTCAATATTCCGCGCTATGTCGATACCTTTGAGGAAGAGGACGAGATTGATTTACTTGCAGTCCGTGCTGAACGCGAGCAACTGAAAGCAGAACTCGCTAAGCTGGAAACTGAGATGGCGGGTTATCTGAAGGAGTTGGGTTATGGTGCCTAAGGGATGGATGTCTTGTTGTATTGCAGATAACGTCAGTTTCACTGGCGGGGCTCAACCACCTCGTGAGGTTTTTGTCGGTGAGCCAAAAGAGAATTATATTAGACTAGTTCAGATAAGGGATTATAAAACAGACAAATTTGCCACTTATATCCCAAGGGAGTTAGCAAAGAAGTTTTGCTTGAAGTCAGATGTGATGATTGGCCGTTACGGTCCACCAATCTTTCAGATTTTACGTGGCATTGAGGGGGCCTATAATGTTGCCCTAATTAAAGCTACCCCCAAAAAAGGGGTGGATAATGAGTATATGTATTACTTTTTGTGCAACGAGCCTTTACTTCGGGTTATAGAATCTTATTCACAAAGGACGTCGGGCCAGACAGGCATTGAAATGGATGTTCTGAATACATATCCAATGCCACTCCCTCCCCTCCACGAACAAAAAAAAATCGCCCAAATCCTGTCCACCTGGGATAGCGCGATTTTAGTGACGAAAAAGCTTCTCACCAACAGTCAGCAGCAGAAAAAATCGCTTATGCAGCAATTGCTTACAGGGAGAAGACGCTTGGGAATCCCTGCTGGTAGCTATGAGGTTAAGATCACTCGCTATGGCTCGCTCCCAAGAGATTGGGAGTATCCAGCCATAAAAGAAATATGTACTCAAATGAGCGAGAAGAATTCAGCCGGTATAGACTACCCAGTCCTCTCATGCTCCAAGTATGACGGTTTTGTCGATTCTCTGAAATATTTTAACAAGAAAGTTTACAGTGATGACTTATCTGGTTACCGATTAATCCATAAAGGTTGTTTTGGTTTTCCGTCTAACCATATAGAAGAAGGCTCGATCGGCATACAGAACCTTTATGAAACTGGCATCATTAGCCCGATTTATGTGGTTTTTCGTGCATCGCCGACTCGAGTAGACAACTCTTATTTATACGCGGTATTCAAAACGGATCACTATAAGCAAATCTTTGGTGCAGCAACCAATGCCTCTGTTGACCGCAGAGGAAGTCTTCGATGGAAAGAATTTAACCAGATTCATGTGCCCCTACCACCATTGAAAGAACAACAAAAAATCGCCGCCGTCCTCTCTGCTGCCGATGCTGAAATCTCTACGCTGGAGAAAAAACTCGCCTGCCTGGAGGAAGAGAAAAAAGCCCTGATGCAACAGTTACTCACAGGTAAGCGTCGGGTGGTTGTTGATGCGGACACTGCGTGATGAAACTGACCAAAAATGCCCCCTTGACCGATGCCGAAATTGACTGGCTGGAAGAGGTGTTGCTGAAATACGGCAATGATGACTCCGTGCTCTGTTTTTCTGAGCTGGATGGTTTCCTGACGGCGATTGTCTCTGGCCCGAACATGATTTCCCCGAATATCTGGCTCGATGCTATTTGGGGGCGGGGTGATTACCACCCTCGCTGGAGCACCGAGAAAGAGATGACACGATTTGTGAGCCTGTGTTTTCAGCATCTGAACGATATCGCGGGCTGTCTGTATGAGGCACCTGACCAGTTTCAGCCGATTTTCAATGGTCGTGAAGTGAAGGGAAAGACATATATCATCGTCGAAGAGTGGTGCTTCGGGTATATGAAAGGCCGGTCGCTTGGTGACTGGTCAGCCCTGCCGGAAGCCTTACGTCCCTCGCTGGACGCGATAGCCCTGCATGGTGTCGAAAAGAATTTCCCGGTGGTTGAGAAACTGTCGCCCGCGCAGTTTGAACAGAGTATTGCGCTTATTCAGCCTGCCGCGCTGGCTCTGTATCAGCACTGGCTGGCGCAGCGGATGCCTGCCGAGGTTGCTCGCCCGACACCCGTCAGGCGTGATGCCGGGCTGACGGGACGGAATGACCCGTGCCCGTGCGGCAGTGGTAAAAAATTTAAAAAATGCTGCCTGCACTGAATGTGCCGGGCGTGAATTGTCGCTGAAGGAAAGCGGTTGTCAGCGGTGACAAAAAGGATAAGCAATGACCCCGACCAGCACCCCGAAGTTCCAGGAAGAGTACAGCGCAAAAATCCCGGCCCTGACGTTATTGTCCGCTCTGGGGTGGACCTTTTTGTCACCGAAACAGTGTCTGGCTTACCGGGGGGGTAAGCAGGATGAGGTGGTACTACGTCCAATTCTGCGCGAAGTCTTATCTACCCGCACCTTTATCGCCGACGGCAAGGTTTGCCCGTTATCCGATAAGGCGATTGATAACCTGCTATCACAAGTCTGCTCGCCCGCCCTCAATGAAGGGCTGCTGAAAGCCAATGAGCGGATATATAACCACCTGCTTTATGGCATTGCCGTGACCGAGTTTGTTGACGGTAAAAAAGTGAACCCTACCATTGCCCTGATTGACTGGGTACATCCTGAGAACAATCAGTTCCACTTTACCGAAGAGTTTAGCGTGCTGCGCTCAGGCGGTGTCGAGACCCGTCGCCCGGATATTGTCTGCTTTGTAAATGGCATCCCGCTGGCAGTGATTGAGGCCAAGCGCCCGGACGGGCACGGCAATAAGGGCCCCACCACGGATGAGGGGATATCCCAGAGCCTGCGTAATCAGCGCAACGATGAAATCCCGCAGTTATTTGCCTACAGCCAGCTGTTGCTGTCCATCAACGGACATGATGGCCGCTACGGCACCTGCCATACCCCGATGAAGTTCTGGGCAGCCTGGCGTGAGGAAGACATTACCGATGCGCAGATGGTCACCCTACGCAATACACCACTCACTCCGGCACAAACGGAGGCCCTGTTTGCCCATCGTACCGGGGCAGACCGTCAGTGGTATCAGCAGCTGATTGCCGGGGGTGAACTGGCGGTTAGCGGGCAGGATAAGCTGCTGATTAGTTTGCTGTCCCCATCGCGCCTGCTGGAGATGACCCGGCTCTTTACTCTATTTGATACAAAAACCGGCAAAATTGTTGCCCGCTATCAGCAGGTGTTCGGTATTAAACGTCTGCTGGAGCGCATCAATACCCGCCGTCCTGACGGCGGCCGGGAAGGTGGGGTTATCTGGCATACCACCGGCTCCGGTAAATCGTACACTATGGTTTTCCTCAGCAAGGCGCTAATTCTGAACGACAGCCTGAAGCAGTGTCGTATTGTTGTCGTCACCGACAGGACTGACCTGGAAAACCAACTCAGCAAGACCTTTGCCTCCGGTGGTGAGTTATCCGGTACTGGCGACAAAAAAAAGGCCATGGCGACCTCCGGGCAGATGCTGGCGAAACAAATCGGTTCCGGCAATGAGCGTATCATCTTCACGCTTATCCAGAAATTCAACTCTGCCACAAAACTGCCGGAGTGCATAAATACCAGCTCGGATATCATTGTATTGATTGACGAGGGCCACCGCAGTCAGGGCGGGGAAAATAATGTCCGCATGCAGCTGGCGCTGCCGAATGCCGCCTTTGTGGCCTTCACCGGGACGCCGCTGCTAAAGGAAGACAAAACCACCAGCAAGTTTGGCCCGATTGTCCACGCCTACACCATGCAGCGGGCAGTGGAAGATCAGGCGGTGACGCCGCTGCTGTATGAGGAGCGCATTCCCGACCTCGAAGTCAATGACCGGGCCATCGATGCCTGGTTTGAGCGTATTACTGACGGACTGAGTGAGGCGCAAATTGCTGACCTCAAGCGCAAATATGCCCGCAAGGGGGCGGTATACAGTGCCGATGACCGTATTCGCCTGATTGCGCTGGATATCACCAGCCACTTCTCAAAAAATATTGATGAAGGTCTAAAAGGCCAGCTGGCCTGTGACAGTAAGGCCACGGCCATTCGCTATAAAAAATATCTGGATGAAGCCGGGTTATTCGAGTCGGCAGTGGTTATCAGCGCCCCGGATACCCGAGAGGGGAACACCGGTGTGGATGAGAGTCGCCAGCCGGAAGTAACAAAATGGTGGAAAGACAATGTGGGCTCGCAGGATGAGACGACATACACCCGTGACATCATCAACCGTTTTGCCACGGATGACAGCCTGAAGCTGCTGATCGTGGTGGATAAGCTGCTCACCGGGTTTGATGAGCCGAAAAACACCGTACTGTATATCGACAAGCCGCTGAAGTCCCATAACCTTATCCAGGCGATAGCGCGGGTCAACCGCTTACACCCGCTGAAGAAATTCGGTCTGCTGATTGATTATCGCGGCATTCTGGCTGAGCTGGATACCACTATCGGTCAGTATCAGGACCTGGCCTCCCGGACCCAGGGAGGCTACGACATCAGCGATATTGACGGGCTCTACAGCGCCATGAGTACGGAGTACAAACGCCTGCCACATCTCTATAACCAGCTGTGGGCCATCTTTACGGGTGTCAAAAACAAGCAGGACATAGAACAGCTACGGGCGGTGCTGGTGCCCCGAATGGAAGCGCGCGACGGTGAATTGACTGATATCCACCAGAAAACCCGGGATGACTTCTTCGAGGCGTTAACTGCCTTTGCCGGATGCCTGAAGGTGGCCCTGCAGTCTGCCACCTTCTTCGCAGATAAAAGCTTTACCGAGCAGGACCGCAATCTCTACAAGGAGACGGTGAAGCAGATGTCCAGCCTACGCCAGTGGGCGATGCAAGTCAGCGGCGAACAGGTCAACTACGACGACTACGCTGAACAGGTGAAAAAGCTGCTGGATAAGCATGTGAGCGGCGTGGAAGTGCGTGAACCCGGCGGGGCTTATGACGTTGGGCTGATGGGGAAAAGTGAACAGCCGGAAGCCTGGGAAACTGACAAGACCCGCAATGAGACCGATATCATCAAAACCCGTGTGACGAAGATGATTGAACAGGACCTGCGGGATGACCCGTACGCGCAGGAGTGTTTCTCAAAACTGTTGCGCATGGCGATTGAAGAGGCCGAGAAACTGTTCGACCATCCCCTGAAGCAGTACCTGTTGTTTCAGGAGTTTGAACAGCAGGTGCAGGCCCGCAAGCTCAGCGATATCCCGGAAGCCCTGTCAGTCAACCGACACGCTCAGGCCTACTACGGGGTGTTTAAAAAAGAACTCCCGGAGGTATTTGACCTTCATGATGCACAAGTCCAGGACCAATGGAGCAAACTGGCCTTTGAGGTGGATGACATTATTATCAGTGCCGTAGCCGAAAACTCCCTCAATCCACAGGATATTGAAAAAGTCGTGAAGACCCGATTGCTGCCATTATTGTTTGCGGCCTGCAGGGAAGCGGGTGCGGGCATGAATCAGGTGAACCGTATCACTGAATCCCTGGTCCAGATACTGCGAGTGGGTCTGAATAAATAATGCGTGAGAAAGCGCCGTCATCCTTACCGGCCCTGCAACTGGTTTATGCGGGTGAGTCGATTACCGTCCAGTGCGTCCCGCGCCGGGTGGTAAAAGGCCGGTTGCTCATCAAAGTCCACCCAGACGGACGGGTGGTGGCCTCCGTACCGCCAGATACCTCCGAACAGGTGGTAATGAGTGCGCTGAAAAAAAGAAGCCGCTGGATATACCAGCAATTACGGGACTTCAGGGCACAGCAGGCGCATGTCATTCCCCGGCAGTACGTGAGTGGCGAAAGTCACTACTATCTGGGTAAGCAGTATCAGCTGAAAGTGATTGAAGCCGCCACGCAGCCACAGAAAGTGAAAATGTTACGCGGTTGCCTGGAGGTCACGGTGAGACATAAATCAGCAGAGAAAGTGAAATCTCTGTTGGCTGACTGGTACCGGGAACGCGCCAGAGAGGTCTTTCAGCGCCGCCTCGATATCCTGGTACCCCAGACGCTTTGGATCAGCGAACGTCCGCCGGTTCGCCTGCGAGCGATGCAGACCCAGTGGGGGAATTGCTCCGCGAAAGGTTGCCTGACACTCAATCCCTGGCTTGTCAAAGCCCCTGCGGAGTGTATCGACTATGTTTTACTGCATGAGCTTTGTCATGTGGCAGAGCATAACCACAGCGACGCCTTTTACCGCCTGATGGGGCAAGTAATGCCCGGATGGGAGACAGTCAAAAAACGCCTGGACGGCATGGCAGAAATGCTGCTGTCGGGGATGTTACAGACAGAGGATGAAAGATGAAATACTCGATTATTACCCTGCTGTGCCTGATGCTCGCCCCGACCGTGCAGGCAGATACTTACCGGTACCGAAACGGCATCATGACAGGGACGACGCAGCAGAGCGATCATGACACAACTTACCGGGACCGTAACGGGGTGATGACCGGACGCGCCTCTGAAGCCTCAGGACGCACCGTCTCGCGCGACAGGAACGGTATCATAACCGGAACGTCATCAACAGACAGCTCTGGCAGAACGCAGTACCGGGATCGAAATGGGGTAATGAGCGGCAGCGCCACCACGGATAGCGGCGGAAAAACCATATACCGTGACCGCAATGGCGTGATGACCGGCACCCGACAGAAACAGAACTGACTGACACCTCGTTGTTGTTGGCTTTAATAAATCATCAAACAAACTTATAGGACTGCTACAACCTGCTACATGTAGCAGGTTGTAGCAGGGTATTGAATGCAATTTCAATTTTTACTAAAAGAATGAAGCCAAAGGAAATGCGCTAATGACTCTTTGTCATAAATTCAACCGCTATCATACAGTTAGATTGCAGCACCTCGTTCGACTGAAAAATACGACTGTTGAGCAGGCATTGTAATCATGGGACACGTAAACTATAAGGTAAAAAAAGTTGGGGACCTGCTAAAGCAGCATCTCACCATTCCTTCATACCAGCGCCCCTACAAATGGCAGCCTAAACATGTTAATCAACTGATTGATGATGTGTTAAGCCACCGGGATAAAGAATGCTATCGGCTTGGAACGGTGGTATTGCACAAAGAAGAATTTCAACCCACTCATGCCGCTGAGCTTAATATTGTTGATGGTCAGCAACGTCTTCTTACCCTGACCTTGCTTTGTTCTCTACTTGATCATAACGCTGAGTTTTCAGCCCCTCTTCTGGAAAACACTTTTGATTCAAGGGCAAGCATCAATAACCTTGAGCACAATGCCAAAGTCATTGAGAACCGTCTTGTGGGACTCAATGATAATCAGCGCAAATCACTACTTCACTTCGTGTGTGACAAATGTGAACTGATTGAAGTGACGCTCGATGATTTGAGCGAAGCCTTTCAATTTTTCGACTCGCAAAATGCCAGGGGTAAAGCCCTTGCACCTCATGATTTGCTAAAGGCATACCATTTACGCGAGATGATGGAAACAACCGGACAGGCGGAACGGTTACATCACGTTAGTTTGTGGGAGCAAGGGGTTAGTCCGGATGATGAGTCTGCCAACCTTCAACTCATTATGGGCGAGTTTTTATTCCGTCAGCGCCGTTGGCTGGATGGCGACTATGGGATTCAGTTCAGTCGTCACAATCTTGAGGTGTTCAAAGGCATCAACCTATCCACATGTGATTACCACTACCTGCAGTCTCTGCTGGCCCTGGATTTTGCCGTTGAACATTACAATAACGACCCCGCAAGGAAGTGGGATAAGCAGCATCAGTCTTATCCGTTTCAAATTAATCAGATCATCATTAACGGAAAACGCTTTTTTGAGTACATCCAGCACTACAAGTCTTTGCATCACACCCTGTTTGATGGTGAGAAAGCGTTGCTTGGCGATTTCTTAAAAAAACATACCCGTTATTCCGGCAGTTCACGTAAGGGAGATATATATATCAAAAATCTCTTTATGTGCGCGGTGATGGCCTATTACGACAAGTTTGGTGATAACGAACTAGCTCAGGCGGCAACGATCTGTTTTTGCTGGAGTTACTACTTACGACTGCAATATCAAAAAATCGGCATGGACAGTATTGATAGCTATGCGCGTGAGGCCAGAGGACTGTTAAGAGTGATGGGTAAAGCCATCCACCCACAACAAGTTCTGCGCTTCGAGCCAAAGCGATGTGAAAATATTCGCTTTCTCAATGCCAGATCCGTACAGGATTCAATCGCTCAAATGCTGGGAGATGTCGATGACAACAAGTAACGATTTAGCATTGCTGACTATCGAAAAATTATTCAGCGAAAACAGTCATTATGTTATTCCCATTTACCAGCGTAACTACGCATGGGGAGCAGCGGAGATCGAGCAGCTCATTCAGGACATTGCCGATGGTGTTCAAAACCTCAAAAAGACCGGAGAACAAAAAGAGGCTAAATACTATCTGGGCAGCCTGGTAGTGTATATCCGAGATGGTGCTGATAGCCCTCATAAAGATGCAATCGTTTATGAAACGATTGATGGACAGCAAAGACATACAACGCTGTCGATTTTGCTCGCATACTTAAAAACCGTTGTTCATAGCAGCAAACAAGCTTTATCGCACCTTGACCTCAATCTTGACTTTGACAGCCGCCCCAAATCAGCACGAACACTGCAAAATCTGTTTCAACAGGCGCAGAGGAATGATCCGGAAGAACCCTCAATCCGGGCTGCGTTTAGCCTTATAGAGCACTACTTTGAGACCCATAACATAGACACCAGCGACTTCTGCCAGTATCTGCTCAAACACGTGACTATTTTGCGTGTCCCAGTGCCCAAAGATACCGACCTCAATCACTACTTTGAAATCATGAATAACCGGGGTGAGCAACTGGAAAAACATGAGGTATTGAAAGCACATTTGATGTCAGTTTACAGCGGTGACACGGCTTCAAGAAATAGCTTTTCAGCCATATGGGATGCCTGTGCAGACATGGGGCGCTATGTGCAATTAGGCTTTAGCCCGGAGGCTCGCAAGGTTTTATTTGGCGAAAAATGGTTAGGTTTCCCAACCGATTTTGAGGCAATCAAATGCGTGACAGAAACCCATCATGGCACAGACGAAAAACCTACACTGCGGAACATTATCGGGACTCGACGCTTTCATTACACGGATAACGACAATGAAAAAGTCAAAGAGCAGCGCTTTGATTCTATTATCGATTTCTCAAACTTTCTGCTACATGTTCTGAAAGTGACTGTTGCCGATACCGTTTCTCTGGATGATAAAAAGCTGCTCCAGGCCTTTGAGATCATAAAAAATGACAGAGAAAAAATCACTCAGTTTGCATTTGATTTGTTGAAGTTTCGGGTCTTGTTTGACCGCTATATTATTAAACGCGATCAGGACGAGAAGTGGAGCTTGCTGACGCTTGAATACTATGCCAGAGACAGGAACTCGAGTTTTAGCTATAACAACTCTTTCGACCAGGATGGCTTGTCTGGAGTAAACAGAAAACTGACGATGATCTTGTCGATGTTCCATGTCTCACACCCTGCCTATGTTTACAAGCGATGGCTCAATCGCTCTCTGGTCATTCTGAATGGTCTTGCTTCGAACGAACTGGACATAAACGGAACGGCTTATCTGGAGGCGCTTGAGAAGCTCAGCAGTGAGTTTCTGGCTGAGATCTGTGGTGAAAAAGGGCAATTTAATGCTGAAGCTCTGCATCGGGGCACTGGTGTGCAGAACTATGTGTTTAATTTGCTCGATTATCGCTTGTGGCGTGATCTCACTGCGGGTCAGAGCTTCGACGGTAAAGGGGCTAATCATCCCGATATTAAGAAACACTTCGAGGATTTCCAGTTTTCACCGAGTCGAACATCGGTTGAGCACTACTTTCCCCAAACCGATCCATCTGGAGCAAATAAAATGGGGAATGATGTCCATCGTTTCGGGAATCTTTGCCTGATTTCACCAAGCAGCAACTCAAGACTCAGTAACTATTCTCCTGCGGATAAGAAAAAGTTCTATGCTGAAACAGAGCGATCTGAGAGCTTAAAACAAGCCATCATGATGAGCTATGAGGAATGGGGACCTGAGCGACAAGGTATCAAAAACATTGAAAGCCATGAAGAGGTGATGTTGGCTCTACTTAGCGAAGACTTAAGTATGTTGCTTTGACACGTTCCCCCTGATGAATCATCAATATAGCCGTGAGCCTGCGGGCATGATTTTTATCGTGAGATTCATGAATAGCCTTCTGCATCAAGCGTCGTTCGTCATGAGTTATTGGTGCTAGGATCGGCATCGCTTAATCCGGTTGGTGATTTTGGTTGCTTTAACAATTGATCAGATCGCAAAATCCCGACTAAGTTCCCTTTAAGGGATCTACTATTCCGCGCAGCTATTTAGTTAACTGAAAGAGTGGGTGATGACTATGAACTTAGGCTTTTTTTTTGGTGCAGGAGCAGAAATTGGGTATGGTTTACCAAGTGGAGGCAAATTTGCCATTGATCTTTTTAGACAAGATCCAAGTCAGTATAAAACTGAGCTCCGCCAACAACTGCGATTAGTGGATTCACGCTCACCTTACGCCAATGATTGGCTACCTCAGGGATATGCTGATAAAAGCATTTATGCTTTTGGACGTAACGAGTTTTCTAGTATTATTGAATCATCTATCGAATATAAACGTGAAGAAATAATTCGCCGTCTAAATCGTTTTGATCAAGAGTGTGATGATGCCCTATTAACTCTAGGAATTGATAAGGCCATATTAGAAAATTTATTTTCAGAGTTAACAGGACATGTCATTGGTGAGCGTCTGTATACACATGATATTCGTCTTAACGAGTTACTAGCCAGAGATGTTAGATTATTCGAGTCTGAATATTACTCCGCTATGTTGGACGTGGTGCGAGAATCAGATAACAATGATGATTTAAAAAGGTACGTCATATCATTTTTACAATTATTGGTCGGTGCACACGGTCAATCTCTTGTTCAACGCCTAAACCAAGATTTATTTGAGGCTGCACCGGATGATTTACCCATCTTCGATGATATTACCGGTATGTTCCGTCTGGAGTTTAACCGCATTGGTTCGACAGCTTTGGAACTATTGCTGGAAGAAAATAGAAATTTCAATATTGATGAGGATGCAACAGCTCTTACACTTTTCTGTGCCATAGCCCAAAAAGTATTAGAGAATCTGTTCACTACAGTACTCGACTACCAGAAATTGATAGATGACCATTTCCGATATCTCTTCTCACCTTCCACAGAATGGGCTAAATTTACTCGGATGGTTATTTTCCTCAAGATCGCACGCGATTATATTAGTGCCCAGGCACCATCTATCGAAGATCTTCCCGATCATGGCTATTATCATGACTTAGCTACATTTGATGGTGATCTAACAATTTCAGCCATTGGTACGGCTAATTATAACAGCCTTCTGGCAGAGGTCTTCCGTGGTATGAATATAGAATTACCACAAATTATTCACCTGAACGGCAGTGTACACGACTACTATAACCCTTATAAAAATTCGGTTATTACTTGTGAAAATCCAGATAACGTAGACCAAAGTCAGATTCATGTTCCATTCATGCTGACGCAAAGCGGTCTTAAGCCTTTAACATCAGTAACTATGTCAAGACGATACGTTAGTCTTTTTGATGCTTATGCTGAATCTGATGCTATTGTTGTTGTAGGTTTTGGATTTAATAAAGATGATAGCCATATTAATGGACTTTTCCGTGAACTGGTTGAGAATAAAGGACGGAAATTAATTCTTATTTCGAGGCGTGTGGATGGAAGTGTTGAAGAACAGAAACGGCGGTTGCGTAACAAATTACGTATTTCCCATGAGTTTAACCATTTGCTAATAGTAATTCCAGTAGATGATCTCACAAGGTGTCAAGATGACCGACTATGGTTAGAGCAAGTTGTTGATACTTTGAACGAGGGATAAGGCAGCCGGTGATGGTGCTATAACCATTATTGTTCCTATTGATACTCGCCAGCCCTTATCTCCCTGATAAGGGCGCTAATTAATGCCAGTTAATTATTACTACACCCAAACGACCTATAACCGTCATCAAAGTTCTTGCTTTTCACTTTGGTGAGATAATCAATTCGATTCAGTAAATCGCCGGGATAAACATCATTAAGAATATCATCACGATTCATGGTATATTTACCATTAAACGGATACTGCACCAGATGCTGTCCCTCTTCGGGAGTCAGACTTAATGCGCTGCACCATGCCGAGGTGATCATGGTTCTTAACGTATCTTCATCCAGATTGAAATCCCCCAAGTGAAAGTAAGCATCCTTATTAAGAAACAGGAAGAGATGAAAGTGGCGTTTACCATTCTGGGTAAATTCCCGTACCCACGCATATCGGAGCGTATTAGGATGTACTCGTTTACCCTCCTTGCGCTTACGCTGTTCATCTGCTACCAGTTTGGCTTTCAAGGAATTAGTAAATCTTGATATAGATCCTGAATCTGTATTAGCGTTACAGGAAATGGTATCACCATTGTCCAGAATAACCGGATCATGGAGATCAACTCGTATTGCCAGTGTACGACTATGTTCTTTAACAGATTTTTTAATAACATCGATAATCCTTTCTTTGTATGATTTAACATGACTGCCATACTCGCTATTGTAGATATTCATAATAAGTTATCCCTCGATAGATAACAGTCATCGCATTACTGGCTATGGCTTATTAGTGTGCATATATACAGATGCTGTTAACAATACAATATAATAACTATCCGACACTAAATTTCAGACAAATAGTAGCCACAGCCTACGATGACTGATTAAAAATTACTCTTTAATTAGTTGCAATGAAGAGCGGTTAATAAACAGTTATTACGTCCTATCTTTGGTCTATTCGTTATATAAGAATATCGACAGGTTGTATGAAAATGGTTTTCCCTCTTTTCTCCGCCCGTATTTTGTTTTGCGAATAAAGTGTACTGAGAAGTTCATTCGCTTTGCTCCGGTTCCTGAACCGATTCGGACCATATTGCAAGATGGTTGTCTTCCTGATATACGGCACCACACATCGGTAGCAATAATCTTTTATCCACGAATAAAGTTCATCTGCTTCTGAACTGACCAACAGCAACGTCTGGGGTTTAGAGAAAATTCTCACATACTCATCCACATACCAGGCACTTATCTCTACTGCGGCTTCTACGGCAGTAAGTGATATCTCCCCTTCATCACCATTAAATTTATGCAGCAGAGCGGCAATCCTTGCCATATTTTCCGCCATTTTAGAGGCATAATCCTTAAAGCCAGACAGGAAGCCAATCAACCCCATTTCTGACTCGACTTTGTTATAAAATTCGAGCCAGCGTTTTTCAGCTTCGGGAGAGAAATGCAGGCACTGACGCTCATTTTCATCATTTTTGGCAATGCTCTCGTTAACGATCTCCATCAATCGTTTATGAAATACCGGCAGATGCTCGCTTGAGACAACCGGGCTGGTAATTTGTCTGTAACCCTGTGTTGAACCAGGCTGGCACATCAAACATCGCGCGAAGAATCCGATCCCTTTCGCTGTATCGCCTTTACGTTCCAGATACCCTTTTTTGAACACTTCAGGCTGAACCATCAACGCCAGTGTCATTCTGGCATCTTTGATTAATTTGTCTGGCTCGCTTTTTCTTTCCACGGAAAACATTGCGCCATCCCACATTTTGTTGATGAAAGGCAATTCATTCAGCGCATAGCCGTTAAAAATGGTGCCAGCTTCATCAGACATAAGCCCGATGGACCGCCAGCGCCCACTGAGATAGTCTTTTATCGCCGCTGGTGTGGCATCGCTGAATATCTGCCTAAACCTTACCGGTGCTTTCGGGGACGCCGCCAGCAGCGCTTTCAGCCGTTCATTCGTTGTAGAGTGATCTTTGTTACGGCGAATATCTGACTTCAGTTTTGACATCAGGGCTTTCTTTTCAACATTAAAAGCCGTTTCCTCATTCCGCCAGATGATCAGATCTTGGGTATATTTTTCAACCCATTCATCTTCCATCTGATACAATGGCTTCATCAGCAGTTTGTCCACCGTACTTTTGCGTTCACCAGATTCCGCCAGTGTCAGTAAAAAAAGCGATACCGGGCTGCGCAGATTATTCAGTCGGCACACATCAATCTTGTTCTGGCAGGCAAGAGAAATAACTCCCAGTACTGATGCGGCAATCAAAGCCTGGGGGGCCTGTGTATGCTGCTCTACTTCATATACCGCATTTCTGATGATCTGTGGGAACACATGTACAGGGAAAGGACGACCACACAGCATAGATACCTCTCATTCAGTTAACGTTTAAAACGATTTTACTCATATTGCTATTCCGCTATTAATGGCAGAAATAGCAGGATAAACTTGGATCATCCAAAAAAATAAATGCAAAAAACACCTGATGTTAACGCTCACTGATCCAATAGAGCAGGTCACTTAACAGCCACCCGCAGGATTTCAGACCAATAGACTTACGCAGTGGAAACTTGCCAACCTGTTCCAGTTTCCACGCTGTAGAGCGGGAAATAGAGGTAATATATTGCCGTTCTTTCTCACGAACTAATCGGTCACAGGTTTCACCATAATCTCGTAAGACTTTGATACGTTGTTCATTAGTTAACTTAAATAGCATCATTTGAGTTTCCTTGTTGATAGCGTGAAATTATCATGCTTGAGCCAGGACACATGCACAACACTCGCGATTCTCATTAAGGAACAGGGAATTAAAAATCAAATAAAATACATTAATATCAACTGGTTACGCGATGTGCGGGCTTTCCCTTATTAAGGGAGGTTATGATATGGCAGAGGAAAATGTGTACTCAGAAAGAAAATATTACAGAAGAGATATTTGAAGGATTCATGCTGGAGAAGAGTTGAATAGTGATTACAGAAACGGCTCTCCATAAAGTTAAATTTTCGTATTATCTGAGAATTACAAGCGTATTAAGAAGTAACTCTCAGATTAAAACAGGCTACTATTTAGCGTCCATTTTTTTGAATTCTGTACACCAGGCCTCAACAGTCTTTAACTCGAAAGAGTAATCAATTTTATATAGCGATACGAGGGAATCTAATTTTTTAAGTAAATCTTTTGCAACAAACTTATCAAGTTGATAATGTTCTTTGCTGAGAAGATAAATTGCATTTACTGCTGGAGGTCTTATTTTTGTTTCACCACGATTAACTTTTGATTTTTTTTCATCATTTGATAATTCTTTTTTCAGTTCATTATTTTCACCTCTGAGCATTTCAAGATCTTTGAGAAAATTTTCTTTATCCGCAAGAAAACCTTCCGCATCTTTACGATAGCTTTTTATATCATCTAAAAGATCGTTATTTTTTCTTCTTAAATCATTATTTATTCTAAGAAGTTCTTCAAAATTCCCTCTTGTAAAATCAGGATTTTCAACCATTTTCAACCCTTATAAAATCAATAAATAGTTTACAACTGCAATAAATTAAGATAAGTCATTACTGCGTACATTCAAGAAGTAACATATCGATTAGATTAAATCTGCACAATTGCGAATTAGCTCACAAATCCCTTTGCACACCCGGATGAGGACTTTACTGGACTGACTTACCCTCTCACACCTAAAATCCTGGCAGCAACTATAAGGAAATTTTTCATGAGCAAACATACATCATCTCTAGTGAGCAAAGCAAAAATCTACCGCGCCGTTGCCAGCTCGACCGCGATAGAAACCGGTGCTTCTGTACAAAAAATTGAGCAACAACTTGAACGTAACCAAGCGCAGGCAAAAGCCGTCGGTCTCGCCCGTTAATCTGGCAACATATCGCCCACCAGTTGCATCGTAAAGCAGTAGTTCCCTGACACACCTGCCAGCATGTATTGCCTCGAAGTAAAAGACCTTGAGTTCATCCCATAAGCTGTAATCCAGCAAATCTTTCCCCACCAGAACTGACAATACATCGCAAATTAACTGTAACAAGCATCCATCATCTTCCATGAACGGACGGTCCAAAATAAACGCCACACTGCATTCAACCAGATAGCTAGCCTCTGACAAGCCAGAGATTTCAGTTCACCAAAACGAGAGAGAAACGGCTTCTCATAGCCAGTAGTTGACGATTTCATGCACTCACATGTTCAAAAAATAGCGCCGCTGACGGATGACTTTCACAACCAACTGCTCGTTAGCAGCAGAACGCAACAAGCAGCGCTGACTGTGCACTGACTGCGGTGTTACATTTTCCGAAATTTTTTTACTAAAGTGGCCAAGCCACAGGCCGATAAAACCTAAAGTTATATTTCACATGATTATCAATATGATAATTTTTCAGGGACAACACAGCCCTGGTTTAACGGAACTTAAACATCTCTCTATGAATGACGATCTTAGGTCAACGCACAGTAACAATTCAGCACCGTTTAGACAGCCGTTATCTCCACAAGATGACGACGAAAATGGTAAAAAAAATATACCGACAGACCCGAGATTTACTCTCGATAAAGATGTCATCTTATCCCTGTCCACCCGCTCCTCTCTTGATGAATGTATGGCTCGTCTGCGTTTTCATAAAACGATCTACCAGGAATGGAATTTTTCAGCCGTTGATCCTATGGGGTCGACGGCGATACTAAATTTTTATGGCCCTCCCGGCACCGGGAAAACGCTTTGCGCCGAGGCACTGGCTGGACAGTTACGGATGCCCTTTATTGCTCTTGGTATTGCAGAACTGGAAAGCAAGTTTATGGGAGAAACGGCTAAAAATATCCAGGCTGCTTTCGCGCAGGCTAAGGAAAGCGGAGCGCTGCTCTTTTTCGATGAAGCCGACACGTTACTGGGGAAACGACTCTCCTCTGTCACACAAGGTGTTGATAATGAAGTTAATGCGATGCGCTCTACGTTACTGATCGAGCTGGAGCGTTTTGACGGCATTGTAGTTTTCGCGACTAATTTCGCACGTAACTATGATGAGGCGTTCCGCAGCCGTATTGGCTATCACGTTGAATTTACGCTTCCTGATCTTACAGCCCGTTACCATCTCTGGAACAAATTCCTGGTTGCTGAAATTCCACTCGCTGAAGAAAGAGAAAGCCTTCTTACCGCCGCAAGCGAACTATCCGAAGGCCTGGCAGGACGAGAGATCCGTACCTGTATGCGTCTGGCACTGCCTAAAGTGCTGCTGGAAGCAGAACGCACCGGAGAGGCTGCACAACTTAACATCGCTCATTTACGGAGTGCGATAGAACAGGTTTTGGCCTCCCACCAGGCGATAGCCAATCATTCGGGACGTACAACCAGTGAAGTCAACACAGCAAAAAAATTATTAGGTATCCAATAAAAACAACAGGAGAAAATCATGGGGTTATGGTCAGGTTTCAGCAGTTTTTGCAGCAGCGTAGCAAGTGCAGTGACAAGCACTGCTAGCCGGGTATGGAATGGTATTAAAGAAACCGCAGCTAAAACCGTTTCCTGGATGGCAGAAAAAGCTGAGACCTTTGTGGGAAGCGTAAAGAGCGTCTGGGAAAAGGTGAAGCCATTTATCAGTAATGTGATTCGCCCTATCGTGCAAAACGCAGCAAAATTAGCTGAAAAGATGTTGCCACAATTCCCGTGGGTGGGTGGCGCTTTAAAAGCGCTGGATAAAGCGTTGGGGCTGCTGGTCGAATGGGATAAGAGTGAGCTGGCGAAACGTATTGGTAAGGCCATTGAGTGGGCAATTAATAAAGCCAAACAACTTAAAGATTTGTTTCTTACACAGGAAGAAATGGATAAGGCCAGTGAGCATGAGCAAGCACTACGCGAAGCACGTAACCAGATGCGCGGGGAAGCAGCCAGTGCTGTTGATCTGGCGAGTCTGATTACCTTATATGCCCAACTCTCAACGCGTATTAAGGACGTCCTGGATAACATACAGATCAACGATTTCGAACATTATCTGCGGTTACGCGCTTCGCAGAAGTTACTGAAAGATACTGAGCAGCATCTTACGCGTGCGCAGGACATTGATACGATAACCGATGACGACCTGTTTCTTATTGAAACTGGCAACGAATTGCTAAAACCCAACCCTCAGTTGAGCGATGACGCAACGCAACGCCTGGATCGTGTTGTGATGGCACGTTTTGGCAAGAAGCTTATCCCCTTCGTGTTCGAAGAAATGATAATGGCCTGGGGGTATAACCTGCAGGATATGGAAAATGAATGGAAATCGCTGAATGACGATCTGTCGAAAGAACAAGTACTTCTGCGACGTCTACAGATTGGCCAGCGCCTTGGTGATCTTCAGGAAGATGAAGTACCAATGCTCAACGACCTAGAAGCTCGTTTACCAGTGCAACAGGCTGAGATGGAAGCAAGACGCAAACGAACCAATGAAATGCGTAATTATGTTTTTGCAGCAGAAGGATTTCTGCAAATGCTAGAAAAAGAGCCTGAAGAATTTGCTGACCAAGAATATTTGATGGAAGACAGCAGCACGGTTGGGATGATTATTATTGAGTGTGCTCAGTTTGGTAAGCGTTGGGAAGAACTTAATACCGAGCAACAAAGCTTAATTATCGATTTTGCCAATATCTTTGAAAAAGCCAGCCGCGCACGTGCAAGCAAGCTTGTCGAGGTGGCAGCATGACGTTTCATGAATTTTTTGCCTTTATATTGCCGGAATTCGACGTCATTCAGATGCTGTTTGGCGGCACAATGCTTTTTTTGGTTTTACTGACGATTGGTTTATTGCTCTGGCAGGCAAATCAGCGCTTTTGGGACAGAAAATGGCAAGGTGATGCACTGAATAATGGGGCAGACCATCTCGATGTTGATCATGGTTCAGTCAACGAAATCAGCGCAGCAGTTGCCAGCCCCGCAGAAAAAATGGCCGATATTATGCCGGGCATTTTGTTAATTTTAGGGTTGCTAGGCACCTTTCTCGGTCTGGGAATTGCCCTTAACAAAGCATCGGATATTTTGATTGATGCTAACTCCGCAGGCATGGATAACGCCATGTCGAATCTGATGGGGATGATGGAAGGGCTGGGGACGAAATTTAAAACGTCGACATGGGGGATCATGGCGTATCTGATCCTTAAAGCCTGTGCTGCTGGGTTAGGATATGACGAGAAGCGTTTGCGCTGGTGCGCACAGCAGATGAAACAAGTGTTTGACCAGTCTCGAGAGCAAAAGCGTGCTGAACATAAAGAGACCCAGTTGCAGTATCTGGCAGCATTACAGGGTTTGAACGATAGAATGCAGGTGGAAAGCGAAGCCACACGGCAGTTGCTGAGCAAGTTCTCTTCAGGTATGGAGTCGTTTTTACAACCCCTGATTGACCAGGGCCATGCTGCCGCACAACAACGCAAAATACAGGAAACATATCTGGAACAATTGACAGATATATCCCGTAGTACTCAGCAGCAACATATCGATGGATTGCAGCACGTATGCAACAGTATTCACGAGGAAAGCGAAAATTCCCGGCAGGCTAACCATTCACACCATGCCGAGGTAGCTGCGATCTATATGAGGATCGCCGGTCAGGGTGATAACGCTGAACAACAGCGTATTAGCCAGAATGAGCAATTGGTCAAACTGCAAGACCTCTTGCATGAAATTCAAAACGATATCGTTAAGGGTACCCAAGATCAGTCTGTGCAGGGGCAACAACAGATAACAGAGTTAACGACGACCCGAGAATCGTTACAGCACTTCATTAATACCAACAGTAGTAACCTGTCCGCAATTCAACATTCAGCCGAAAAAATGTCATCTGCAGCACAAGAAATGGGTAATTCCGCAGGTGATTTGCAACAGGTTATCGGCGATTTCCGTATGGGCATTACCGATATGTTAGGCACGGTTAAAACCGACCTTGGTTCCACCATCTCCCAAATGGGCGAAAGTTTTAGCCAGAATATGGAATCGATATCCACCAGTATGGCAAATGCAACAGATGGCATTTCCAGTGCAGTTACCGACCTTTCTCAAAACGTTGGCACCACAATGAGTGAAGTTCGAATTTCCATCGATCAATCGATGAAAACTCAGCGTGATGCGCAGCGTGAATTTATGATCACCAGTGAAACTTTAAATGAAAAAGTGATCGCTATGACAAAACTGGTTGATGATTTGCGTGAGCAAATAGTTAACGGGCTAACAGCGGTATCCAGCAGCAATCGGCAAGTAGCAAGCCTGAACAACCGTTATGCGGAGATGACGACATCAGGCGAAAGAAATGCAGATGCGATTGAAACGCTGGTGAATCAACTTCAACTCATGCAGAAAGAGAGCCCTCTTCAGCCGGGAATGGACAGGGTCACTGCAGGTGTCGGTAAACTGGTGCACAGCATTGAATCATTACGTGATGAAATGCTGAGTAATACTGATGCCTCTGCTGCACTTTCTTCGCTCGATGACAGATTGATCCGTTCTCTGGAAGAGCTGGGGGGGATTCGTAAAATGCTATCACCACCAGAACGGAACCACCTGGTTCAGCAAATTGAAAAAAGCCTGACGCCACTTGCCAATACATTGCAACATATCGACCAAACGTTATCGACCATGAACATCGTTAATGATGCAGTCTGAGGTACTCACTCATGAAAGATAAACCTAATGAGTGGGTCTCGATCTCCGACCTGATGTCAGGAGTAATGGCTGTAGTTATGTTACTGCTGGTGATGTCTGTATTACAGAAAACATGGTCAGATATTAAGCATAAGCAGGAAATGGAACAGGGAATCAATGCCCAGCGAGCCCGGGTAGGGGAAATGTTGGGAAGTATTAAAACCACGCTTGATGGAACGGCAAATGAAGGCTTAGTTGCGCTGGATGTCAACTCGCAAAAAATTACGTTGCGTGATGGAGTTTTCAATCGCGGCAGCGCCTGCATTGCATCTCAGGCAAGCCAGGCATTAGCGACAATTGAAACGCAGGTCGTCAGATTTCTTACCGAATTTAGAAGCGGACAAGTTTATATTGAAGGGTATACGGATAATCTTCCGGTTACCCGTCCGGTGACTAATTTTGAAAGTTTCTGCACTGTCTATGACGATAATTTTACCTTATCGGCAGCGCGTGCAAGAGAGGCGCGTAAATTTATAGTTGGCGATCTTGCTCAGGCTTTTGCACGTCGGGTGATTGTTGCCGGATATGGTGATTCGCAGCCTATTCCCGGTGTTGCACCGGAAGATGCACGTCAGCGTCGTATTGAAGTTCGGTTCGTGTTGCCAGAAAAGTAGTATTACCTGGCGTGATATTAATCGGAGTGTCTACGTGCTAAAGGCGAGAGCCTGTGCCGCCACCAATGTACTGTCATTTATTAGACGTGACCGCTCAGGCGGTCACCGAAATAAAGAAGAAAGTCTCCTATAACCCTCCGCCAGTATCTCGGCGGCATCGCAATTTTTTGATGCCGCAGAGAACACCAGCTACACAACGTTCTTACCTGATAGCCTTGTTCAGATAAATGCTACTTCCGCCCAAACAGGTTCACAACGTTGTTTTCCTGCTGCCGCTGATAGTTGTTGACCCTGTCTTCCCAGATCTCAAGCGCCCTACGCTTTTCAGTCAGGTAATCATAACGATCATAGTGTTTCGAGCTGACGTCATTCAAAGCGTGATTCTGGATACGGTCGCGGATCTCTTTGCTGATCCCCGCCTCCCCCATCAGCGTTTTACAGGTCCGGCGTAAATCTCGCGCCGTGAAAACTTTAAACTCAGGATTAAAGGCCCGGAAATACATGATCGAACGTGCCAGACTGTCGGTGCGCACCGGTCGCTCGCCGTTGGTCGAGAGTGGGAAGATATAGGGACTGTTACTTTCCTTAGTCAGTTCTTTCACTGAGGCTAATTCCTGTAGTGCCGATTCAGTCAGCGGGATCAGGTGTTCTCGTTTGTTTTTCGATACATCGGCAATTACCAGGAGCGTCTTTTGCTGCCAGTCAATCGCACTCCACTGGCTGGCTATCATTTCAAACGGACGCTGCCCGCCAGCATAAACACAGAAGCGGATAAGGTGTTGCATCAACGGTCCAACGTTGGTGGCCTCGGCGAACTGTTCCATGACAAAACGTAGCTCCTCCAGCGTTAACCATGTATCACCCACTTTCTCCGCTGAGGATTGCTTCGGTATCGCCGATACCGGGTTAACTTCGAGCCCGAACGTAATGCCCACACTGGTATTAATGGGATCGTTATCGGCTTTAAGCCCGTAGTTAAATGCCGCCATCAGGTAGGAACGAACTCGATTCGCATGCACCACCGCATCACGCTGGATAATGCCTGACAGGATGCTTTTGATCTGCAGAGGCGTCACATCCTTGGCTTTGGTTTCGCGAGGAATAACCGAATAGCACTCTTTTTCAAGACGTTTCAGTACATCGGCCCAGGTACGCTTATTGTCGAGTTTCATCTTGTTAACGTAGCCATGCACCAGTTCTTCAAACGATCCCTGTGAACGATGGAGCTGCATGATGTGCTGTTCGGCCAGGCGTTGTTGCTCAAGCTCTTGCTGGGGTTCTTTTCCTTCGACAAGCCAGGCTCCGTACTTTTTCGCCAGCTCATTGGCCGTCACCAGTTTCATCTCAGGCCAGATGCCCAACTGGATGAACTTCTCTTTCTTGCCTTTCTCAACGTAGTAACGGAAATAAAAAACTTTGCTGCCTGAAGGCTGAACCTTAACGCCAAGCCTGCCAGTACCACGCTGAGCGCTGTTGCTCCACACGTAGTACGACGTGCTTTTTGTCTTAAATCCACGTATAGCAGTCTCGGTAAGATTAGCGGCCATGAGGTTACCTTTCTAAGGATAAGCGTTACCTGACACGATGCCCATTTTGGGTCAGGTAACGGGTCAGGTAACGATAGTACAATGGGGAGACGAGACAACCAATCAGAAACAAAAACAACATCATAACCAATTGATTATAGACAATTAAAAATACAATAAGCGTCAATAGCGAACGATTAGAAACATGCCGATTTTATGACTCATAATCGCTTGGTCGCTGGTTCAAACCCAGCAGGGGCCACCAAATTTAATGATGAAAATCATACATTTAAGCCACCTTTCAGGGTGGCTTTTTTTGTTTCCTGATTTTAGAGTGGCGGCAAAATGGCGATGGCAGGAGTCAATGCCATATCAGAACTTCCCCACTTAATGCGAGAAAAGACGATCCAGCGATTGAATTACTGTTGTGAAAATCTTTATGGCATGCTGTAAAGATTGTTCTCACCCAGGCTCTCTGTACCAGTCAGATTTATCACATCACCCGGAGAAGCACCGGACGAAATCGATAAAAATAACGATGAGCGCAGCGCTCACTGCCAGTGCAGCATGCCGGAGTAGATCATTCGGGATCACTGTCATTCACTCGCTGATAATAAGCAGATCGTCGGTTTTATTTAAGATCCGCTCTCCTGTGCCGCTGAGCCTCTCAATGCGGCTGCCCTGCGAAGGCGAATCATGTCGTATCGCGCCTGCAGTTCACTGATTGCCCGTTTAAACTGCGCTTCCCCGGCCGGAGAAGCAGAATCTTCATAGCGGCGCAGCCACTCTTCAGCGGGGATATGCAGGCTGAATGCCTGTTGTGTGGAAAATATTGCTGACTTCAGCTCGCTGACGGTCAGGTAACGCCCCCGCTTCTCATCAAGCGCATTGAGCTTTTCACTGAGCAGGCTGAGTTTTTCCATCCCCTGCTGCCAGGCACCTGCCGCTTCCGGCGAGGCTGTCATCGCCTCTCTCCTGGCGAGCGCGTCTGTCAGCAGCCGGCGCGTTAACTCTTCAGCCGGCCAGATCGAGCCTGCCAGCAGCGCAACGTCGGCGCTGTAGCTCCCCGCCCTGCCGATACCGGCGGCATCAAGCCGTTCAGCCTGTGTTTTGATCGTATTGATCCACTCTGCGGCGTTGATACGCCGATCCTGCCGGATGCCTGCCCGCTGCTCTTCCGTCAGCGGATGAGGAAGCGCAGGTACGGCAGCAGAGAGCATACGCGTATTTTCACCGGGCTGGCGGGCATAAAGCCAGCCGCCTGCGCCTGTTGCGACAACCACCAGCATAGCGGCCATGCCGGCGATAAAAGGCCTGATATAACGGCCTGATGATGTCTGTTCAGGCGCTGATTCGGGATGAATAATAAAGGTCGGAGGCGTTGCCGTTACCGGAGCCGGGTCGGAAAGCGCCTCGCGCGGGCGGCTTCTGCGTACAGTCGTCATGTCGCTTTGGCCCGGTGACGGCTCTGCGTTTTCGGCTGCTGTTCTGACTTTATCACACAGCTGGCGGATACCGCTCGCGGCGTTGAGGCCCGCCTGCGCCAGATGCTGCTCAATCAGATCCAGATATGTGGCGCACGCCTTCAGCGCGATCTGCGTATCAGGCTTCTCCGCCAGCCAGGTGCGTAACAGAAACTGCAGGCGCTGAAAGTGCATTCTCAGGATCGCTATCCGGTCTGCAGGCTGGTGGGGCCAGAGCGTCTGCCAGCGTGAGCACATCAGTGCCTCCGTGACCCTGAGCCCCTCCTGCATCCCCTTAGCGCCGTCAAGATGAGAAAGCGCCAGCGTAAACCAGCAAACAGACTGCAGATCTGCTCCAGCCTGTCCGAAAAGCCGGGTGCAGCTCTCCATCACCTGCAGCCAGTTAATATCGGGCCGGGCGGGATGGCTGAGCTTCCTGATTTCGTTTTGCAGACAAATAAATTCGGGATGCAGGCGAGGGTCTCCGCCGGTCATCAGCACGTGCGGTTTCTGAGATGAAAAGGTCATAGTTATCCGCAGACCTGCCGGAAGCAGGTCCGTTATCAGAGTGTTAGCGGGAAGGTAAAGGCGAAGCGCCAGGCCGGCGATCTTATCTGGCTGGTGGCTATGGCTTAACGCATCACGTTCTGCTGGCGCAGATGCCGCAGCAGTACCTTTCCTCCCGGCATAAAGTCAGTGCCATAGCGCACCCTACCTACGACGTCCAGCCCGGCATCAATGGCATAACGCAGCTCACCGGGCTGCGTCTGTTCCAGCATCACCACATCAACCTGTTTCAGCCGGGGCTCATACTTCAGTAATACGTCAGAAAGAATATGTACCAGCTGATGTACGGTGCCGGGCAGCCCCTGCAGGATGAGCGTCATATCCGGCAGGCCATAATCGGGCAGATGAGCCAGGGCGCCGGCGCGGGTGTTCAGAATGCGCTGCAGGTTATCCAGCACCGACAAAATCACCTGTTCCCGTTCGCTCACCGCATCCAGATCCAGGCCGCCGCTGAAATTGCCGTAAAGCATGTCGTAAAGTGAAGGCTGCATCAGGGTCTTTCCCCTTTTTCCGCTACCAGCGTCAGCGTGCCGTCACCCAGCTCAATCACCCTGGCTTTGTCCGGGTGGAGGTCTGCGCGGGTCAGCAGTAGTCGCCACGTCTCATCCTGAGTATCTGGCGACAGAAACATTCCGGCCACCGCCACAAACCCGGTTCTCTCCTCCATGGGTACATCAATACTGACCGATTCGCCGGGACGCACCCGGATAGCCTTTTGCGCCAGCAGATCCGCTTTCAGAACCTGACTGCCAGCCGCTAACAGTGAAGGGTAGTCGGAGGCGTCAAAGGCCTGACGGTCGCTGAGTTGCCAGATGCGCACCACGGTTGAGAGCGCAGCGCCCTGCGCGTTGCGGTTGGCGCCTTCGCGGGCGCGGAAGTCGAGGTGCAGGGTGCGTATTTGTTTGTAAAAAAGAGATTTTGTGACGGACGCGGTGCCTTCGGATACTTTCTGCGTCAGGCCGCAGCCGCTGGCACTCAGCGCCAGCATCAGAGGAATAACTATTTTACCAGCGGTAGTCGCCCTGCTCATCTGTTTTAGTCCCTGAAGGTTGTTCCCGGACACGCTGATAACGCCCGAGCGGTATAGTGAGTAAATCGGGTTTATGCGAGGCGTTAAGGTTCCGCTGAGGCAGCACCGCGGTGCGGCCCAGCTGCTGTGCCGCTTCCCTCCGGCAGCTCAGCTGCGCATCCGGCAGCAGGGCGCGGTCAACGCACAGCTCCAGCCGTGCATCCAGCTTTGCTCCCAGATAGACGTGGAGCAGCGCCATCAGATCGCCGTGTAACTGTCCGCCGGGCAGCCAGCCGCGCATCTCCTCCGGGTTATCGGTGAGCAGTCGCAGTAGTACCTGTCCGTTAACGTCGGTGGCATGCGTTCCCATGACCGGACGACGCATCAGGCTGACCGGCTGTTGCGTGCTCAGACGTAAACGGCAGGACTGGGGAATACGACGCGGATCCCACGGCACTATCTGCGCGCGCGTATCCGGTGCCAGCAGCGCTACCAGCGAGGAGAGCCCCTCAGCGGTCCGGCCAGGCAGCAGCATGACCGGCAGCAGCGCCAGAAAGCGCGAAACCGGCGTGGCGATGTTTTGCGCACAGCCGTCTATTCCCAGGCCAGCCAGCCCCAGCAGATACTGAGAGGTTTCATCGGTGCCGCCGGCGGCGAACGTGGCCGGATAGGTGTATTTGCGCCAGATACGGTAAAACTGCGTAGTCAGCCGGTGGCTGAAGATATCCAGAAAATCCTGCAGCGCCTCGTGTCCTTCACGCTGCCGGGCGATATCGTCGATATAGTGCGTCGGCAGCGGAGATGCCGTGCCATACAGCCCCATAAAATTGATGCGTACCGTGGGCGGAAGGTGCGGATCCCCGGCGGTTTCAGCCGCGCGAATTTCGCCGGCCGGAAATCCCATGCCCGGATGCGGCCTGAACCGTACCGGCTCGTGTCGCACCTGCCAGACGCTGCCCGGAACCGGCGCTTCAGGATCGCACCTCTCCAGCAGCTGGCAAAAACGGTAAAAATTTATATGGGAAAGCTGGTCGCCCAGCCGTGCGATCAGCCGGGCAGACACTGACTGTGATTCTCTTTCCATCGGATACATTTTCCTTCAGGCCGGACTATCAGCGAAAGCTGAATGAACTGATTCATGTCCGCATACAGTGACAGAAAGCGGTTAAGCATTTCACCAAACAGGTGGACATCGCCGTCACCGGTAAAACCGCTGCTGTCGAGCGTCACTTCAACATCGAGACCGCGCAGCAGATAACCCGACTCAAACCGCTGCAGACGATGCTGCTGCACGTCAAGGATCGCCTCCAGCCTGCGGTTACAGCGTTCATCATCCTGCCAGTTATAGAGCGCCAGCGTGCCGCGCAGCACCTCTGCGCTGTTCATCATGTTGATAAAGCCAGAGCCGAGATGGCTGAGCACCCGCCAGTGAAAGCGGTCCTCAGCGGGTGGATAAGCAGGCAGCGTCGGGCGGGTAAGATTGCGCACCGTCACCGGCGTCTGCAGCATCTGTTCGCAGCGATCCAGCAGCGTGCTCTGCAGCGCGCGACGCGGAAGCTGGCCGTTGGTACCGGTAATGCGCAGCGAGAGCGTGTCGCGGGAAAGCAGATCGTCTTTCTCCCACTGCTGACCGCCGAGGATCAGCCAGGTGTCATGCAGGCCGGTGACGCCCCGGCGCACGCGGGTATGAAAGTAACGTTCCGGAGCAAGACGACGCATCATACCGCCCCGGTGCCGGAAGCTGGTGAACGGAACATACTCAGCCGCACCGGTCAGTCCTGAACCGCTGACCGTATCCACCGAGTAAATTTCCGTGTGCCCATCCTGCAGGCGCTTTGCGCGCAGCAGATACTCGCTCTCCAGTCCGTTCACAATCAGCGGATCGGCTTCCAGTGCAAACAGGTTAATCACCGGCACGCAGTGCAGGCGCAGAGAGCTCTCTTTGACCGGTAGATCACTCTGCCACGGCTCGCTGAAGACCACCTCGATATCGACGTATGCCAGCCCGGGCGGAAGCGCGAGCGTCTCCAGCCCATTCAGATTCACAAAACGGAATTTCTCAGGAAAGGTGAAGTACTCCAGCAGCAGCTGATAGCCGCTGAAAGCGCTCTCCCCCTTTGGCCAGAGCCGGTCACCCTCGTCAAATCCGCCGGGGCTGAACCAGCCGTCAAAGGCCCTGCGCTCCGGCTGCCCCGCCTCGCGAATGTACAGCGCCGCCTGGCAGCGGGTCAGCCTCTGATGCAGTGCCGTCGCCACGGGCAGATCTTCTCCCAGCCACAGGCTCAGCTGGCGCAGGTCACACTGGCTCCAGTCCGCCTGCCCGCTGCTGGTCAGGCGCAGGCGCAGCACAGAGCGCCCATCCGGCTCAGTGCCCATAGCAACCCCGGTGACCACCAGCGGGTTAAGCGTGACCGGCTTCGTGGTGCGATAGCGGCACACGGTATTTTTAGGCCCCACGGGACGGGAAAAGATCTCCAGTCCTGCAGGCGCCGTCTCTGCCATCTTCATTTTCGGCAGGTCCGGCGTCAGCGCCACTACTGCGAGCGATGGAATGGTGCGCAGATAGTGCGGCCAGAGCATGCTGACCAGGCCTTCGGTCAGCTCCGGCAGGTCATCATCGATCTTCTGACGCAGCCGTCCTACCGAGAAGGCAAAGCCCTCCAGCAGGCGCTCCACAAACGGATCCGGCGTTCCGGCACGATCCAGGTTGAGCATCGCGGCGCGGTCAGGGTGCGTTTCGGCAAACTCTTTTGCGGCGTCGCGCAGATAGCGCATTTCAATATCGTAATAGCGCAGCGTTAAGTCTTTCATATTCTGACGAGCCTCTCTTATTTGAACGCACCCAGACCAGTCATAAACCGGAGAAACGTCAGCGATATCGGAAAGAAAATAATGTCCGCTGCAGCCGCAACCGGGGTAAGAACCACATTAGTCAGAATATTACCGGCATGAATATTGATGACCTGTTTATCGGTCCACAATTCAATTTCGTACTGACTGGCAGTTTTACTCAGCTGAGCGCTTTTTAAATTGACGAGCTCTGCGTGATTGATGACGCCTTTTATTTCTTCCCTGCTGACAAACGTATTATCAAAATAATTAAAGCCTGTCGGCTGCATATTCTGTATTTCTGTTAATGTCATCATTCCTTTGAACCATTTATATTTAAATTAAAGAAAGAGGTCAGACCGCATTAAGAAAAGAGTACTGACGCTCGCGCCGCATCGATAGTCACCAGCCCGGCCAGCAGCTGTTCCATGTCAGACTGCAGGCGGGCTTTATCTTTTTCACTCCGGCCTGCGCGGGCACGCAGTAACTTCAGCCGGCGGGACTTGACTTCAAATAACAGCGCTGGCTCCCACTCCGCCAGCGTCATACTCTCTGCGCCAGCATCGAGCGCGCCCAGCAGCTGCAGTGCCAGTTCCTGCCGACCAGACTGCTCAGCAATCCGTGCCATCAGCAGGCGAAGGAGCCACTGCTGGCGCGGAGAGTGGATACCGGGTCGCTGCTGCAGCCAGGTCAGCGCAGCGGTAATGCCCTCTCTGTCTGCCAGCTCAGTCGCCTCGCTCTCCAGCAACAGCACCTCATCTTCCGGCATGCTCGCCGCAGCGGCGGGATCGGGTCCGAACGCACTCTCCGTTATCATGACCTGCTGCCGGATCCAGCTCAGCGTCACCTCATCCGCAAACGGCATGCCGTCGCTGAAGGCCAGCGTTTCCAGTCCGCGCAGGCGGGAGAGCAGCCCTTTCAGATCGTCCTGAACAATAGCCGCAAACTCCGCATGCCCCGATCGCAGCTGCGCCTGGTGCTGATACCACTGCAGGTCAAGCCAGAAATGGTTTGTTCCCCGACTGAACAGACTGTCCGCCTGCTCAGCCAGCTCGGCCCAGCTCTGCTGAAGCCAGAGGCGTTTAAGCAGCGCGCGCTGGTCAGATTTTGGTGGCGTCACACAACTGTTGCCGTTACCTGACAGCAGCGGCAGCTGACTGAGCGTGTCATAGCGGATGGTTTTCATCAGCCGGTGTGCGGCCAGCGCGCCATTTGGCTGCTCGCGCAGATAAGCTGCCAGCGTTCGCGCCTGTTCCATCAGCTCCCGCCCGGAGCTGATGGCAGCCAGCGCTGGCGCAGCTGAGGCTGAAGACGCGTCTGGTTGCAGGCTGTCTGCTGCCGTCAGCGGCACTATCGCATCAGGACCACCGGCGTTAAGCAGCCGGGACTCCAGCGCGCTGTAAAGCCCTGCGGAATGGGTGCCGCCCTGCGCCCTGCAGATGTCATCAATAGCCAGCAGCGCCGCCACGGTGCGCTGCGCCGTGGCGGTCGTCACCTCCGGATAGAGCGTCAGCGTATCCAGCACGCGCGCGCTGGATATAAAATTCAGCGCCGCCTCGCGACTGCGCGTCCGCTGCGGATGCAGGTTGTCACCAAAGCGCTGCAGCAGGCCCGCCAGTAAGGCAAGTCCCTCAGCAAACCCCTCTTCGCCATCCTGCTGCAGGCGGGCCACGCAGTACCAGACCGCTACGCGGATATCTTTCGCTTCCGAAGTCAGTATCTGCTCCGCCAGCGAACAGATCAGTGCCATATCCGTGCCAGACAGGCGGTTCATCTCCTCCTGCATCCGCTGAAACGTATCGGTATAGGTCGGGTCTTCACCGGCAGGATGGCTGGTGCTTACAGGCTGCAACCAGTGCTCCCATAAGAGAATATGCTCAGCAGCCTGCGCGCGGAGCGGTTCCGCATCCATGCCGCAGGCGCTAATCAGAGATTGCAGAGGCATCACTCCTCCTCAATGAATTCAGCGTTACCAGGCGGGTTCTGGGTGCTGCTGGTGAGAAAAATATCGGACGGGAGCGTAAAGTTGCGCAGCTTCAGCAGCGCCAGCGGCCCCTCGCCGGCTTCGGTACGCAGGATGTAGTTTAACGGCCGCCCGTCGGGGGCATGCCAGGTCAGCTGCCAGCTGCTGCCCAGCCCTGGTCTGGCGCTGACGTGCGCCTTTTCCAGCAGGCGGATCAACCCCCAGCTGCCCGGCATCTCACCGTACAGACGAGTGCCTGCTTTGGTGCTGATCCAGCTCAGCGATGCGCCTGGCGCGTCGGTGTCAGCAGGCCAGATAAAGCGCCGCCAGACCGGCTGCTGATTCATATAGGTCAGCTTCTGGCTGTCGATTATCAGGTCAGTCTGCATTACGTCTGCTGCCGTTCCCGGACGCAGCTCAAAATGCAGGCCGGCATGACCGCTGGCAAATACCACGTCAGCAATCTGACTGAGCTGATTAAGCGCCCGCAGAAAAGCGGGATTAAATGTCAGTCCGCGGGCGTTAATGCGGTCCGGTACCCAGCGGGTCCCTTCGCGATGGAGTACGCCACTCAGACGAGCATGCAGAAAGCGGGTAAGGCGTCCGGTGTCCGCATTCAGATATTTCGCCAGCAGCGGCAGTGATACCTCGCTGCTGACATTTTTGAACGGGTAGCGGCCGCCGAATGCGCGGTTCCACTCATTCACTACGGCCTGCTGCCACTGTGCGTTGAAGCTGCCTGCAGCCGGCATCAGCACCTGCTGCCACGCCTGTTCTATCGGGCGCACAAACACCGTCTGCCCGAACCCGCTCCACTCCTGCCCCAGTCCGGCGGCGACCAGGCTGCCGTAGTCGCGTGTCTCCGTCAGGTCAACGCTCTTTCCCTGAAATACCGTCCGGGCCAGCGCCTGCGTCATCGCCTGCGGATCTGCCGCGCTGGTGACCTGCTGCAGGCGCAGGCGCACCTGCGTTACGCGCGTCAGGAAGGTGCGCAGGTTCATCGTGCTGCTGCTCTGATTATCGGTCAGCGCCAGCAGCGGGCCGAACGTGGCATCAAGCGGCCCCTGCGGGCCGCTGCGCTGATCAATCACCGGGCGCTTCTCCCGGTTAAAGAGGTTTTGTGCAGATTTCACCAGCGAGTCGCTCATCGCGCCGCCGCTCTGTGCGGTACGCCCCTGCACATTGAGCGTGTTCATTAACGCCACCAGCGGCGACTGCCTGACGTCCGCTATCAGCGTGAGCTGGTCAATCGCATCGGAGAGCGTCGGCGCGGGCTGCAGGCGCAGACTATTAAGGAAGTGCAGCCAGGCCGCACTGTAATCGGCAAAGTAGCGGCTGGCGAGCCTCGCTTCCAGCGCCTCAGGCGAAGCCGCCTCACCTGCAGGCGGCGGTGCATCACTCAGTACCCAGTCCATCTCTTCACGCCGCTCACGCGCCACTTTTTCAATGGCAGGTTTAACGCCCTCTTCCCACGCCTGACGGGTGAACATGCCGGGCACAATTTCATCAGTGATAAAGAGGCGAGCGGCATCCGTATCGCCGGTCATATCGGCCAGCCGCATATCGGCGTACTGGCGTTTTACTTTGGAGATCACCCGCTGATACTGCCGCGATTCACTGTTGGTTACCCCCATCTGACGCACCAGCAGGGTGCGTACCTGCCCGACCAGATCCGGGTCTGCTTTCAGCGCCCATTCGGGGTGAGTGATCAGATGCTCTGCATAGAAGGCCAGCAGCGTCTCCCCGGCTCCCTGCCAGTAAGCCTCATCCAGCCCCTGCCGCTGTGTCCGGTTCTGCATCAGCGTCTGGCTGAACCAGCTGGCGTCCATACGTTCAGGACGCGTCAGCATCAGATAGAGTCTGAGATGCACATAGGCCTGCTTTGACTGCGTTTCACGCAGCGGGCTGTCAGGCGGGAGTGCGGCATAAGTCTGCAATGCACCGGTGAGCCAGGCTGCGGCAGCGTCGCGCAGGAGGGGCTGTGCTGCTTCAAGGTAGCGAGGCCACAGAGCAGAACGCAGTTTTTCGTTCTGACTAAGCCCGGCGCGCTGATACCATGGCACGCCATGTTCTGAGCGATGCTCCAGGCGAGCCAGCGTGTGCTGAAATTCAGTTAGCGCTTTCATACGTTGTTCAGGCGACTGATTCAGCCTGACGGCAAGCGCGGCCTGGGCATTTACGTCAGCTACCTGTCTGTAATTAGCTATATATGCAATACATATCCACGCAGCCCAGCCCACCATTGTCAGAGAAGCACAAGACGCCATTATCTTTTGCCATGGAATGCCCGGCTTACGTGGACGAAGATCTGCAGGAAGCATCTGGACTGACGCAGGCAGAACATCCCAGCATTTATCCATGCGCCAGTGGTGCATAGCAGCTTGCCTGGTACCCGCAGAAGGCTGGCTGAACACCAGCCCCGCGAGCGATAGTGGGCTGGACGAATTGAGCATCACTGAGAGGAGCGCGGTCACGTTCGCCGATCTGCGGCTGAGCTGGTCAGCGAGCGTCAAAAGAAAGTGATGGTTTATATCACTACAGGTTTGCTGCAGCCCCTGCGAGATGAGGACCGGCGTCAGGGCAGTCAGCGTTTCTGTTAAAGCCTCATTATGACAGCCGGCAGGTAGCAGACAGCCAGTGGCCTGCGTGATGCGACCTTCCGGCTTACCGGCGCACGTATGCAGGGACCAGACATATAGCGGAAGCTTCCAGCCCAGCGCATCCATCCGGGCGCGAATGGCATGAAACGGGGGATCCATGATGCTCTCAGAAGGCAGCGACAGCCGCTGCTCCAGTCCCGGCGCTGATAACTGATCGAATGCCCGGGTCACCCATACTACTCCATCAACCGGACGGCGGCGCAATTTGCGTAACGCTGTCAGCCAGGCAATGTCAGCAGGTGAGTTGAGATCGCCCCCCCACAATAGCAGCGTGCCACGGTCTTCCTGCCAGAGCTGATCCGGCAGGCCAGGGGTTAATTGTTCCACTTCATCAACTGCGCCGGTTATCAGCAGGATGCGCGTTTTACGTGCCCAGCAGCGACCGTGAAGATTGCGCAGGGTGAGGCGGATAGCATCAACGGTGACGGTGCGTGGTGCGGTCTGTGCAACACGGCTTTCATCAGCAGGCAGGGCATTCTTTCGCTTAGCCTCTAAGCGATGCCAGCTCTGCTGAATAACCAGACTCATTGTTTTGCTATGACGAAGCATCATCAACAGAAATAACGCACCGGCAAGTACCAGACTTTTCATAAGCGTAGTATGTAGCCCAATCCTGTCGCCAAAGTGCCATATCAGCCAGACAATCCCTCCTGCAATAAGGGCGGAGAATCCCAGCCGGCCCCATTCTCCACGCCATAAAGAGTCACCTGTTTTCATTAGTTATATTCCCTGTTTGCACCGTATTAATAAATTTCTGCTCATCATCCTTTGAGAGCATCAGGCAGTCCGCTTTTTGTATATTGACGATATCGCTGGCTACAGCAGCCAGTATCCATGGAGAGAAGGGGCCACTTATTCCGGCATATTTTTCCAGCCAGTGAAGCTGTTCAGGTTTCCAGTAACCGCCATATTCTCTGGCTGAATTGAGCAAACGAAAAAATGCATTACCCCAATCCACTTTGTCACCAACGATACTGACCGTTGAACAGGCCTGCGTTTGCGTTGAGAAAAACGTATCCAGCGACGTTTCTGATATTTCCCTGTCAAGTGCCATTGGACGCAAAATACGGGCGTTGAAAGAGAGGTTGAATTTTGTGACCACATCATCGGAGGTCATCATAAGAAGAGCCAGCGCATCACTATACGCATCTCCTCCCTGAGTCTGATGAATCAGGATTATTTCCACATCCAGCGCAGGCGCGCGAATTCGCTCATCCAGTGAAAGGAAGGACTTCGACTTAAGAATGGTCAACCGGGGTCCCGGGCGATCGGGAATATCTCTCTGCCAGGCATTCATAAATGCAGCCTGCAACGCAGGCAAATCATCAGAAAAATCGGTCAGCAATGTAACGACAGGTACGATACCTGAAGGCAACGTTGCCAAAGCCTGATTTACCCCTGCTAGCAAAACAGAAAAGTGCGCCTCAGGAGTGCGCAGAGCGATTCGTCGGGATAAAAATGTGCTTTGCTCCAGTGTTGGCGGAGAAGCCAAAAGAATTTTAGATGTCAGATTTGCAGGCAATATAACACCGCTGTGCAGGACTGCGATGTTGCGGCCAGCCCACTCTTCCCACTGCTGTTGTGCAAATTCTGCTTCATTTAATTCAAATTCATGTCTGTTAAACGCGTTGTTGTAGAGCCAACTGCGCAGGCAGAGAAAGAATATCCAGATAACAGCAGGAAATGAGGTGGCAGCCCAAAGATTATATGCTTTAAGTACTCCTGCCAGTTTATTAGCATGCAGGACAAATAATAGTATGCACCCGACCAGTGCCAGAACCCCTGCCATTATCCACAGGGTGAATGAAGGCTCTTAGGGCTTAGCTGATATTATTGATTTTTGACGCTCCCAACTCATTATTTATCCTATTGCGCAATCCGGCGCACTGGAAATAACCTGACAGCCACATTCGCAGTGGCAACCATTAACAACCACGGCTTTACCATCTGATATCCATTCTGGCGAGCCATCGATAATAGCATTAATGCCATGGCCATTTATCGGGCAACTTATTTTATCGCCAACAAGGGCAACACTCTTTCCATTAATTACCATTGTTGATGAGACGGAAATGACCTGTCCACCATGTGTGGTTTTATCACCCAGCAACACAAAACCTTTCGACATATTGAGACCCATCTTTAATTTCGCATATAAATTTCATTATGCATGTAATTTTATTAGTTCTTTTGCTTAATATCTTTTAACTTATCACACACATTGTAATCACCTTTAGAGCAACTATTTTTGAAAAGTTCGACGGCCAGCTCCTTGTTTTCAGCAACTCCATTGCCATCAAAGTACATCGTGCCCAGGTGATACATCGCCGAAGGCTGGCCTTGTTTTACTGCAATCTCAAGCCAGTTTCTGGCTTTGGCATAGTTCATTTCAGCTCCCTTACCATTGAGGTATGCATAGCCTAAATTCATCTGGGCAGTGGCATTGCCATTTTTCGCTGCTTTCTCATACCAGTAATTCGCCTTTTCGTAGCTTTGCGCGGTTTCTTTTCCGTAATAATAGATATCCCCTAAATCAACCTGAGCATCCGTGTTTCCGAGTTCAGCAGCGATCTGGTAGAACTCGAAGGCTTTTTTCATATCCCGCGGAACCCCCATACCTAAATGATACATATTAGCTATTTTATTTGCATCGTCCGCCCTGGTTGTTGATATGGTATCGGCAATGGTTGTTGCAGAAAATAAACAAGCAGAGATAAAAATAAAAAATAAGCTATTCGATGGCTTCATGAAAAATCCATTTAGATGAGAGGGAGGTTGTTTTGCTAATTTTACTTTAAATATAGTTACTTACCAGATTCCATAAGGATACTTTTTATCTTTAATAAAATCAGGAGTATCTCCATAGTATACATATCCATCTGGATGTCCTGTGACACCTTTGCACATATCGAGTTCTTTACCTGAAACAGTTATTATTTCTGTATCGATTAATGGGATATCTGAATGACCATATTGCCTCAGCCAGACGCGGACTTTCCCCTCAGGCGCCAGACCTATCAGCATCGTCTGCCGGTATGCATTTTTTCCTGGTTTCAGAACGTCATGGTAAGGGCTAATCATCTTTTCCCATGTATCCTGAGTGAAAAACAGAGTGGATTGGTAAGTTTTCTTATCAATTATTGAATCCCAGCAAAATATCATTATTTGCGGCAATCTGTCGGCTTGGTTAAATTGCGTATTTCCTGCTGAATTCTTTTCACTCCAGCGTCCTGTGCTGATACCCCGAGGTTGATCAATAGTCCGATATGTAGATGCATAGCCATCTATGTCCAGCAGCCTTAACAATGTTACCTGTGCCGGCAAAGATTTAGGCGTGGTAAAAGCAAAGTACCACCTCTCCCAGGGAGTTTTGAGACTGTCAGGCTGATCGCTGGTACAGGCGGTAACAGTACACACAAGCAATAAAAGCTGAATTGGTCTGGTGATTAACCTCATGATTTTCCTCCCTGCATATTCCACACAGCGCGAACCCAGCCGGGATTCGGACGATTGATATAAAAAAACAAATCAGATGATTTGACAGCGCCATAGATTGTTTTTACTTCCTTCCCGTCCAGCCAGACATCTTTAACAACTACAGGGTTCCAGTGAGCGGAGCAGTGAATATATTTCCCGATAGTTTCTAATTCAGATGAGGCAAACGGTGTCATCACACCACCATTTCTTACTATTTTTCCCTGGTCAATTGCTTTTTGGCACAACTGCTCAAGCTCAGTAGGAAGTTTCATATCTGGTGATAGTGGGTCGTAAGCCTTGAAAATGCCTCCAGCCTCCTGGGCAGCATCCAGCATTACCCGTAAACTCACTTTGCTCCAGTCATTAGTCACTACCCTCTCAATAGTTATTGCCGCCCCAACACGTTTTTGTAGGGTGCCACCACGTTTTTTATCCTCGTTGACCAGATAGTCATACCAGGTCTCTGTCTTTACCTCACCGCTCGGAATAATTGCACTTAGCCCTGGATTACTATTGAGATCGGATATTTCTGCCACTGAACGCCGATAGACATTGGTCATTTCAGAAGAAATACCTTCATTAACAGTTTCGTTCCGGGGTTCGGTCAGGTAAAGATATTCTTTTTCCCTCGGGTTATAGCCACCGCCGATATCTGAATGCACGCCTGGCAGGGCCAGTTCCGGCCACGATTCCCTGATGCTGTTAAGACTAAAGTTGTAGCGGCACTCATGCATCGCCGTAATTTGAAAGACTTTCTGTGCAATACCCGGAGGTAAATCCAGCTCAACGCCAGGGTTCACACCATTATGTACATCAAATAAATTACTTACCGTACCTACCGCGCACACAGTATCAAATAACCCCAGAAAGCGGGTTTCTCCTGCAGGTTTACCATGGTGATTTCGACCGCCCAGCCCTTTAGCTATTGCCAGCCGTATGGCTTTATCGTCGTTTCTTACACGGTTTACAAAGTGGCGGGCTGCTGCTGCTCCACGACTAAATCCAAAAACATCGAACTGAATTTTCTCAATTGCAAAATTTACTTCCTGGTTAAGCTCCAGGAATTTCGAAATTTGCTCAGTGATAAGAGCGACGCCTTCATCAGATTTATCAACTACGCCATAAAACCAGCCGCCTGTCGCCATACTTATCGAGCTATCGCTACTACCTCTGACAGTACCAATGCCCTGTACATAGACTGCTCGTTGATAAACTGCCTGCCCCTCAATCACTTCGTCATCGGTAGCGTAAAGCGTATTCAGCCAGTGGATATTAGAATAATACCCAATATAACTTCCGGCACTGCTGACATTCCAGCCCAGTTTCCTGGCGCAAGCTTTTGCATCTTCTGCCTTCATTCCAACATCAAGATGAGAACATGACTCCAGAATGCGGTTCTGAGTGTTAAATGTGTTGTTTCCCGTACCATCAAAGAAAACCCCAATAATAATTGTTATTCCTGGAACAGGCTTACGCTTACAGACAACTTTTTTCTCTGAAATGTTTACATCAGTAAAATGCTCGCATTCAGTGGCTTCCCATGCATGATAATCAGGCATAGTTATTTACTCCCTGCTACTGAATTGCCAGTGCCAAGGATCTCAATTTTTAATTTCCCAGGCATTGCGGTATATATCGGCAACGTCTTTCCGCTGTCATCTGACACTCCATGGAATACCTGCCCATCAGCAGTTGTTACCCTATATTCAGTCCGGGGGATAATATTGCCTGCTTCGTCAGTCAGGGAGTAAACACCGCCATAGCCTTTTTGAAATTCAGGAGCAGGAGTGTCTACAGAAGCTGCTCCCATTTTCTGCACATTGGCACATTTCAGCAGAATATTTCCCGGGCAGCCCAGTTCAATATTTCCGTCACTTAACCTGATGTAAGCACCGCCGCAGTTAATGACCAGTTCCGTTGTTGCTGTAATATTAATTTTACCTTCGGTGGTGGTTACGGTGACATCTTTCTTCGCTATAACGTCCAGCGCATCATCCTGCGCCTGGATTTCAACTTTTCCTTTCGCCGCAAATAGTTTCATACCAGCCTGACGTGCCAGCATACTGATGGCTTCACCTGCCGCTACCGTAAAGCGCTTTATCACGCTGATATCAGCATTTTTTTGCGCTACGATCCCTACGCTGGCGCTTCCCGAGGAGACGCGTACGCCTTCCGGACTGCTGATACTTATTCCCTGCGGTGCATTCAATACCATCCCTGGCTGTACCAGTTCTGTCAGTGCGTCTGTCATTAATTTCTGGCTTTGAATATCCGCTGGATATGCCTGTGCACCTTCTGCCGCACCTGACAGGCTTCTGGCAATACTCAACGCATGTTCAAGCTGTGCCTCAGCTTCTTTCATGGAGAGCATTTTATTGCTGCCATATGGCTGGCTGTCTGCACTGATGAATACACCGGCTCCGCCACGAACGGTTACCCACTTATCCGTCCGCAGTTCAGCCCCTTCACCACGAAGAACCCTGCTCGCGTCAACGTTATGCCCCAGATTCAGCTGCGTCTTCCCGCCATACTCCGTGCTGAGCTTGATGTGCTCCTCACCGCGCTTATCCTCCATGCGCAGCTTGTTAAGGCCCGCCGTACGGATAACATTGCGCGTGCTGTTTTTTTCAGTGACGTGATCGACATGCCTTGAATCGTGTAACGCATGCGCGATATAAGGCTGGTCCGGATCGCCTTCGCGGAACGCTATCGCTACCTCGGTGCCCTGTATCAGCGGGAAGTGGAAGCCGTACATATCGCCGCCGTACGGTTTCGCCAGGCGCACCGGCATGCTCTCCAGACCGCGCTCCCGGCTCTCCTCGTCGGCGTCAAATACCACGCGGTATAATCCCGCGGCATCCTGCCAGGCGTAGATATCGTTATCTTTTGCGCTGGTCACGCGCGCCGTCATGGTGCCGCTGACTTTTGGACGTTCAGGTAAATCGGGACGCCAGCAGAGAGTTTCACTATAGGGAACGGCGCTAAGCGTTACGCGCATTGCTGACTTTCTGCTGGCAACAAACCCCAGTCTGACCATAACAAGTGGATTGAGAAGCTGTTCCGGCAAAGAAGGGGGAATATTATTATCGGTTACAGTAATAACCTGCCCTGCAGCAAGGCCAGGATCGCTGCTTGTACCCACGATAACAGACTGAGCAGCCAGAAACCGTTCGTGATCGAGTTGCGCATAGAAGTTGGCGGTTTCTGCGGAGGGAAACATTTTATCGCCTGCCTGAAGATGTCGGGCGCGATAATGATAAGCCTTCCCGTAATTTATTTTGTCGCCATCCCCCCGCATCATATCTGCTTCTTCAGAACGCAAAATATACTGAGCTGTGCGATGATTATAATCTTTCGTCGTCACGCTTTTTTGTACAATATGATGCTGCTGGTTTAAGCCCCAGACTGAGTCGATGCCTCCATCCTCCATGCCTGAGGGTGTGGTGAACAGTAATACTTTTCCCGCTTCAAATGCTGCCTGACTATCGCCAAAATGAATAACCTCAGTACATACTTCTTCCTGCAACCGGAAATAGTAGAAAATTCCGACCTCAGCTAATATCCGCTGGATAAAAGCAAGGTCGCTTTCCTGATACTGATTAATTTGTTCACGCCTCGGATAATCCCGCTTCAGGCTGAATTGATATTGCCAGCTCTCCAGTCCATGCTCTGCTAATATCTGAGAAACGACTTCAGTAACGGATTTATTAACAAAAAAACGATGAGTGCGAAAGTTTTTATCAAGTAATGCAATGAAGGGTTTTATCTCCACTTCATACAAAACCTGATCGACGGAGCTTTGCAGGCGTCGAAAACCTGTGACAATGCCATGCACAGTTTTTCGCGTTTTCAAAGGCAGCATTTTATCCCGCGCACCTGGCATGTCGTACATATACAGCCAGATATGTTTACGTAGCACTTTCTGAGAAGGAATATTTGATTTGTCACTGGTAAACCTGATTGTATAGCGATAGATTTCACTCAACCCCTCCTGAGCATCAAATTCTTCGACATCCATTTGAAAGAGGCAATCAGGAATTTCCAGATGAAATCGATTGAGTGAAAGCGGAGAAGATTTAATGAGATTATTATAAGGGACCATTTATCCTCCATGATAAGATCAATTCCCACCGGGGGTGCCTGTGTGCTTTCATAGCCAGTGGAAAAACGCAGGTCAGCTAAAGTGTTTAAATAATTAAATTCCCGCATGAGAAAAAATTAATAGTGAATATCAAATTCATTATGCATTTTTTCAAAGCTATATTTAATCAATCTATAACCTGCGCATACCAGCGAAAATGAAATAACAATTATGACATAGCGATAATCGCTAGTTGAAAAGAAAACATACCAGATTGACATAACCAAACCTGTCGCCATGAGCATTGAGCCTATTGCCCTGACAACGAGTGATGCCAAAGTTAAGCCTATGCGTTTTATCAAAGAATTTTTCATGACTCCTCTTACCATACTCTCAGGCAGATAAAATTAACCTTTTAAACCATTAAAAAAATGTCTACATAACTCGTCAAACTCAGGAGGGTTTTCTTTATGTATATTGCAGGCTCTTTCAAAGGGAGCAACAGTATCTTTAACAATAAAATAGAGTAAATCCAGATTACCCATGCGTCTTAGTCTGGAGTAAATGACCGGATTAGCTGACTCAAGATTTCTTGATGTATAAATTGCTCTCGATGCTTCGCTACCAAGGTATAATAGTGAGCCAATTATCGTGCCAGCGAATATAGCATTTGTAGCATTAGCTGTCAGAGCACGTCCCAGATTGACACCTGTCAGATGGGAGAGAGACAATCGGCCCATAATATTAACGCCAGTTTTGTCTGCAACATCCCTTACCTTTTCAAAATTAATTCTTGAAGTAAAATCATCAATAAAAACGCTGACGATTTTCTCAACAACCTCTTTCCTGAAAACGCCCCGCTTAACTAACTCTGCTATCCGATATTTATCGTTACTGTTATTTCTGCGATGTTCAGTATCTATGTAATCATAACTCAGGTAAGCCATGCTTACCGAAAAAGAAATAAATCCTTTGTTGAAATTCACCAATAGTCCTGAGTCATCAAGATTAATCGCATCAAGCATATCTCTGGCAATCTTTTTTGTACTGTCCATAAGTTACTATTCTCTAAACACCAGCACGAAACCTTCATCTTCTGTCCACGTCATAGATAGCTGCTGCGGACAAGAGCCCGCCGCCTGCCAGGCGAGGATTTGCCTGCTCACAACCGGCAAAATCTGCTGGCTGAGCAGGCTGTCAACGTTGCGCGCGCCGGTATCCGGCAGCAGGCAGGCGGCGGTGAGGGCATCACAGAGCGCGTCTGTGATATCCGTATGCAGGCCGTAGTGACGCTGCAGGCGCTCTCTGACCTTCTCAAGCTTCGTTTCAACGATGATACGCATCGTGTCACGGCTCAGCGGGCGGTAAATTACCGTCTGGAAGCGTGCCAGCAGTGCCGGCTGGAAATGGTCGCGGATAATCGGGCGCAGCAGTTGCTGCAGATCCGCCTCGCTGGCGTCCGGCTGTTCACTGAGCAACCGCATTAGCGCGTCGCTGCCGAGATTGGAGGTCATCAGGATAACCGTATTGCGGAAATCAATTTCCCGTCCCTCGCCGTCGCGCATAAAGCCCCGGTCAAATACCTGATAAAACAGGTTAACCACGTCGCGGTGCGCTTTCTCCACCTCATCAAGCAGGATCACACTATACGGGTGCTGGCGCACTGCTTCGGTCAGTACGCCGCCCTGACCATAGCCCACGTAGCCCGGCGGTGAGCCCTTGAGCTGGCTCACCGTATGCGCCTCCTGGTACTCGGAGAGATTAATGGTGATCAGCGACTTTTCGCCGCCGTACAGCGTGTCAGCCAGCGCCAGCGCCGTCTCTGTCTTACCAGTTCCGCTGGTGCCCACCAGCAGAAACACGCCCAGCGGGCCGTTCTCAGCGGTCAGCCCGGTTTTCGACGCCCGCAGTCGCTGTGCGATGGCATTCAGCGCTGCCGGCTGGCCTGCCACGCGGGTTTCCAGCGTCTTTTCCAGTGTCAGCAGCGCCGTCTGCTCATTCTTCATTAAGGAAGAGATCGGTACGCCGGTCCAGTCGGCAATGACGCCCGCTACCGTACGCGCGTCTACGTCCAGCGTGATCAGCGGCTCACCCTGCTGCAGCGTCTGCAGGGCAGAGTGTAACGTGCCACGCCTGACGTTCTGCGTCGCGTCCTGACGACAGGCCAGCAGCGTCTCCATCATTTCGCGCTCGGCCTGGTAACGCAGCTCCAGCTGTTCAAGGCGTTCCTCAGCGCGGGCCAGCTCGCTTAGAATGTCATGCATGCGCCCTGCCTGGACGGGACCGCCCAGCGCTTCATCATCCAGAATGGCGCGTTTTTCAACGTTCAGCGCGTCCGTGCGGGCACGTAACCGCGTGATGGCTTCCGGCACCGTATCCTGACTCATACGTACGCGGGCGCTCGCGGTATCCAGCAGGTCTACTGCCTTATCAGGCAGCTGTCGTCCGGTCAGGTAACGCCGGGAAAGCGTAACGGCCGCGCGGACGGCGGCATCGCTAATATGTACGTCATGATGCTCTGCGTAACGCGATTTCAGGCCTCTGAGCATCAGGCAGGCGGTTTCATCATCCGGTTCATCAACTTTTACCCTCTGAAAACGACGTTCCAGCGCGGCGTCCTTTTCGAAGTACTGCTTGTACTCGCTCCAGGTGGTAGCCGCGATGGTACGTAGCTCGCCACGCGCCAGCGCGGGTTTGAGCAGGTTAGCCGCATCTGCGCCACCGGCCTGATTACCGGCACCGATGAGGGTGTGCGCTTCGTCAATGAATAGCAGCACCGGTTGCTCCGTCTGCTGTATCTCAGTAATGATGGTTTTGAGGCGCTGCTCAAACTCGCCCTTTACGCCCGCCCCCGCCTGCAGCATACCGAGGTCAAGCGTGCGCACGCTGACCCTGCTAAGACTCTCCGGCACGTTGCCTTCGGCAATGCGCAGCGCCAGTCCTTCCACCAGCGCAGTTTTGCCCACGCCCGGCTCGCCCACCAGAATCGGGTTGTTCTTGCGGCGGCGGGAGAGAATATCCACCATCTGGCGGATTTCATTATCGCGCCCGTATACCGGGTCGATCTTGCCGTCGCGCGCATCAGCAGTCATGTCGCGGGTAAAGCGGAGCAGCGCCTCTGAGACAGCGGATTTTTTTTCTCCGGTAAGATCGGACGGCTGAACGGTGATATCCGGTATACGCTGAGGCTCCGCCTGGCTTTCATCCGATTGCGCATCCAGCAGCGGGCGCAGCGACGTTATCCGGGGCCGATCCAGGGTAAGAACCGGCCAGAGTGCAGCACAGCACATCAGCCCGTGATGATCGGCCATGGCGAGCAGCAGGTGCAGGCTGCGGATACGCTCCTCCCCGGCCATCGAGGCAGCCAGCCAGGCCTCCTTCAGCAGATGGTGCAGGCGGGCCGACAGCGCTGGCCGGCCACACACCTGACGTGGCCGATCGTTGAGAAAGCTCAGCAGATCCTGCCAGACGTCATCCATGTCCCACTCGTAGCGACGTGCGATGACCGTGATGTCCCCTTCTCCCTGCTCCAGCAGTTTAAGCAGCCAGTGCTCAGGTAATATTTCTGCATGTGCGCGGATCTGGCACAGTGAGGCAGCGGCCTCCAGCGCACGCGCGCAGAAAGGGTTAAGCCGGCGCAGCAGCGCTGCAGACGCATGTTCCATATATTTTCTCTCCGTTTCAGGCACGCTACCGCCCCTGGCCGTTCACCGAGGCCCATAAGGCTTAAAAACAGGATTGGCTGAGCGCTGGTGTAAAAACGCTCACTGAACGTGGCGACAGGTGTCGCCACAGGGGGGTTAAAAACTGTGGCCGGGGTGCTCTCTTTTATTGATATCAATTGGCCGGGTGACGCTGTTATCCAGAATGACGTGCCAGCAGGAGCTGCCCGTATCCGGTTGCAGTGTCATATGCCAGCGGGCATCACCGCCGCCATTTGGCCCCGCTTTCCGGTGTGGTCCGGCAATCACCTTGAGCGTACCGCTGCAATAAGCATCATTAGCTGGGAATCGATGGCACACGCTTTTTCAATCAGGCGTTCCGTATAGTTCTTGCTGAAACGCGGATCCTTCTGCCAGTTGGTTGCCCAGTTAGCGAGATGCGACATAACGCCTCCATTTGCAGGTGCTCAGAGCACAACGCCCTGAGCAGAGTGAATCAGTTACGCGGTAGCGCGTTCGTTCCAGGAATCGGAGTGGATGATGTTGCCTTCTTTATAGGTCCAGGTGATCTTTTCGTAGCGCAGCTCAACGTGCTCCAGATGGTTGTGCTTCTCCTTTGCCGGATCTTTGGTGTCGTGCATCACCGGATTCACCTTCACCACCTTCACGTTCTCAAGCTTTGTGTTGAAGTACTCAACTTCCTGACCCGCGTCGTTGATGCGATACCATTTGAACTCCGCCGATTTCAGAGTCTGTCCGGTGGTTACCGCTTTATAGAGATACGGGCTTGACGCGTCGATTTCTTTAGTGAGCAGAAAGGGCGTATGAATACGGGTGCCGGTCAGCTTGCCGGTATTGTTGTCGGTAGGGATGTACAGGTTATGCTCCTGCGCCACCACCTCAATGCTGCCCTCGCGACTCTTCACATCTACAGACCCTTTGATGTCCGCTCCGCCATCATTCTTCAGCCACAGATAAACCGGAATTGCCATGGTATTGCTCCTTTTCAGATTGAGAATGGCCATCATCCTGCGATGACCGGGTGGGTCCGTCCGCTACGTGACAGGCGTCAGCCTGCGGTACCAGACTGATTTCGACGCGACGGTTACGCGTGCGCCCCGCCGCCGTGTTGTTGGCGGCAAGCGGGCGGTCATGACCGTAGCCCTGCACCGCAAAACAGCTCTCCGGCACGTCGCCGGTATCGCGCATCCAGTTGCGTACGGCTTCGGCGCGTCTCAGTGAAAGCAGCTGATTACCCTGTGCACTGCCGGTGCTGTCGGTGTGACCGGCTATCACAATCAGCCAGCCGGGCCGGGCCTTAATATTCACCAGCGCATTGATCAGCACCTTGCCGGAACCCGCTTTTAGCGTTGCCCTGCCCGATTCAAATAGCGACAGGCTGTCAAGGCGCACCGTTTCTGGCCCCTGTACGACCTGCCGGATAACCGGGGCCGGCGGCGGGGGCGGTGCCCAGCGGTGTATGGCCGCATTCACCGGTGCGGTCAGCCGCATGCCCTGATAGAGCCCCATACCAAACCGCATCGGCTCACCGCTGCGCTGCCACTCATCCAGCAGCGCGCGATCGCGGATAAGCGCATTGCGCGCAAGGGTTTTCGCCGCCATGGCGTCATCAGGCAGGCTGCGCCACAGGTCAAGGTGATCGGTCACGCTGCGTATGAGGCGCTGGTTGTGAATGAAAGAAAAAAGCATGGCGAGTGCCAGAAACAGACCCAGCATCAGGCCAGCTATGCGCAATTTGCGTAGCCAGCGGCTGATACCCGGCCGCCGCGCCAGGCCGGACAGAAGGCGATCCGGCAGCGGTAGTGAAAGCGGGGATTCGTTGTTTTCAGATGAAAGCGTGGTCAGCCCGGCAACATGCTGCTGCCACAGGTTGTCCGCCAGCGCCGGCGATGGCGTCAGGCAGAGACCGATCTGGCAGGGGCGCGCTGAGTGCGAAGCGGCAAGCTGCCCCGCATACCACTGCATCACGCTTTGCAGCCTGAGCGCGTGGTGAACAGAGTGCGCATCCTGTGCTGCCCATTCACTCAGTGAAAGGCGGGCACGTTTGTCCGGATGAAACTGCAGCTCTGGATGGTCGGCCGTCAGGCTGAACCAGTATGTGCCGCTATCCCCGGACGAATTCCATATCACCGTCCGGAGCGGCGGCAGTCCGTTCAGCACGCGGCGGCACTGCAGAAATGCCCGCAGCCACGCGCACTGCTGCTGTGTAAATATCTCTGCGGAGGTGTGCAGTCCGGGGACGATTGCCAGCATTACTGACAGCTGCGGCATCAGTGACGGAGAGTGAAGAGCCAGCCGTTCCGCCAGCGCGGATAGCTCACCGGGCTGGCGAACGTTCAGATACCATCCCTGCCCGCTCTCATGGTGGTCCCGATCGCCAAACAGCAGCGCGGTGTCTCCTGTCACGAGGATCACCGGCCGGCGCCAGGTGTCAGGTGGCAGGCTGGCATCTGCAGCAGAGTGACTGTCAGAGGTGGACCGCTGCAACCGCCACAGAATAAACGCAGATACCAGCAGTATCAGTCCGCAGAACATCGCCCTGTTCAGCGGCTTCAGACCCCAGTACTCCACTACCAGCAGCAGGGCAAGTCCGCTCCCCAGCAGCACCAGGCCCTGACGTGAATCGGGTCGGAACATTACTGAGCCCCTGCAATGTGCGAGACCATATCTGCCAGCGCTGACTCCAGCACGAACCAGAGTCCGGCGAGCAGCATTACGGCCACTCCCCAGCTCAGCCAGTAAACGCGGCGTCCGGTGCGCAGACCTGCGGGCCGGATAACCAGCGGTGCATCTTCCGGCAGCGTAAACGGCGGCACCCGCGCAGCCAGCGCATTCACCACATCCTCACGGCGTTCATCATCCTGAGCGCGATAGTGCCCGACGAAACCCAGCTGCAGCGTGCGGTAAAAGCAGGTCAGAACAGCGATCTCCGGCGCTGGCTCATGCAGCACGGTACGGATGCGATCCCATAACGCTTCCCCGCCGTTCAGGGAGCCAAAAAAACGCACCTGCAGCGGGTCACGGCTCCAGCGAGCCCAGCCATCATCCTGAACTCCCCGGTTCAGTACCGCCTCATCCAGCAACACGCAGAAGGCATATAACATATGGTCGCAGCTGGCCTCGCTGACTCCGGCCTCTGACAGCGCTTCACGGGCTGACTTTACCCAGTTAACCGCCTCGCGATAGAGCGCGTCCCCGTTTTCAATTTGCTGCCCGCCTCGCAGCTGGCTCACCATCAGCCAGCCCTGAAAAAAGCGTTGCTCCGTCAGCCTGTTAAGATTATTCATGAGCGCAGCACCGCGTAGAGTTCCAGCTTCAGCTCACCCAGCGACTCCGGGGTATAAAAAGTACAGCCGCCGGAGGCAAGCATCGCCTTCGCCGCATCCGTTGAAAGATCCAGCGCAAAGTACTGGTTCTCAAGGCGCAGCGGAATAGCTGCAGGCACATGGGGTAGCGGCCGGATGGTCATACCGCTCAGGGCAATATTCACCACTTCAGAAACGTCAGCGTGGCTGCCAGCCTTGCACAGCAGCGGAAAACGCGCCTGAAGTTCGTGATTTGGCAGAGATGATCGAACAGAGAGATAAAAATCTGCCCCTTCGCGCAAACGGGCATCGTGCAGCTTTCCTTTCCACAGTACGCCCTGATTATCCAGCTCAATCGCGATAACGCGGGAAGGCAGACTCGCCTCCAGCAGCGTGTCCAGTAGCATAAAGAGCGGCGGGAAAACCTGCTCCGGCAGCTCATGCCGGTAGCGTGGGATCTCCTCCGGCGTATTGCTGAGGGAAAACGTCAGCAGGCTGCCTGCCAGCCGCACCAGCTCGCGATAAAGCAGTTCAGGATGACGTGACGGCGCGTGGTGCAGCTCTGTCAGTACCGGATCGGCGCTGTTTAGCGCATTCAGCAGCCAGAACAGGGAAACGTCGGACACGGCAAAGTCCGCCATACGCTCATTGCTTTCGCGGCGCAGCTGCATCAGATGCTGACGCCGCGCCTGCAGGCGGTGCAGCAGGTCACCCAGCCCCGTAACCAGCGCCGGACAGGCAGTCAGTGCCAGCATGGGCGGGATAAACGCCGCGTCGCGCACCCACTCTCCCTGCGCATTGCGCTTAAGACGGGCTACCGGACAGGTCAGATACGCGGCGTTTTCCTGATGCGCCAGCCGCAGCCGCAGGGCATAACGCTGCACCGCAATCTCCGTGATCTCATGACCGGCCAGTTCCTGCACGCGCTCCCGGGCGGCGATCCAGCGGCGCGGACGCTCGCTTTCGGCATCGTTGACCAGATTACCGCCGCTTGCGTTGATGAGCGGTAATGCCAGCACCACCTCCACACAATCCCGATCTGTGACGTTCGTTAAGTCACAGACTGGCGGAAGCGCATCAGCCAGGCGGGTATCAACCAGCGTGCCATCGGTAAAGCGGACGGCAATGCGCGTCGCATTCAGTTTTGAGAGTGCCAGTGCGCCGTCATCGAACTCTGCACACAGCACCCCCCATGGATGGGCCAGCGTCATCCCTGCGACAGTGCCGGCCACGTGCGCGTCCCACATCGCCTGCTGCTGGAACTGCTGCGGCGTCAGAAACGCGCCCTCTTCCCATAACGGACGGTAAATTTTCATTCCGGATGGCCGCCTTACGCTTTCGCTTTTGGCATCCGGGATACCAGTGACAGGTTGACGTCCATGCCTTCCACCTGAAAGTGCGGCACCGCAAACAGCTTCACGCGGAAGAAGCCTGGATTGTCCTCAATGTCTTCCACTACCACTTTTGCTTCACGCAGCGGGTGCGAAGCCTGCAGTGCATCGCCAGGATTTGTCATCTCCGTCACCAGCGTTTTTATCCAGTTATTGAGCTCCAGCTCCAGCAGGCGACGATCTTTGGTGGTTCCGATGTTCTCGCGCTGAATCAGCTTCAGGTAGTGCGCAATACGCGACAGCAGGAAGATATAGGGCAGGCGGGCATTGATACGGCTGTTTGCCGTAGCGTCAGCCGTGTCATACAGCGCCGGTTTCTGCGTGGAGTTTGCCGAGAAGAAGCAGGCGTAGTCGCGATTCTTATAGTACGAGAGCGGAATAAAGCCGAGGTTCGCAAACTCAAACTCGCGGGTTTCCGGGATCATCACCTCTGACGGGATTTTCACCTGGCTGCCGGTGCCGAGATCATAAAGATGAATAGGCAGGTCATCTACTGCGCCGCCCGCCTGCGGACCGCGAATTTGTACGCACCAGCCGTTGCTGATGAAACTTCTCACCATATTTGCGGCAAAAGCGAACGCGGCGTTTACCCACAGATATTTCTCGTGGTCCGGTCCTTTCACCTCCTCCGCGTAGTTAAAACTGCGTACCGGCATGGTGTCGGGGCCCCAGGGCAGACGACCCAGCACGCGCGGCATGGTCAGGCCGATATAGCGGGCATCATCGGTTTCGCGGAAAGATTTCCACCTGATGTACTCAGCGCGATCAAAGTAGTTGCCGATATCCTTAATGGCCGCGACCTCTTCCATGGAGTCTTTCAGGAAGAACGCCGGACCTGCTGAACCGATAAACGGCATATGCGCAGAGGCAGCCACTTTAGAGATGTTGCGCAGCAGCGCGATATCCTGTGCGGATGCATCAAACTCATAGGCTGAAATGACTGCCCCAATCGGCTCACCGCCTGGCATATCGTATTCAGCAACGTAGGTCTGCAAATAGAGACCGCTCTGGACTATTTCCGGCGCATCTTCAAAGTCCTGGCGCAGGTCATCTTTCGATATGTCCAGCACGTCGAGCTTTACGTTCTGACGAAAATCGGTTTTATCTACCAGAGATTTAAGGCCGCGCCACACCGACTCAACCTTCTGAAACGCCTCATGGTGCATCACTGCATCCAGCTGACGGCTAATCTGCGCATCAAGCTCAGCAATGTGGTGATCCAGCAGATGCTTGTCGAGTTTCTCAACCTGTGTGTTGCTGCTTTTCAGACGGGTAAGCAGCACCTGTATGGCCGCGGTAACGCGCTCATCGGCCGAGGCGTCTGACAGCGCCTGACTATCCTGCCAGACGTTCAGATCGCTGAGTTCAGAGACCGGATTGAGATTAATTTTATCAAACAGCGAGGCGTAAACGCCCTCCGCTGCCGGGCGCTGCGGCACGGCGGCACTGCCCGCAGACAGGGTTTCATTCTGAACTGACATCAGGATTGTCTCTCGTATTAGTCCGTTAAGGGGAGAATTCAGTCGTGGTTACTGGCGAGGGCAGAAAGCTCGCTGCGCAGTTCACGGCTCAGGGCCGGATCTCTGAGAATGGTTTCAAACTCTTTGCGAAAGGTCGCATTGTCGAGCAGGTTGGATTTCAGATCGCGCAGCAGGTTGCGCATGGCCAGCATCACATTGAGCTGCGGGATTTGACGGGCAACCTGTTCCGGCTCGAAGTCCTTCATGCTGCGAAATGTCAGGCTGACCTGTTGTTCGCTACCGTCAGCGGCGACGGCGTCTGGTACAGCGTAATGTACCGCAGGTGAAAACTCGCTCAGCACGCTGTCAAAGTTGTTTTTGTTGACGCTGATTTTTTCGCGTTCAGAAACTACACGCTTATCTCTGCCGTTGCTGAAATCGCCTGTCACCAGCAGTTTCAGCGGCAGCTCAGTTTTCTTCTGTGTCCCGCCGGTATGCAGGTCAAGGCGCAGATTAATACGTGCTTTAGGGATCTCGTTTTGATAAGAATTGCTCATATTTACTCCTGTAAAAATGGCGAAAAAAACAGATAACCCCTCTGCTTCCTTAGGGGTATGGCGTGAATATAAAATAGGCCGGATTAATAAATCAACCGCATGGGTTAAATTCTTATAATTGATTTATATAGAAAAAAAGCGAAAATTCGACTTAAGTCATTGAAATTGATTTTTAAAACATTGTTCAGATTTATCTGAAAATTAATCGATTGTATTTTTCACTCCGCCAGGTTATGAGACCTCTGCGCAGTTAACTTGATCAGCATCTTTTAACTGTTGTTTTATGGAACAGTTCCTCGATGTAATTAACAAGCAGGTAAAACCAGACGCTTTTAATCGCGCTCCATACCGCACACCTGCCAGCGCACCGCACTGACGCCCTTCTCCAGGCTGATGCGGCTGACAAGATTTTCCAGCTGCTGGGTCAGATTGGGCTTACCCAGCACTTCGGCGCTGACCATCATGCGCTGCGAGCTGTCGATATCTTCACTCTGCAGCGACTGCAGGCGCAGATCGCTGTTGCCTAAACTGTGCAGCATCAGGCTGCGTACCTGCACCTCATCCTGCGCCAGGCAGGTGATCTGCACCGTATAGTGCTGCACCGCTTCGGCGGCCGGCACCAGCGTCTGACGGTTGATGCTCCGCGTCAGTTCGCGCAGCAGAATGTTAGCGCACAGGATGATCAGGGTGCCGATAGCCGCCTCCAGCAGCAGCCCCATGCTGCACAGCACCCCTACTGCCGCCGTGCACCAGAGCGTGGCAGCGGTGTTGAGTCCGCGCACGTTCAGGCCATCACGCATAATCACGCCGCCACCGAGAAAGCCGATGCCAGAGACCACGTAGGCGGCGATGCGCGATGCGTCATGGGCAATACCAGGTACGCTCTGCGTCATCAGTACAAACAGGCAGGCACCGGTGCTGACCAGCGCGTTGGTGCGCAGGCCGGTCATGCGCTGCCGCAACTGGCGTTCGCTGCCGATCAGCGCACCCAGAATCAGTGCTGCAGTCACCCGCAGCAGGAAAATTTTCCAGTCCATTTTATCCTCCGCATTTCAGCAGACGCTGACAACAGCTCAGAATGAAAGAATGGATCGCAGCGGGCGACGTGCTGCACGTGAGGCAGCAGATGAACAGAGGCCATTCGGGAGGGAATACGCCATCTCAACGCGCGGTTAAGACAGCGGGAACACTATCTTAGCGCGGAGGCCTTTTGCGATCGTTTGGGACAGTTGTCCAAGAGAGTGCTCCTGTTAAGTAAACCGCCGCGATTTTAAGCACAGGAAGTCGCGTAATCAAACTGATTTCCCGTCTGTTTAGGGATGATTGACCGTTTTTTGCAACAGCGCGAGCACGGCAGCAGGCGCGCCGTTCTGATGCGATTTGCGCTCCCCTGCCCCGGAATACGCGTGCTATCTTAGCTGCTCGCTTAACTGCAATCGGATAAGAAACAATGGCAAAACAGCGCGTAGGGATTGTCTTCGGCGGCAAATCTGCTGAGCATGAAGTCTCATTACAATCAGCAAAAAATATTCTGGATGCGCTGGACCCGCAGAAATATGACGCGGTGCTGCTGGGCATTGATAAACAGGGCCGCTGGCGGCGCTATGACGCCGGCCGCTTTCTGCTCAACGCTACGGATCCGGCGCGCATTGCGCTGCACCCGGAAGGAGAAGCCGTGGCGCTGATACCCGGAGGCGAGCGGGCGCAGTTTATCGGCTGTGAGCAGGCGGAGCCGCTGCCTCATCTGGATGTCATTTTTCCGATTGTGCACGGTACGCAGGGGGAAGATGGCTCACTGCAGGGGCTGCTGCGCATGGCGGATGTCCCGTTTGTCGGCTCGGATGTACTGGGGTCCGCAGTGAGCATGGATAAAGATTTTACCAAGCGTCTGCTGCGTGATGCCGGCCTTCGCGTTGCGCCGTGGATCAGCGTGACCCAGGCAGAGCGCGACACGCTGGACACGGCAGCGGTCATTGCGCAACTGGGCCTGCCGCTGTTTATCAAACCGGCTAATCAGGGATCGTCGGTGGGCGTCAGCAAAGTTACCGATGCCGCTGAGTTTAACGTTGCTGCCGATCTGGCGTTCCGTTTTGACCGCAAAATCCTGATTGAAACAGGGATTAACGGGCGTGAGATTGAGTGTGCGGTGCTGGGTAACGACGCGCCGGAAGCGAGCCCGTGCGGAGAAGTAGTGGTGCAGGATGCGTTCTACGCCTATGACACCAAATATATCAACGCCAGCGGTGCGCAGGTGGTAGTGCCGGCAAACATCAGCCGGGAAAACAGCGCGGCTATTCAGGCAACCGCGCTGGCCGCCTTCAAAGCGCTCGAATGTTTTGGCATGGCGCGTGTCGATGTGTTTCTGACGGATCGCGACGAGATCGTGGTGAACGAAGTGAATACCCTGCCCGGCTTTACCAATATCAGCATGTATCCCAAGCTGTGGCAGGCGGCGGATCTGAGCTATCGCGATCTGATCAGCCGCCTGATTGAGCTGGCACAGGCGCGACATCAGCAGCGTCAGCGCTTAGCCAGCACGATGTAAGCGGCGCTCAGGCCACATGACTGGCGCTCAGCGCGGCGGCGGGCGCCACCTGGTTACGTCCGTTGCGCTTGGCGCTATAGAGATGTTTGTCTGCTGCGGAAATCAGCCGGTTGATTACCTCCGGCCACTCCCGCTCGTGCCGGGCGCAATCCCACGCCAGGCCCATACTGGCCGTCACCGTCACGCTGTTTCCTTTGATCCAGAACTTTTCGCGCGCCAGCGCCTGGCGCACGGACTCCGCCAGCCGGTAGAGCTGTTCCGGCACGGCATCAAACACCACAATCACAAACTCTTCGCCGCCAAAGCGGCAGATCATGCCCTGCTGCTGCGCCACCTGTTGGATACGTCGCCCAATCTCTTCCAGCACGCTGTCACCGGCGTCGTGTCCGAAGTTGTCGTTAATGGTTTTGAAGTAATCGACATCCAGCATGATCACGCCGGTATGGCGCTGCAGAGAAAACGGCATCTGTTTCAGCTGTTCATACAGGCCGGAGCGCGACAGCTGCTGCGTCAGCACATCGACGTTTGCCCGCAGCGCCAGACGCTGATTAAGCTGACGGATAGCGTCCATACTGACCGCCACCAGCAGCGGGCTCAGCGCAACGGTCGCCACCCCGAGGCGTGCCGACGTAAGGTGGCCAATCGGCAACAGCGCGTCGTTACCCTGAATATTCATCACGCCGTGAGAAACCAGCACAATCTCTGTAATACCGGTCAGCAGGATCACCACGCTGGTGACCGGCATAGGCAGCACAATCGCACACCAGATCAGCGCCGGCACCGGAAAGGTCAGACTGCCGGCGCCGCCAATCAGCGCGCCCGCTGTCAGCGACAGCACCACGGCGAGCAGCGGCAGCAGCGTCGCCGGCGTCAGCAGCTGACGCAGAGAGACGCTGCGCAGCGGGCGGGCCAGCATAACGGGCAGCAGCATCAGCGAGGTCGAGATCTGTTCGCTGAACCAGTCAGCCCATGCGACCACAAAGCGCGCATTGAAATCGATGCCCTGCGCCCAGGCGCCCCAGGTCGCACAGGCAGCGGCCCCGAGTAAACAGGCGGGAAAAATGCGCATCGCATTGACGACCTGACTGCTGGCAGCTGGTGTCTGCAGCGGTCTGATCAGCATACAGACCGCGACAAGCGTAAACAGAATATTGGCGATATTGATCGTGACAGCAGCAAAGGCCCAGCCTGAAAATACCGTGTCGTTAAAAATCATCGCGGCCAGAGCAACAAGATAGCTGGAGGGCGTATGCAGAAAAGGCTGACGGACAATCAGCCCGGCAATCAGCGCATTAACAGGCCAGAACAGTGAAAACTCTTCAGGGACCCGCAGGTGGCTGCCAAGAAAACAGAAAAAGAGCGTAATCAAGAACAGCGTGAGAGCATTTTTCTTATCGTTATGTTCATCAAACAGCGAAACGCGCATTCATCCGCATCCTGTAACCTGAAATTGTTGCCGCGTTGCAGTGGCACCCCCTTTTATTGAACATCAGATCGTGCGGTGCCAATTCAGCGAACAGGTTCGGGTTTACTCTCCTGTTCGGCTGGCTAAGGCATCCGGCCTGCAGACGTTCTGCCGCCGATTATGCCGCGCCCGAACAAAAACCGTCTACCCGTGATATCCGATTTTTGCCGGGCATAATCATTTACTTAACGGCTACCGGCCACTGGCTCAGCCGTATGCCCCGCTCCGGCGCATTTTCACCAAAGTCGCGCAGAACCGCTTTCACATCCGGATCGAGATATTCCGCGTTACCCTGCTCCACAATCACCAGGCTGTTTTCCGGAATTTCTGCCAGCACGCCCTGCAGCTTAGGGTTATGCATAAACGTCAGGTTCTGATGAAAGCGCAGCACATAGTGATCGTCATGGCGGGTGAGCTGCAGCGCATTGCGGTGGCTCTGATAGATGCTGCAGAGGATCTGCACGGCGATCCCGAGGAAAATACCGGCCAGCATCCCCAGCAGGATGATGCCGCCAATCGTGGCCAGAAAAGGCACCGACTGCGCCCACCCCATCCGGATCTGCTCAGCAAACAGGCGCGGCGTCGCCAGCTTGTAGCCGGTGTAAAGCAGCACAGCGGCCAGGCTGGCCAGCGGGATCGCGTTGAGCAGCGAACTGAACCACAGGCCACAGACCAGCAGCAGGACGCCATGGATCAGAATTGAGAGTTTACTCTGTGCACCGACGCTGACGTTCACCGAACTGCGGACAATGACGGCGGTAATCGGCATTGCGCCCAGTAAGCCTGCCGTTAAGTTACCTATTCCCTGCGCAAACATCTCCTTATCAGGCGAGGGAGCAGGATACTGCGGACGCAGTTTTTTCAGCGCCTCCTGGCTGAGCAGCGTCTCCAGGCTGGCGACCAGCGCCAGCGTAACCGCTACCACCCAGACGGCGGGATTCTGCCACGCCAGCCAGTCCGGCGTTTCCAGTTCAGCGGCCAGCGCACTAAGGCTGTCAAACGCAGGCAGTACGATACGCGGTAACCCGTCGCCCAGCGCCGGAAAGAGCCGGTCTCCGGCGAAGGTTGCCATACAGCCAATCAGCACCGCCACCAGTGGACCGGGGATCCAGCTGAGCACCCTGACTGACTTAACCAGCGGCGTGGTCCAGAGCCAGAGCGTCAGCAGGCCCGCGGCTGCTACCCCAATAGCACTGGCTGAGAACGCGACATTGCCTGACATCAGCGCCCCCAGCCCGCCCTCTCCGGCTGCGCCCAGCGCCACCGGAATCTGCTGCATAATCAGCAAAATGCCGATTGCGGCCAGCATGCCTTTAATCACGCTGCCGGGCACCAGCGCGATAAACCGCCCGGCGCGCAGCAGGCCCAGCAGGCACTGCAGGACACCCGCCAGAATCAGCGCGGTCAGAAAAGCAGAAAAACTGCCCAGCGTCTGGATGGACGCCACCACAATCGTTACCAGCCCTGCTGCCGGGCCGCTGACCGCAAAGCGCGACGGACTCAGCGCGGTTACCAGCAGCCCGCCAATTACACCGGTAAGCAGACCGGCGAAAGGCGGCAGACCGCTGGCCTGAGCAATGCCCAGGCAAAGCGGCAGCGCCACCAGAAATACCACCAGCCCGGCCGGAATATCCTGCCGCAGTGTTTTAACGTTCATGGCACATGCTCCTCAGCTGATTGCGGTACAGATGACGCAGAGGGTATTTAACATAGCCTGAGCGGTGCTCATGACAGGGTAAAACGGCGCCGCGATATTTCACTGATAACGGTTTTTGTATCATCACAATCATCTTCTCTTTATGCCTGCGTATCTGATTTGCAGATAATAAATGCCCTCTGAGCAGGAGGCCGTAAACCTCCGCAGCGGAAACAAAGCAGCTTCACCTCACAAAAATTGGTTATAGCCGCTTAAGATTTAAGTTGCATCTTTATTATTTAACGCCGCGGGACGGCAGCCGTTTTGTAAAATAAAAGTCAGGAAAGGTAATTAATAAGTCAGTTTAAGCAAGCATATTTAAAAGAGGATAATTAGTTAAAGCGATTATATTTCAATGGATAAAAATCTATAAAAAATAACGCAAGAAGCTGGCTGACAAAAATATACATATTACCTGGCAGCAGCGTGCACCGCGCTGGCTAATAATCGCACTATAACCAGGATAGTTCTTAGTTATTAAAATTAATGCTTAGCGCAATAATCTGTATTACCCGGAAAACATCAAAATTATCCACTCATCGCTGGCGTAAAATCAGGTTATATATCATGAAATGCCGCCAGCGCCTGGCAGCTAACGCAAAATGTAAATATGCGTGGCTCTGACGGTAAAACGTAATCCCCTGCGCCGCCGGGTGTTTTTTCAGTGGTCAAATTATTTACCGTTCCACTCTTTTATGCAGTTACTCCGGCTCTGCCCGGCAATCTCAGCGCAGGCCATCGTGAAACACAGCGCTGTGATACGGGCAGCTATAAGCTGAACGCATGACGTTAGCCGTGATGAGAAAGATATCTGCCAGAGCGCTGTAAAAACGTACCGGTTAACGTAAGCTGTGCGCAGTCGCCGGTTACGTTCAGGTCACAGGAGAGAAGTATGGAGAGTAAAATCTGCGGTCCGCGTTCAGCGCTGCTGGATAGCCTGACATGGCTGGAGTATGCCTTTCAGCCTGCGGGTCTGCCTGCACCTGAGGCTGCCGCTTACGGACATCAGCGTCACAGCGCCCGCGTGGTGTTATCGGGACAAAACCGGCCGCCAAAAAGCTGTGAATCTGACGGTGTGATTGCTGAAGATAACCGTCCGGTAGCGGTTTATACTGCCGACTGCCTGCCGGTGCTGTTTGCCGATCCCGTGCAGCAGCAGGTGGCGGCGATCCATGCCGGGCTGAACGGCACGCTTAGCGGAATTCTGCAAAGCGCGCTGGATGCCCTGCTGGCACGCGGCGCGAGTATCGATACGCTTTGCGTCGCTATCGGTCCGGCCATTGGCCCCTGCTGTTATGAGCTGGGCGAGGATCGTATCCGCCAGATGCAGCAGCGCAGCGATCTGCCGCCGCTGCAGTGGACGCATCAGCAACCCGTGAATCCGCAGGCGGTACGTGCGCAGGCGCAGGCGCAGCAGCAGGGGGCGTGGTTCAGCCTGCCCGGGCTGGCGCGCAGCATCCTGCTAGAGCGCGGACTCGGGCCGGCACAGATTGATGCGGTCAACGTATGTACCTACTGTATGGCCGAGGCGGGATCCAGCTACCGGCGCAATACCCACTTCAGTAGTGGATACCAGTCGCGCTTTTCGTGGATCCGCCGTCGTTAATCGCTTTGCTGCCCTGTGAGCAGCCGGCCCGTGGATAAGCGCGCTAAGCGTCAGCAGAGCCGCGGCTCCAGGCGGCGAGATTGGCGCTTTCTTCTGAATCTCCACTGTTTAAAATGTTGCCAGGCAGGCTCTCGGGCCACGCACTACACGGCTACGCGCATACCGCCATCGACAAACAGCAGATGTCCGTTAACGAAATCTGAGGCGGCAGAGGCCAGAAAGATGGCGGCACCAATCAGCTCTTCCGGCTTACCCCAGCGCGCAGCAGGCGTACGCTTAGTCAGCCAGCCGGTAAACGCGGGATCGTCAGCCAGCGGCTGCGTCATCTCGGTGACAAAGTAGCCCGGCGCAATCGCATTAACCTGAATGTTGTAGCGCGCCAGCTCGACGCACATTCCCCGCGTCAGCATGGTGACCGCCCCTTTAGAGGCCGCATAAGGCGTGATGGTGTCGCGGCCCAGCTCACTCTGCATTGAACCGATATTGATAATTTTGCCGCGCTGGCGCGTTACCATCTGCTGCGCCACTTTTTGCGAGACAAAAAACACGGCGGTCTGGTTTACCGCAATTACGTCGTGCCAGTCCTGTTCAGGAAACTCCAGAAAAGGCCGCCGACGCTGGATGCCGGCGTTATTTACCAGAATATCGATGGCGCCCCACTGTGCTTCAATTTCATCGATCGCCTGATGCACCGCGCCGGAATCGGTTACGTCAAACGCTTTGGCCCGGGCGACGATCCCCTGCTCACGCAGGGCGACGGCGGCGCGCTCTGCCCCTTCAGCTGTGGTCGCGTTAATAATCACTTCGGCGCCGGCTTCACCCAGGCCCTGCGCCAGCAGAAACCCGATACCGCGTGCTGAACCGGTCAGCAGTACACGCTTGCCGGCCAGAGAAAAGAGTGCGTTCATAGTATCTCCCTAAAAAGTCAGCTGAACTTTTGCCGCGCGGGTTTTATCGCTGGCAAACTGCAGCGCCGCATCGATATCCTGAAGCGGGTATTCCCCGCTGTAGAGCGGCAGCGGGTTGATAACGCCCTGCGCCAGCCACTCAACTGCCGTATTGAATTCATGCGTAAAACGGAACGATCCCGTCAGATTTATCTCTTTGGCAATCAGCGTCATCAGGGGGAAATCAGGAAATGCGCCGCCCATTCCTACCTGCACCACCGTGCCTCTGGCACACACAACTTCCAGGCAGCGCTGCAGTGACGCCGGATGGCCGGACGCTTCAAACGCAACATCGAAGTAGCCCTTATCCGCCATCCAGCCGGTGAAATCGCCGCTTGCCGCGTTAACTATTTGCGTGGCACCCATTTGCTGCGCCATCTCCAGCGAACGTTCACTGATATCGCTGCAGACAACCTCTGCAGCACCACGCGCCTGCGCGGCAGCGGCAATCAGACAGCCAATTGGCCCGGTGCCGGAGATAAAGATACGCTTACCGGTAAGATCGCCAGCCTGATGCGTGGCGTGAATGCAGACCGCGAGCGGCTCAGCAAACACCATCACCTTTTCATCGGCATCCTGTGGAAAAGGCACGCACTGGCTGCTCGCCACCACTTTGTGCCGGGTAAATCCGCCATCGACGTGCGGGACATACATTGCACTGCCAAAAAAGCGCATGGCGGTACACTGGTTCTCCTGCTGGCGCTGACAATATTTGCATTCACCGCAGGGTTTAGCTGGATTGACAGCCACTTTTTGCTGCGGCTGCAGGCGGGGATCGTCGCTTTCAATGACGTAACCAATCACTTCATGCCCGAGTATCATGGGCATTTGCAGCGCAAAGCTGCCCACTTTTCCCTCCAGGTAGTAGTGCAGATCGGAGCCGCAGATTCCGCCGCGCGTAATGCGCACCAGCGTGCCGGAGCCATCCCATTGCACCTGCTGCTGTGCGACACTGACCTGCTTTTTGCCGGTAATAACGCAGGATTGCGTTTCAATATTCATGTTTATCCTGTGAGTCTGATGATGTGACGACTATAAAAACGGGTTAAACAGGATAAAACTGTGATGAACATCACTCAGAACGATGTTACAGAAAAGATGTTACCGGGAACGTGAACTGGCTTTCAGGTTGCTGCGCTCGGGCGCGGCCGCCCTGCGCGATTACCGTGCTGACAGCAGCTCCCGGCTATATTTAAATAGTTCCGAATCTGAACGGACGCCGAGCTTTTTCAGCGCCGACTGCTTCTGTCCGCTTACCGTCTTCCGGCTTCGTCTGAACTTGGCCGCAATCTGTGAAACGCTCATGCCATCAAGAAAGCAGCGGATCACTTCTGCTTCACGCGGACTTAATAATCTTATTTTTTCGTGAAGAACCGGCTTACAGTTGATACAGAAATCATCGTCCGCCTTTTTTCCGGAAATGGCATACAGCGTCTGTATCTCTTCAGCAAGGTGCGTGGCTAAAAACAGGTTATTCTCAGCAACGGATCTGACCGCCGCCAGTACCTCTTCAAAGGGATGGCTTTTACCGATAAACCCGTTTACGCCGGCCCGGAGTACCATTCTTGCTACCGCCGGGCTTTCGGCAGAGGTTAAAACCAGCATTTTCTGCATCGGATAGTGATTACGTATTTGCTTTATTAGCGTCAGGCCATCAATTTCACGCTCGCCCAGCAGGAAATCCAGAATCAGAACATCAACACTGTGCGTACTTAACGCGCTGAAAAGCTTGCTGCCGGAAGACCAGGCAGCAACAAGGTGAATATCGGGATGGTTTTTCAGACATAGCTCAAAAACCAGACGAATCATAGGATGACCGTCAAGAACAGCAATACGGACTGGATGAGTGTTTAAATCCAATCTGCCTCTCCTCTAAAAGTATATGACAGGTAAAAGGGCTATATCGTTCAACCTTTTCAGTTAACTCAGTGGTAATAGCAGGAAAATCACCTTCACAATGTGATTATTCAGGTAATTATATAAAACCGATAAATAAAAAATTATTAAGATATGGAATTAACTGCTTCACAAATAAAATAAAGGATAATCCATCCAGAAAAAAAGGTACCCCGGCTGCTGGCTGCCGCTAACTGTGCGGGCTGGCGCGCAATAAATATATCACTCATCCGATCGCACCATTCAGCTGCGCGCTATGATTAACAAGCATCATTAATAACATTAAAATAGCGGTTAAAATGATAAATTCTCTGTCTGACTCTATCTGAAGACTTATTTCCAGATTACTTTCCCGCTATAATATTTAAAACTCAGGCGATTTGCGATGAACACAGGTTGCCGCGGTCTGATAATTACCCGGCGTTTCCGGAAAAAGGAATCCATGATGATATATAAAAAGTGCTAAGTCATTAGCCCTGTACTCTGGCCCTTTCAGGGCGCGCCGGTCCTTCCCGTGCGTAACGAAGACAAGCTGATACTTCGTACGTAACCTGCCGTCCTGCTTTTTTTGACGTCTCTCACAAGCTCAGCGTCCCCCTCTTCCATCATGCGCGATTACCGTTAGAGTTAACTCATCCGACCACTTTCGAGTACCCGATCATGATCGAGCACTACCCCTGCTTATTTACGCCTCTCGATCTGGGATTTACCCGGTTAAAAAATCGTTTTCTGATGGGCTCAATGCATACCGGACTGGAGGAGCACCCTGACGGGGCGGAGCGACTGGCCGCTTTTTATGCTGAGCGCGCACGCGAGGGCGTGGCGCTAATTGTAACCGGCGGCGTCGCGCCGAATGCGCAGGGTGTGGTGGCACAGGGTGGTGCGATGCTGACCGATGAAAGTCAGTGCGGCTGGCATCGTCAGATCACGACGGCGGTCCATGCGCAGGGCGGAAAAATCGCGCTGCAGATACTGCATGCCGGACGCTACAGCTATCAGCGTGCGCTGGTAGGCCCTTCCGCACTCCAGGCGCCTATTAATCCTTTTACTCCGCATGCGCTGAGCGAAGCAGAAATTGAACAGACGATTGCCGATTTTGCCCGCTGCGCCCGTCTGGCACAGCAGGCGGGCTATGATGGCGTAGAGATCATGGGCTCCGAGGGGTATCTGATTAATCAGTTTCTGACGGCGCAGACTAACCAGCGCACTGACGCCTGGGGAGGCGATGTGCAGCGGCGGCAGCGCTTCGCCCGTGAAGTGACGCAGGCGGTACGCCACGCCACAGGCGAAGACTTTATTGTTATTTTCCGGCTGTCGCTGCTCGACCTGGTGCAGCACGGCAGCACGCTGGATGAAACGCTGATGCTGGCTGAAGCGCTGGAAGCGTGTGGCGTGACGCTGTTCAACAGCGGTATTGGCTGGCATGAAGCGCGCATCCCGACGATAGCCACCTGTGTCCCGCGAGCCGGCTTTGCCTGGGTAACCCGCCACCTGCGCGAACGCGTATCCGTGCCGGTAATTGCCACCAACCGGATCAACCACCCTGACGTGGCTGAAGCCCTGCTGCGCGACGGGACTGCTGATATGGTTTCAATGGCACGGCCGTTTCTGGCGGATGCCGCGTTTGTCTCCAAAACGGCGCAGGGTCAGCCTGAAGCTATCAATACCTGTATTGCGTGTAATCAGGCGTGCCTCGATCAGATTTTTGCAGGCAACGTGACATCCTGCCTGGTCAATCCGCGCGCCTGCCACGAAACCCTGATGCCGGTTGTGCCAGCCACGCAGCCGAAGCAGCTGGCTGTGGTTGGCGCCGGTCCGGCAGGCATGGCTTTTGCCCTGCAGGCGGCTCAGCGCGGGCATAAGGTAACGCTCTATGAAGCGGAGGCGGAGATTGGCGGGCAGTTTGGTATCGCCCGACAGATCCCGGGTAAAGAGGAGTTTAGCGAAACCCTGCGCTACTTCCGCCATCAGCTTGCGGCAGCGAAGGTGACGCTGCGGCTTAACCACCGGGTCTGTGCCGAAGAGCTGACAGACGCGGATGAAATTATCATCGCTACCGGCGTAACGCCGCGTCAGCTCTCTATTCCCGGCATCGATCATGCCAGCGTGATCGGCTATCTGGATCTTCTGCGCCATAAAAAACCGGTGGGTCAGCGCATCGCCATTATCGGCGCAGGCGGCATCGGTTTTGATACGGCCGCCTATTTACTCCATTCATCAGAGGATTTTTACCAGCGCTGGGGAATCGATCGGACGCTGCAGGCGCGCGGCGGCGTTGTTCCTGCCCGGCCCCCCTCTCCCGGCCGGCAAATCTGGCTGCTGCAGCGTAAAGGCGGGAAGCCCGGAGCGGGCCTGGCGAAAACCACCGGCTGGATCCACCGCACCAGCCTGCAGGCGCACGGCGTAGAGATGTGGGGAGATGTGGAATATCTGCGCATTGACGATGCAGGGCTGCATCTGCGTCACCAGGGTAAACCGGTCACGCTGGCCGTGGATAATATTGTGGTTTGCGCCGGTCAGGAGCCGCTGCGCCTGCTGGCTGACGAGCTTGCCGCACGCGGCAAACCGGTGCGGGTGATCGGCGGCGCAGATGTGGCGCAGGAGCTGGACGCGCGGCGGGCTATTGCACAGGCTACCGCGCTGGCGCTGAGTCTGTGATCAGCGCAGTTTGACCGCGCGCAGCACCACAAACTTGGCGCTGGACGCCACCAGTTCGCAGTTACCAAACAGCTTCTTCATCTTCTGGTGATAGCCGAGGTGCCGGTTGCCCACGATGCGCAGCTCACCGCCATACTGCAGGCAACGCTTTGCGTCGCGCAGCATCTGCCACGCCAGGTGATCGGTAACCGCATGCTGCTGGTGGAACGGCGGATTGCACAACACCGCATGCAGCCGGTCGGAGGGAAAGCCGCTCAGCACATTATTAACGCGGAACTGACTGCGCGACAGATCCTGCGGGCGGTTAACCCTGACGTTCAGCTCGCTGGAGGCGACCGCCATATAAGATTCATCATAAAACAGTACCTCAGCCTGCGGATTCTGCTCCAGTGCCATTAAGCCAATCACGCCGTTGCCGCAGCCGAGATCCATGATTTCGCCTTCAATATTGTGTGGCAAATGCTGCATAAACAGCCGCGCGCCAATATCCAGCGAAGTGCGTGAAAAGACGTTGGCGTGGTTATGGATCTGGTAAGGCGTCTCATCGAGTGGCCAGACGGTAGTGTCCGCCGCCTCAGCCAGCGCCGGGGCGCTGTAACGGCTGTAGATCAGACGCGCTTTTTTCCAGGCCAGCGACGTTTTACTCTCACCCAGAATTCGCTCAAACAGCTGCAGGGTGGAGTTATGAATATCTTTTGCTTTGGCTGCCGCCAGAATCAGCGTATCTGGCGTGGCCACGCTGCGCAGCGCACGCAACTGATGCTCCAGCAGCGCCAGCGCTTTGGGAATTTTGATTAAGACAGCAGCAGGCGCCGCAGGCAGCGCGCTCAGGCTGTCAATAAAGTGAATGCGATCGTCAGACAAACCATTTAAGCGCAGATTCTGTCTGGCTGCCTGCTGGCTCAGCCAGGAGTCGCTGACGTGCCAGATCTCCCGATCCTGCAGGCCACAGGTTAATGCCCCAAAGCTGTCATTGAACACCAGCACCGGACCTTCCGGCAGCGTCTGCTGCAGCAGATATTCATCGGCAGCATCCCACGCCTGTAACGGGCTCTCTTCGCGCATCGGCGGAAAGCGCTCCAGCGTAAGGGTGCTATGGGTCAGTTCAAGTTGGCTCATGGGATCTCCGGCGTGGTACACTTTGCGCAATTTTCGCCCTGAAAAGGGGGGCGCAGTATACTGTCTTTCGTCAGGAATCCCAATGTCATTAATTTATCTGCAGGGTTACCCTGAAAATATCCTCGAACAGGTGCAAATGCTGATTGATCATCAGCGATTAGGCGCGTTCCTGCAGCAGCGCTATCCCGAGACGCATGATGTGGTCAGCGATCGCGCGCTGTATGACTACACGCAGGCGATAAAAAATCGCTATATGCGCAGCGCACCTCCGGTAAGCAAAATCCTCTGGGATAATAAAATCAAAGTGATGAAGCATGCGCTGGGGCTGCACACGGCCATTTCCCGCGTACAGGGCGGCAACCTGAAAGCTAAAGCGGAGATCCGCATCTCCACCTTTTTCCGCCTTGCTCCTGAGCCTTTCCTGCGCATGATTGTGGTGCACGAACTCGCCCACCTCAAAGAGAAAGATCACAGCAAAGCGTTCTATCAGCTCTGCTGCCATATGGAGCCTGACTATCATCAGCTGGAATTTGACGCGCGCCTGTGGATGACCGATCAGGCGATGCGCGGCAACGCAGCTTAAAGAAACTCCTGTGCTTTCTGAATCAGACTGGTTTTGGTCAGGGCGCCCATAAAACGACGCTCCTGCGGATTATTCAGCACCGGCAGCCGCTCGAGCGTCACGCGTGAAAATGCCTCCCACCCTTCGCGCATGCTCTGTCCCTGAAAAATGCAGGGAAAGTTGCTATCCATGACGGTGCTGACCGGCGAGTCCAGAGTGATCTCCTGCGCCAGTACCTTGCGCGAGATCTCGTGAATGGAGACCACGCCCAGAAACTGCCCCGCCTGATTCAGTACGTAAACATAGCGTTCACGCTTCAGCGAGCTGACCGCCAGCGCCTGTCCGACCGACTCTTCCGGCTGCAGCGCTGCACCGGGAATAATCAGCTGGTCGACACGCATATGGTCAAAATCATACCAGGCTTCAGAACGGCTCAGGTGATGGCTGACCACCGGATAGGTGCTGGCGGACTGCAGGCGGTAGACCACCATTGAAGCCAGGACCGAGGCGATCATCAGCGGAAACAGCAGGCTGCTGTTAAGCGTCATCTCCAGTACCATCAGCATCGCCATCAGCGGAGCCTGACTGACAGCGGCCAGCACGGCGGCCATGCCTATTGCTGCATAGAGCAGCGTATCGCCCACCGGCAGCTGCAGCGCGGCTGCGCTCTGCGCCAGAATCACCCCGAGCAGGGCGCCAATCAGCAGCGAGGGCGTAAACAGTCCGCCGACGGCATTTGAGCCTACGGAGAGGGTTGTCGCCAGGGTTTTGAGCAGCAGCAGCAGCAGCAGTCCGGTGATGACATAGTGCCCCTCAATGATCTTCACAATCACTTCATAGCCGTTGCCGAGAATATCCGTGGAGAGCAGCGCCAGCAGGCCGACAGCGACGCCTCCTGCGCCAAGCCGCAGCGGCAGCGATCGCACGCGGCTGAATAGCCGCCGGCTGCGGCCAATCAGCGCGATCAGCAGCCAGCCGGCAACGCCTGCTATCAGACCAATCAGCACTGTCATCAGCAGGCTCACTCCATCCATCTGAAACAGCGTATCGGCAAGCGGATAAAGCGCATTGCGAAAACCCAGCGCCCACATGGTCATCACCGCCACCGCAGAGGCGACAATCAGCGGGATCAGTCGCTGCAGGGCTGAAATACCAAAAGCAATTTCAGCAACAAAGATCGCCGAGGCAAGTGGCGCGTGGTAAACCGAGGAGAGGCCCGCTGCTGCCGCCATGGCGACAATGTCGCTGTTGCGCAGATTGAGCGATGCCGGCAGCCAGCGTCCCAGCAGACTGCCGCTGAGCGCTGAGAGCTGTACCATCGGCCCCTCTTTACCGATTGAAGCGCCGCTGCCAATGCTGGCGATTGAAGAGAGCGCGCGAAACAGTGAGGTGCGCGTCGGCACGGCATCCAGCCTGGCGTTAATCACTTCCAGGTAGTCTGTTTTTACCGTTTGCTGCTGCTCAATTGCGACGGCATAGCGCAGGAACCAGCCCGCCAGTACGCCGCCGCCGCCCACCAGCAGCGGCCAGAAGATCCACGGCCAGACGTGCATCGCCACGGTGATCTCATGGTCACTGTTAAACAGCAGCTGGTTAATCACATCGATAATGCCACGAAACGCCAGCGTCACCAGCGAGGCCATCAGCCCCACCGGAATGGCGATCAGCAGCGTGGTCCAGTTTAATGCATGTTTGCTTCCGCTCACCCGGCTCTCCCGTTCGCAGGCTTTCAGACACAGGGGCTCACTATATTGGAATGCGGATCGCAGGATCAAATAGTGCCGGCAGGTTTCCTGCCGCCGCGTGCTACCCTGCGGCTTTATTTTGTCAGGAGAGCAGACCTGTGATTCGCTTTGCCATTGTCGGCACCAACTGGATTACCCGTCAGTTTATTGACGCAGCACATGAGAGCGGCAGGTTTACGCTCAGCGCAGTCTATTCACGCAGCCAGCAGCAGGCTGACGCCTTTGCCGCAGATTACGCCTGTCCGCTCACGTTCACCTCACTGGAGGCTCTGGCGGCATGCCAGGATATCGACGCGGTCTATATCGCCAGCCCGAATGCACTGCACTGCGAACAGGCGCTGCTGTTTATGTCTCACGGTAAGCATGTGATCTGCGAGAAACCGCTGGCCTCCACGCTGCGTGAAGCCGAAGCGATGATCGCCTGCGCTCAACAGCATCAGGTTGTGCTGTTTGAAGCCTTTAAAACCGCCAGCCTGCCTAATTTTCTGCAGCTGCAGCGCACCCTGCCGCAGCTGGGCACGCTGCGTAAGGCGCTGTTCAGCTACTGTCAGTACTCTTCCCGTTACCCGCGCTATCTTGCCGGTGAAAACCCGAATACGTTTGACCCGCGCTGGTCCAATGGCTCCATCATGGATATCGGCTATTACTGCCTCGCTGCTGCCGTCACGCTGTGGGGTGCGCCACAGCGCGTCACGGCTGAAGCCACGCTGCTGGCGAGCGGCACAGATGCGCACGGCACCGTGATACTTCACTATGGCGAGTTCGACGTCACTCTGCTGCACTCCAAAGTCAGCAACTCCGCTATTCCGAGCGAAATTCAGGGAGAGGAGGGTTCGCTGCTTATTGAGAAACTGGCAGAGTGCCAGCAGCTGCGGCTACTGCCACGCAGCGGTGTTGAGCAGAATCTGACGCAGCCGCAGCACAGCAATACGATGCGCTATGAAGCAGAGGTGTTTGCCAGTCTGGTGGAAACGCAGCAGACCGCACACCCTGGCCTCGAAATTTCGCGGCTGACAGCAGCGCTGCTGACCACCATCCGCCAGCAGACCGGCGTGATATTTCCCGCCGATCGCCAGGAAGTGTAAATATTGCTAAATATGACTGGTCCTGCATTGCATCGGAGTGCGGCTGCGCTATTTTTTTCTAAGCAAAGGGGAGTAACTTGTCAGCTGATTGATCGTCATTACGATGTGTAGCGCATCCGGTCGTCAGGCAACCCGGAAGTGATTCTGTGTTGTAAGTGAGACCTTGCCGGAAGGCGAGGAGCGCTTGCAGCGTAATGAAAGCGGCTTACGTCTTCTGATGGAGCCGTTTTTTTTAACTTTCGCACAGGACACCATTATGCAATCGATAGGCACACCGTTACTCTGGGGCAGCTTTACCGTTGTTGTGCTGATTATGCTGGCGATCGATCTGCTGCTGCAGGGCCGGCGCGGCGCACAAACTATGTCGTTCAGACAGGCGGCTATCTGGTCGCTGATCTGGGTTTCCGTTTCACTGCTGTTTGCTGCCGCTTTCTGGTGGTATCTCGATACGCACGCCGGGCGCGAGGTTGCCACTACGCAGACGCTCGCTTTCCTGACCGGATACGTGCTGGAAAAAGCGCTGGCGGTGGATAACGTCTTTGTCTGGCTGATGCTGTTCAGCTACTTTGCTATTCCGCCCCAGCTGCAGCGGCGCGTCCTGATTTACGGCGTGCTGGGTGCCATTGTCTTGCGTACCATCATGATCTTTGCCGGCAGCTGGCTGGTCATGCAGTTCAGCTGGATCCTCTATATTTTCGGCGCGTTTCTGCTGTTTACCGGCATTAAGATGGCGCTGGCGCGCGAGGATGACACGGCCGTGGGTGATAAGCCGGTGGTGCGCTGGCTGCGTCAGCATCTGCGCATGACCGATTCGCTGGAGGGTGAGAAATTTTTTATTCGCCGTAACGGCGTACTGTTTGCCACCCCGCTGCTGCTGGTTCTGATTATGGTCGAGCTCAGCGATGTGATTTTTGCTGTCGACAGTATTCCGGCTATTTTTGCGGTAACCACCGATCCCTTTATTGTGCTGACCTCTAACCTGTTTGCCATACTCGGCCTGCGCGCCATGTATTTCCTGCTGTCGAATGTGGCTGAGCGCTTCTCTATGCTGAAATATGGGCTGGCTATCGTGCTGGTGTTTATCGGCATCAAAATGCTCATCGTCGAGTTTTACCACATTCCGGTCGCTGTCTCACTCAGCGTGGTGGGCATTATTCTGGGTGGAACGCTGCTGATCAACGCCTGGGTTAACCGGCGAAATGACCGCCGGCGCATCTCGCCATAATCTTCTGCAGGGGCGTAAATCGCCCCTGCTTTATTTCGCCTCAATGAAACTTTCCCTTTTTTATCTCTGTCACACTTCCTCTGTTTAGCAGATTGAAAAATCGATCCCGCACGCAAAGCCGGAATTATCGCTTTTCTCACCAGCACTTTTCCTTATACTCCGCCGGGCAAACCCTCTGGCGCGGAATAAACGCGCACCACACTCATGACCGATAGTAAAAGATCACGATATGCAAAATAACCTTTCCAGAGTGGCAGGCGTGCTGTTTAAAGGCAGCCTGGTCAAACAAATCATGGTAGGCCTGGTCGCTGGCGTAGCGCTGGCGTGGCTGTCGCGCGATGCCGCATTAGCCGCCGGCCTGCTGGGTGAACTCTTTGTCCGGGCACTGAAAGCCGTCGCGCCGCTGCTGGTTCTGGTGCTGGTCATCGCGTCCATTGCTAACCATCAGCAGGGACAGAAAACCAATATCCGTCCCATCATTATGCTTTATCTGCTCAGTACCCTGTTTGCCGCGATGATCGCGGTGATTTTCAGCCACCTCTTTCCGCAGACGCTGTCACTCGTTGCTGGCGATACGACAATCACGCCACCTTCCGGGATCACCGAGGTGCTGCATGGCCTGCTGATGAGCATGGTGGCTAATCCGTTCGAAGCGCTGATGAACGCGAACTACATCGGCATTCTGGTCTGGGCGCTGGGCCTTGGCCTTGCATTTCGTCATGCCAGTCCCGGCACCAAAGATTTTTTAAATGACGCCTCACACGCGGCAACCTGGGTCGTACGCTGTGTGATCCGCTGCGCGCCACTGGGCATCTTTGGCCTGGTCGCCTCCATTCTGGCCTCTACCGGCTTTGGGGCGCTGTGGGAATATGGCAGCCTGCTGGTCCTGCTGATTGGCTGCATGCTGTTCATGGCACTGATTGTGAACCCGCTGCTGGTGTATCAGAAAATCCGGCGTAATCCCTATCCACTGGTATTTACCTGCATTCGTGAAAGCGGCGTGACGGCTTTCTTTACCCGCAGCTCGGCCGCCAATATCCCGGTGAACATGGCGCTGGCAAAACGACTCAACCTTGATGAAGACACCTACTCCGTATCAATTCCGCTGGGTGCGACCATCAGCATGGCGGGCGCATCTATTACGATTACCGTACTGACGCTGGCTGCGGTGCATACGCTGGGCATCAATGTCGATGTACCGACAGCGATTCTGCTAAGCCTGGTTGCCACGCTGTGCGCCTGTGGTGCCTCCGGCGTAGCGGGTGGCTCATTGCTGTTAATCCCGGTGGCCTGCAATATGTTCGGCATTCCTAACGACCTGGCCATGCAGGTGGTGGCCGTTGGGTTTATTATCGGTGTGCTGCAGGATTCAGCAGAAACGGCCCTGAATTCCTCAACCGACATTCTGTTTACTGCGGCTGTCTGCCAGGCAGAAGCAGAACGCCAGCCCGGCACCGCGACCTGACCTCTCCTCTGCGGCGCACACTGTGCGCCGCGCGCTTTCATAGCCGCTGTGCTGCCATCCTTCCCTTCTGCCTCATGTAACAAACTGCTGCCATAAACTGGCAATGTTGCCATATCTGGAAAATACTAAGCGGTGGCGGCGCAACGTTACGCTAAATCACACGGCTTCTGCCCGTAACTGCAACTTGTTTGCCGCAGGCCGGCGAATCAAGCCGAACAGCGTAAAAACGGCCACGTTTGTACATTCTGAACCTGCAGACGGGGTCAGATAATCTGCAATAGTGTCAGCTCGTGTAAAGCTCCTTTTACTCCTGGCAGCAAAGGGTAAAACTCCACTACAACGGACATAATGCACTGTCTGAATTGGGAAGTATTTGTTACAGTTATCGCCCTTTTTTTACCATTTGCGACAAGGGCGTCAGAAAGTCGCTGATTTAACACGCATAGCCGCATGGATACGGACCCCTGCTCAGGTGGCATACCCAAAATGTATAACTCACCTCTGCCTGCGCTTTAGCCCCTGATGGGCTCGTTTAACAATGATGTTCGGGAAAGATTGATGGATATTTTGAAAGCACTGCTGCATGCCCTGTGGCAGCAGGATTATGAGATGCTCTCTGACCCCACGCTGGTGTGGGCGATCTACGGCTTACTGTTCATGATCCTGTTTCTTGAAAATGGCCTGCTTCCTGCCGCCTTCCTGCCCGGTGACAGCCTGCTGATCCTTGTCGGCGTGCTGATTGCCAAAGGCACAATGAGTTTTCCCCTGACGCTGCTGGTTCTCACCACAGGTGCCAGCCTCGGCTGCTGGGTAAGTTATATCCAGGGGCGATGGCTGGGTAATACCCCTACCGTACAGAAATGGCTTTCGCACCTGCCGGCACAATACCACCAGCGCGCCCACAGCCTGTTCCATCGTCACGGTCTCTCTGCCCTGTTGATTGGGCGCTTTATTGCGTTTGTACGCACGCTGCTGCCCACCATTGCAGGGTTATCTGGTTTGAGTAATGCGCGCTTTCAGTTCTTTAACTGGATGAGTGGCTTCCTGTGGGTATTGATCCTGACCGTACTTGGCTTTGCACTGGGCAAAACACCGCTGTTTCGCCGTTATGAAGATGAGCTGATGTTTTTTCTGATGATGCTGCCGCTGGCGCTGCTGGTCATCGGCCTGATCGGCTCGCTGGTCGTACTGTGGCGTAAGCGTCAGGCAGGACAAAACGGGAAAGCGCAGTAATGAAAACAGGACGTCTCTTTACCCGACCGCTGCTGCCGTGGCTGTGCGGCGGCCTGCTGCTGCTGCTCGCGGCCGGGGCTGCTCCACTGCTGTGGCAACATGAAACCGTGGTACAAATTCGCGTGGCGCATAGCGGCACCAATCTGCCGGATGGCTTTTATCTTTATCAGCAGCTCTCTGCCCAGGGCGTGCGCATTAAAAGTATTACGCCAGCAGGAGATGCGCTGGTGATCCACTTTGAAGATGAAGAACAGAGTCTGGCGGCGCAGAAGGTATTACGCCGCTTATTACCACAGGGTTTTGTTGTGGCCGCTGGCCCGCAGGCCTCACAGCAACCGCGCGACGCCAATCCCCCGACCTACAGCTAATCCGATCGTCTGACCTGCGGTCAGACGATACTTTTTCTCCGCTATCTCTTCGTCTTTTTTGAATTTTTGCCCCGGCTGACTATGCTTAACGTTAGCACAAGCCGACGCGACGCCGGGATACGCTCCTGTCTGGCAGGCGGCAGTTCATCAACAATGGAAGGTGTGAACGTGATGAAACAACTTCTTCTGGGTGCCATGCTTATCTCCTGCTCTGGCTCTCTGCTGGCGGCAGAGTCGCTGTGTCAGCAAAAAGAGCGCGATATCCGGCACGAGATTGCTATGGCAAAACAACATGATAATCAGCGCCGGGTAAACGGACTGGAACGGGCGCTGACAGAAGTTCGCGCCAGCTGCAGCGATCGGCAGCTGAAATCAGCGCACTCAGAACGTCTGAAGTCGCAGCAGAACAAGGTGGCCGAGCGCGAGCAGGAGCTGCAGAAAGCGCGCGACGACAGGGATGACAAAGACAAAATTGAAAAACGTGAACGCAAGCTGGATGAGGCACGACAGGAGCTGAAAAAGCTTGCTGCAGAGCCTTACTAATCGGACATAAATAATTGAAGTAATGGAGAACTCTCATGGCTAAAGACACCACATCTGAACATCTGCGCGCCGAACTGAAAAATCTGGCCGACACCCTGGAAGAAGTATTAAGCAGCTCTGCAGACAAATCCCGCAGCGAGCTGGATCGCCTGCGTCATAAAGCGCGCGGCGCACTGGAAAGTTCACGCGAGCGTCTGGGTGATTCCGGTGAGCGTATTGCCAAATCCACGCGTGAAGCCGCAGAGAAAGCGGAAGACTATGTGCGTGAGAACCCGTGGCACGGCGTTGGCGTTGGCGCAGCCGTGGGCGTGCTGATTGGCATTCTGATTTCGCGTCGTTGATATGAACGATTCTCAGCAAAGCCACGGCCCGGGCAAAGGGGTCTTTAACATCGGTCAGCGCGTGGTAACTACGCTGGTCAGTATGGTCGAGACGCGTGTCCGGCTGGCCGTTGTCGAGCTGGAAGAAGAGAAAGCCAATCTGATCCAGATGCTGATCATGATTGGCCTGACCATGCTGTTTACGGCATTTGGGCTGATGAGTCTGATGGTGTTGATCATCTGGGCGGTTGACGCGCAATACCGGCTGATGGCGATCGGAGTGACCACAGGCGTACTGTTTTTGCTTGCGCTGATTTTCGGTCTGTGGACGCTGCGTAAATCGCGTCAGTCGACGCTGCTGCGTCATACCCGTAAAGAGCTCGATTCCGATCGTAAACTACTGGAGGAGGACCGCTCATGAGCAGTCGCCATGAACGCGAAGCCCGCATTCATGAACTCCTTAATACGGTTCAGCAGCAGCGGCTCGATTTAAGCGCAGCAGGACGTGACTGGCTGGAAAATACAGCCCGCTATGACCGCGGCTGGCTGACGCTGGTAAGCTATCGCCGCTATCTGGCGATAGGAAGCAGCGCGCTGGCTATCTGGTCAGTACGCAGCCCTAACCGGCTGTTGCGCCTCGTTAAACGCGGCTTCGGCCTGTGGAGCACCTGGCGTATGATTAAATCATCCATGCCGGGGCGCTAACCGCTCTATAAAAAACCGGACCAGCAGGTCCGGTTTTTTTTCGTCAGAATTCCTGAATAACTTCGACAGTTTATCTTGCTTACAACCCTTTCGCGCCGCGATTATTATCTCTCTCCATCAGCCCGGTGAACGTTTATCTGCGTTGCAGCGGGAAATTAACGGACAGGTTTTCAGCCTGCCACAAAATTACGCTGGAGTAGATGATGAAAAAATTCGAAGATGCAGGACTGTTAGCCGCGCGTGTACTGATGACTATTCTGTTTATTACGGCCGGCTGGGGCAAAATTACCGCTTATGCCGGCACTGAGCAGTATATGCAGGCCATGGGCGTGCCGGGCTTTATGCTGCCGCTGGTGATCCTGCTGGAACTGGGGGGCGGCCTGGCTATTCTGTTTGGTTTCCTGACGCGCTTTACCGCGCTGTTTACCGCAGGCTTTACTCTGCTGACCGCATTTCTGTTTCACAGCAACTTTGCAGAAGGCGTAAACCAGCTGATGTTTATGAAAAACCTCAGCATTGCTGGCGGTTTCCTGGTTCTGGGTCTGGTGGGACCAGGCGCCTGGAGTATTGATCGTCTGATCCGCCAGCGCATGGCCCCCGCCGCCGCCCGTTAAGCGCGCAGGTAGCTTACAGCAGATATACTGAATACAGGGGCAGAGGATCATCCTCGCCCCTTTTTTCTATGGAGGGCATATGGGACAGCTGATTGAGGGTGTCTGGCACGATACCTGGTACGATACAAAGTCAACCGGAGGGCGTTTCAAACGCTCAGAGTCAGCGTGGCGTAACTGGATCACGCCTGATGGCAGCGCCGGCCCTGACGGTAAGTCCGGCTATGCAGCAGAGCGCGATCGCTACCATCTGTACGTTTCACTTGCCTGCCCGTGGGCGCATCGCACGCTGCTGATGCGCAAGCTTAAAGGGCTGGAAGAGATGATATCGGTTTCCGTGGTTCATCCGCTGATGCTGGAGAACGGCTGGACGTTTGATGACAGCTTTCCGGAGGCAACCGGCGACACGCTGTATCAGCATGAATTTTTCTACCAGCTCTATCTGCATGCCGATCCGCACTACAGCGGCCGCGTGACCGTACCGGTGCTGTGGGACAAGCAGCAGCACACCATTGTCAGCAATGAGTCGGCCGACATTATCCGCATGCTCAACAGCGCATTTGATGCACAGGGCGCACGAGCCGGCGACTACTATCCTGCCGATCTGCGCGATAAGATCGATGAACTTAACGGCTGGATTTACGATACGGTCAATAATGGCGTCTATAAGAGCGGTTTTGCTACCTCTCAGGCCGCTTACGATGAAGCCGTTACCGCCCTGTTTCATTCACTGACGCGGCTGGAGCAGATCCTGGGACAGCATCGCTATCTCACCGGCGATCGCCTGACTGAAGCCGATCTGCGCCTGTGGACCACGCTGGTACGCTTTGACCCGGTGTATGTTACTCACTTCAAGTGCGACAGGCACCGCATTAGTGACTATCGCAATCTGAATGGCTTTCTGCGCGATATTTACCAGATGCCCGGTATTGCAGAGACGGTGAATCTGCCGCAGATCCGCCATCATTATTACTGCAGCCATAAAACCATCAACCCGAACGGCGTGATTTCACTCGGTCCGGCATTTGACTGGGATGAACCCCACGGCCGCGGTTAATCGGATGTAAAACGGGCGCCATTAATGGCGCCCCTGGCCGCAAACAACCGCGAACCGAATACCTGCATACGAAACGGGCGCCATTAATGGCGCCCCTACGCATAACCGTAGGGGGCGCATTCTTGCGCCCCGGGGTGTTTAGATGTAGGGGACGCATTCATGCGTCCCTGGCTGAATCCATGCGCCCCTGGCCGCAGAGAGAAACGGAAATACCTGCACTCGCGGCTCACAAAACAAAAAGCCCCGCCGGGGCGGGGCTTTTCATTTGAAAAGTCGAAACTGACCGATAAGCCGGGTTCTGTCGTGGACAGTCATTCATCTAGGCCAGCAATCGCTCACTGGCTCAAGCAGCCTACCCGGGTTCAGTACGGGCCGTACCATGTGAACCCCTATTTGGCCTTGCTCCGGGTGGAGTTTACCGTGCCACGGACTGTTGCCAGCCGCGCGGTGCGCTCTTACCGCACCCTTTCACCCTTACCTGATCCCGTTTCCGGGCCATCGGCGGTTTGCTCTCTGTTGCACTGGTCGTAGGCTTGCGCCCCCCAGGCGTTACCTGGCACCCTGCCCTGTGGAGCCCGGACTTTCCTCCCCTCTGCCTGTCTCCCCCGAAAGGGACGACGACAAAGCGGCGACTGTCTGGTCAGCTTCGGCGCAGGATAATAGGCGATCTGACCACGTTTGTCACTCTTCTTGCTGCGCCAGCGCATATTTATACAGCGCATTTTTTTTCACGCCGTGGATCTCCGCGGTCAGCGCAGCGGCTTTTTTCAGCGGCAGCTCCGCCTGCAGCAGCGCCAGCGTACGCAACGCCTCGGCTGGCAGCGCCTCCTCATCTGCCTTATGTCCCTCAACAATCAGCACCATCTCGCCCTTGCGCCGGTTCTCATCTTCCCGCACCCAGGCAAGCAGCTCTCCCACCGGCGCGCCATAGATCGACTCCCAGGTTTTGGTCAGCTCGCGCGCCAGTACCACATAGCGCGCTGCGCCCCATACGGCTGCCATATCCTGCAGCGTATCCAGCAGTCGATGGGTCGACTCATAAAACACCAGCGTACGCGGCTCTTCGCTCAGCGCACGCAGTGCATCGCAGCGCCCTTTGCTTTTCGCCGGCAGAAACCCCTCGTAACAGAATCGATCGGACGGTAATCCCGCCGCGCTTAATGCTGCAATGGCTGCACAGGCGCCCGGCAGCGGCACAACGCGCACGCCCGCCTCGCGGCAGCGACGCACCAGATGGTAGCCCGGATCGTTGATCAGCGGCGTGCCGGCATCGGAGACCAGGGCGATACTCTGCCCCTCCTGTAGCTTCGCCAGCAGCACATCCGCTTTCTGCTGTTCGTTATGATCGTGAAGTGCGAACAGTCGCGCATTGATGGCGAAATGTTGTAGCAACAGCCCGGTATGACGTGTATCTTCCGCTGCAACGAGATCGACGCTCGCCAGCACCGTCAGCGCACGCTGTGTGATATCACCCAGGTTACCGATCGGGGTAGGAACGATATAGAGCGTACTGGCAGAAATCTCTGCCCGATCGAGTTGTTTCATTGTCTCATCCGAATTGCCGATTTAATATTGAGCATCAAGAAAAAAACATCACTGGATACAGTATGCTTCCTTCAAAAGTCGTACGTCGTAAAGCAGGACGCTTTGTACCTGTTCTTCTCGCCGGGCTGATTCTGGCCGCCTGTAGCGGTCAGGGTCCGCAGCAAACCTCTAACGTCAATATTCAGGGGCCCGCAACCGGACGCTCTGACTATTATCTGCAGCAGGCACAGCAAAGCAGCGATGATAGCAAGACCGACTGGCAATTACTTGCCATCCGTGCCCTGTTGAAGGAAGGAAAGTATCCTCAGGCACAAACGCAGCTTGGCCAGCTGCCGCAGCAGCTCTCTGATGTGCAGCAGCAGGAGCTGCAGCTGCTGCGCGCGCAGCTGCAGATTGCGCAGCAGAATTACAGCGGCGCTCAGCAGCAGCTCAGCTCGATTAAAGTGGCCGATCTCTCTTCCGATCAGCAGGTACGCTACTACGCACTGCAGATCGCCGCGGCGCAGAACCGGCCATCGCTGGCGCTGCTGCGCGCCTATATCGCGCAGGAACCGCTCTTAAAAGGTGACGAACACCAGAGTAACATCGACGCGACCTGGCAGGCGCTGACCCAGCTGACGCAGGACCAGCTTAACAGCGTTGTCATCAATGCCGATGAAAATACCCTGCAGGGCTGGCTCGATCTGCTCAATACCTGGCACGCTAACAGCCAGGATCCGCAGATGCTGAAGGCGGCCATTAGCGACTGGCAGACGCGCTACCCGCAAAACCCGGCGGCAAAAACGCTGCCAGCGCAGCTAAGCCAGGTCAAAAACTTCAGCCAGGCTTCCACCAGCACCATCGCCCTGCTGCTGCCGCTGAACGGTCAGGCGCAGGTGTTTGCGAATGCGATTCAGAAAGGCTTTAACGATGCAAAAAATGGCGTGCTGAGCGCGGCTGCCCCGGCACAGAGCAGCGCGCCGGAAAGCGCCACTGCCCAGCCTGCGCCGGACGCGACAGCGGATAGTGGAGCGGCCAACAGCGTGGTTAGCCCGGCGGCCGCCAGCATGCCTGCGCAGGAGAACACGCAGCAGCAGCCTGCTGCACCAGCCTCTCAGCCAGCCGCCAGCAGCGCACAGATTAAAGTGTACGATACCAGCAGCCAGCCGATCGCTCAGGTCATGCAGCAGGCGCAGCAGGATGGCGCCACGCTGGTCGTTGGCCCGCTGCTGAAAAATCATGTGGAAGAAGTAGCAAACAGCCAGACCCCGCTCAACGTACTGGCGCTAAACGAGCCGGAACAGATCCAGAACCATCCGAATATCTGCTATTTTGCGCTTTCTCCTGAAGACGAAGCGCGTGATGCAGCGCACCATATCTATGAGCAGGGCAAGCGCCAGCCGCTGCTGCTGCTGCCGCGCAGCAGTTATGGCGACCGGGTCGGAAAAGCGTTTGCAGAAGAGTGGCAGCAGCTGGGTGGTGCCACGGTGCTGCAGCAGCGCTTTGGTGGCGTGGCCGAGCTGAAACAGGGCATTAACAGCGGAGCCGGTATTGCGCTGAGCGGCACGCCGCTGACGGTACAAATGGAGCAGCCGCAAAGCGTGGCCATTGCAGGCCTGACGATCCCGGCGCCGCAGAGCAGCACCCCGGCACCGGCAGCTGACAGCAGTGGCGGTAGCGTGGACGCCGTTTACATCGTCGCCAGCCAGAATGAGCTGCAGCTGATCAAACCGATGATCGCCATGCGCACCAGCAGCCGCAACAGCACGGCGCTTTATGCCAGCTCGCGCAGCGCGCAGGCGGGCGCCGGTCCCGATTTCCGGCTGGAGATGGAAGGCCTGCAGTACAGCGATATTCCGCTGCTCTCCGGCGCTAACCCTGGCCTGATGCAGCAGGCAGCGAAGACGTTTAACAACGACTATTCGCTGGTGCGCCTCTACGCGATGGGCATTGATGCCTGGACGCTGGCAACACAGTTTAACCAGATGCGGCAGGTAGCCGGCTTTGCCATTGATGGCAACACCGGTAAGCTGAGCGCCGACACGGATTGTGTCATCAACAGGAAGCTGGCATGGAACCAGTATCGCCAGGGACAGGTCGTTCCGGTACAGTAAACCGCCAGCGTATCGGCGCGGAGCATGAACAGCAGGCGCGTCACTATCTGGAGCGCGCCGGGCTGAAGTGGGTCGCCAGTAACGTCCGCTTTCGCGGAGGTGAACTTGACCTGATTATGCGCGACGCCGACTGCTGGGTATTTGTAGAAGTGCGCTACCGGCGCGATGCGCGCTACGGCGGAGCAGCCGCCAGCGTGACGCGTCAGAAACAGCAGAAGCTGCTGCGGGCAGCGGCGCTCTGGCTGCTGACGCGCGGCGGCAGTTTTGAGACGGTCAATTGCCGTTTTGACATCATTGCCATTACCGGGCGCGAACTGACGTGGCTGCCCGCTGCTTTTAATGCCGATGAATAGAACCAGGTGGTCTTGTGCAGGACAGAATTAAAGCGTGTTTTACTGAAAGTATTCAGACGCAGATTGCCGCAGCCGAAGCGCTGCCGGATGCGATCTCCCGCGCCGCGATGACGCTGGTGCAGTCGCTGCTGAATGGTCATAAAATTCTCAGCTGCGGTAACGGTGCCTCAGCGGCCAATGCGCAGCACTTTGCGGCCAGCATGATTAACCGGTTTGAAACCGAGCGTCCCAGCCTGCCGGCGCTGGCGCTGAGCGCAGATAACGTTATGCTCACCGCCATCGGTAACGATCGGCTGCATGATGAGATCTACGCCAAACAGGTACGGGCGCTGGGTCAGGCGGGTGATGTGCTGCTGGCGATCTCAACCCGGGGTAATACCCGTGACATCGTTAAAGCGGTTGAGGCGGCAGTGACGCGCGATATGACTATTGTCGCGCTGACCGGACACGACGGCGGCGAGCTGGCTGGCCTGCTCGGCCCTCACGACGTGGAAATCCGCATTCCCTCTCATCACAGTGCGCGCATTCAGGAGATGCATATGCTGACGCTGAACTGCCTGTGCGACTTGATCGATAACACCCTCTTTCCCCACCAGGAATGACTGAAGGAGCTTACATGAAAGCATTGAACGCTATCGCCCTGCTGTTAACGGCCATGCTGCTGCAGGGCTGCGTGGCAGTGGTTGCCGGCGGTGCCGCTGTTGCCACCAAAACCGCCACTGACCCCCGCACCGTGGGTACGCAGGTTGATGACGGTACGCTGGAGCTGCGCGTCTCTAACGCGCTGGCAAAAGATGAACAGATTAAGAAGCAGGCGCGGGTCATTGTTACCGCTTACCAGGGCAAAGTGCTGCTGACCGGTCAGGCACCGTCTGCCGATCTCGCCAGCCGTGCCAAACAGATCGCTATGGGCGTCGACGGCGCAACAGAGATCTACAATGAGATCCGCACCGGAGAGAAGGTCAGCCTTGGCACCTCTTCTTCCGATACCTGGATCACGACCAAGATCCGCTCGCAGCTGCTGGGCAGCGATCAGGTCAAATCGTCTAACGTGAAAGTGACGACGGAAAACGGGGAAGTCTTCCTGCTGGGACTGGTCACGCAGGAAGAAGCCACGGCGGCGGCAGATGTTGCCAGCCGGGTCAGCGGCGTGAAGCACGTGACAACCGCCTTTACCATTCTGAAATAATCTTCATTCTTCCTGTGAGGGCGGCGCTGGCCGCCCTTTTTTATGCCGGTAAATCGATCACCAGCGCACGCAGCGGCGTCTCTGCCTGCAGGATAAGCTGCTGCTCATCACGAATAAATGCACCGTCACCGCACTGCAGCCGCTGCTGGTTCGCGCTGCTGCTGCGCACATCCAGCGTGCCGTGAATCGACTGCAGGTACGCGCGCGCGCCGCGCAGCTGCACAATCTGCTCCTCTCCCGGCGCTAACGTCACCTGATACACTCTCGCATCCTGACGCAGCTGCAAACTCTGGTCTGCCCCATCAGGCGAAGCCAGCAGCAGCGGCGATGCGCCATTAAGCGTCATCCGCTGCTGCAGCGGGTTTTCCCGTTCCGGACAGGCGCTCAGCCAGAGCTGCAGGCGCGTCAGCGGCCGATCTTTGCTGAGGTTTATCTCGCTGTAGCTTACGCCCTGCCGCGCAGACAGCAGCATCGCCTCACCTGCCCGTACGGTCAGGCGCTGTCCCTCGCTGTCGCGATACTCCGCCTCGCCCTGCAGCACCAGATTTAACACATCAACCTGCGGATAGGTGCGGGGCTGAAAAGCGGCACCCGGCGCCAGCACCTCCTGGTTCAGCACGCGCAGCGCGGCGTACCCCATCAGTTTGGGATCAAAATAGTGGCCAAAAGAGAAGCTATAGCGCGCCTGCAACCAGCCAAAATCAGCCTGGCCACATGCGGACGCGCAGCGGGTTGTCATCATGCTATACCTCCGGTGCACTGCAGGAGACGCTCACTGCAGGCTTAATCGGTTTATGGTAAAAGGCTGGACGGCGGAATGTTAGCCAGTTAATCTGCCTGGCATATTCAAATTTACTGACAGAGAATCAGTATGGCTAAAGAGCGTGCATTAACGTTAGAAGCGTTACGGGTGATGGATGCGATCGATCGGCGCGGCAGCTTTGCCGCCGCGGCAGATGAGCTGGGTCGCGTTCCCTCTGCGCTGAGCTATACCATGCAGAAGCTGGAAGAGGAGCTGGATGTGGTGCTGTTCGATCGCTCCGGTCATCGCACCAAATTCACTAACGTTGGCCGGATGCTGCTGGAGCGCGGCCGCGTACTGCTGGAGGCCGCAGACAAGCTCACCACCGACGCAGAAGCGCTGGCGCGCGGCTGGGAAACGCAGCTGACTATCGTAGCGGAGGCACTCATCCCCACCGACCTGCTGTTTCCGCTGGTCAGCAAACTGTCAGAAAAAGCCAACACGCAGATATCTCTGATCACTGAAGTGCTGGCGGGCGCGTGGGAACGTCTGGAGCAGGGCCGGGCGGATATCGTCATCGCACCTGACCTGCACTTCCGCGCCTCCAGCGAAATCAATACCCGCAAGCTTTACACCATTATGAGCGTCTATGTCGCCAGTCCTGACCACCCTATTCATCAGGAGGCAGAGCCGCTTTCGGAAGTCACGCGTGTGAAATATCGCGGCATTGCCGTCGCTGACACGGCGCGTGAACGTCCGGTGCTGACGGTACAGCTGCTGGATAAGCAGCAGCGTCTTACGGTCAGCAGCATGGATGACAAGCGGCGGGCGCTGCTGGCGGGACTGGGCGTTGCCACCATGCCTTATCCGATGGTAGAGAAAGATATTGCCGAGGGCCGGCTGCGCGTGGTCAGCGCTGAGTATACGCGGGAAGTGGATATTATTATGGCCTGGCGTCGCGACAGCATGGGTGAAGCCAAAGCCTGGTGCCTGCGTGAAATCCCGAAGCTGCTGGCTAAGCGCAATCAGGCCTAGTCAGGGGCGGCCCAGACACTCTATCGCCACGGTTTTAAAATGGTCAAAGTCACGGCACTCCCGCAGGCGCGGCATGGCACGTTCGCGCAAAAAGGTGACAAACAGATCGTAGAGCGCCATCGCCTCTTCATATTCACGTTTGCTGATAGCCAGCAGAAAGATCACGCAGGCGGTCTCATCACCCCAGCTGACGCCATGCGGCGCAATAACGGTATAGACCGCGGTTTTCTGCGCCAGCAGGCCGAGCGCGTGCGGCAACGCAATGCCATCCCCGAGCAGCGTGCTGACAATCGCTTCACGCTCAACCACGGATGGATAAAAGTCTGCTGCAACAAAGCCCTGCTCCTGCAGGCGATCGCACAGCAGCTGAAAGAGCGCCTGCTGCGTCAGCGGCTGATCCAGCACCATAAAATGCTGCGCGGAGAAATATTTTTCCAGCATCCACGGCCGGGTGCGATCCACCAGCACCAGCTTGCCGAGCTGCTCCAGCTGAAAGCCGGTCGGAAAGGGCGACATCACTACCACCGGCCGGTTCTTTTCATGCAGCCGCACCGTAGAGATAACAAAATCTTCTTCAATCCGCTCGCGCAGCGCGTAGTCGCGCTGTGTCAGCCGGGCGGTGACCACCAGCTGCGGATATTTGCGCAGCAGCAGCGCCTCAATCATCCGCAGCGTTGAGGTTCCGCTATCGCACACCAGCAGTACGCGCGGGTGGCGCTGATAGCCAACGTCATAGTGCCGCTCCAGCCCCACGCCAATATGCAGCACCAGAAAGCCAATCTCATTTTCGCTCAGCGTATAAGGAGTATATTTGCTCCAGCTGCTGACGGCGGCCAGCGTCACATCCCACGCCAGCGGATAGTGCTGTTTGATGTTGCTCAGCAGCGGATTGGGAATATGGATCTGATAGCGCACCCGGGTGATCATCGATTTGATATGGGTAAGCAGATCGGCGCGCAGCTGCTCGTCGTGCTGCAGCTGGTAGGCATAATGCGTATTGATATAACTCAGCAGCCAGCTCACCAGCGCGTCAGCGTCATCTGCATTGATGGTGCTTGGCTCCAGCGCCTGGATCTGACGCGCGGCGATATTGACGCGCAGCCAGTTCTCTTCCGCCCGCGATAAGGCTTTGCCGGTAAGCGGTCGCAGCTGATGCACCAGCGCGTGCGCCGCCTCACGCACCTCTTCGCCTACTTCTTCTGCGCCCGGATCGCTGAGCGGAAAGCCTTCGCTGATGCGGCGTACTGCTACCGCGCAGTAGATCAGCAGGTAGCGCTCGCCCTCATCGCTGAGACGAATAGCGTAACGGCTGAGGCAGTGCTGCAGCAGCGGCTGCAGCTGCGTCAGCATATCACTGCGCAGTACTTCAATGCTCAGCAGCGGGCTGTCGGGCGTCTCCTGGTCGATCTGCCACAGCAGATCGGTAAGGCAGGTGCGGATAGCCGTCTCGCTGCCAAACAGCTTCATGCCGTAGCGCGGTTTAGTTTCGATATGCAGATGATAGCGCCCCAGCCACTCCCGCACCTCTGCCATATCCCCCTGCAGCGTGGCGCGACTGACAAACCACTCTTCCGAGAGATCTTCCAGCCGCAGTGACCAGGCCGCAGTAAGAAAGCGGCTGAGCAGATAGCGAACCCGCTCCTGCGAGGTGCGCGGCACCCGCAGCGGCGCGCTGCTTTGCTGCTGCAGCGAATCAAAGCGTGCCGCGTCAGCCACCTGCAGCTGATAGCCGGCGCCGCGCGCCAGCACAAACTGTGCGCCGTGCTGCTCCAGCAGCGCGTTCAGCGCCGCAATGTCGGTGCGCACCGTGCGCGTAGAGACCGAGAAACGCCGTGCCAGCTCATCCTGCGGCAGCGTTTCATGCTGCAGTGCGGCAAACAGCTGCGCCAGACGCTGATTAGGAAATCTCACAAAGCCTCACCCGTAACGAAGTTATTGCAGCAGTGCCTTGCACGTTGCCAGAAGCTGGCGCACATCGTCAATGCGCGTCTCACCGCTTGCGCTGTCGATAATTGAGCTGTAAACGTGCGGGATCACTTTACTGACGCCCGCCTCCAGCGCGATCTGCACGATCTCCGCAAAATTATGCAGATCGATACCGCCGGTGGGCTCCAGCCAGAAATCGCGCCGGGCGCACGCCTCTGCGACCGCGCGATACTCCGCCACCGCGCTCAGACCGCCCATCGGAAAATATTTTACCGAGCTGCCGCCCATGTCCTGCAGCATGGCGATGGCGCTGTCGATCGGCACAATCGCTTCCGCCGCCTGTGAGCTTAGCGGACCGGTTGAGATCTTCACTTTCCCTGGCGTTCCGCTGGGGGAGACCAGACCATTTACCACCGTCTGCGACTGTCCCAGCAGCGCACGGCTGGTCGCGACTCCGGTAAACACCTGATTGACATGCTGCGGCTGCAGCACCGCTGCCAGTTCGCTCACCATAGCAGACTGACGCGGATCGCCGGCCCCGAGACCGATAGAGAGCGCGTTATCAATCAGCGCGGCGTAATCGCGCATGTCAGCCAGCGCCGCGTCGTGGCTGGCATAATTTTTTGACAGCACGCCAACCAGCACATGCCCTTCTGCTGCCAGCCAGATGTCGCGTGCGTTCTGCTTTGAGCCCGCCAGTACGTTGAGACAGAGACGATCCTGATAAAAATCGGGGGTCAGCTTCATGCACGGTTTCCTTTTGCCAGCAGCGCGTCAATACGGCTGAAGATAGTCTGCAGCTGCGCGGCAGTGACGCTGCGCACGTCGGCTTCGATAATGCTTTCGTTTGCCTTATAGCCGCGAAAATAGATAGCGATGTCGCCGTTTTTCAGCGCCTGGACGAGATCGCCGGTTGCCCAGCCGGTCAGCGCTTCATCGAGATGAATTTCTGTACGCGCAATATCGCGCCCGGCGCTGTCCCATACCACCCGCGCGGTGACGCCCGGCAGCTGGTTAAGCTGGTCGATGAATGGCGTCATGTGCTGAACCATCTCGCTGCCGCTGATTTTTGGCTGCGACAGGTAGCGCTCAATGGCCTGCGTCAGGCCCAGAATCCCCTCTTTGCCCACTTTCATCGCACGACCGATGCCGTTGCTCTGCCGTTTTACCCATTCGACACAGCGGCTGCGCCCTACCACCAGTCCGCTGGAGGGACCCTCTATCGCCTTGGCACCGCTGTAGATCACCAGGTCAGCACCCATCTGGTAGTAGCAGCGCAGGTCTTCTTCTGCCGCCGCATCCACAATCAGCGGGATGCCATGCTGCTGCGCGACTTCTGCCGCCTGCGCCACGCTGAGGTGGCTTTTTTGCACGCAATGGTGCGATTTTACGTAGAGCAGCGCTGCCGTAGCCGGCGTGATCGCCGCTGCCAGCTGCGCGGCGGAACACTCGTTGCTGTAGCCCGCTTCCACCAGCCGGCCACCGCCCAGCGCGACCATGGTGCCGACCGGCGCGCCGTAGTTCACGTTGTGCCCTTTAGGCACGACGATCTCATGCGGAACCGTGAGCGGCGCCGCGTGCAGGTTATCCAGCAGCCAGGCGTTATCTTTCACAATGACCCCGGCCACACACTGAGCGATACCCGCCGAGGCGCAGGAGACCACGACGGCGCTTTCTGCCTGCAGCAGTCCGGCAATGTAGTCACCGGTATGGTTCACCAGATCTTTCATTTCAAAGTAGTGGTTCAGGCCATAGCTGACGCTTTCCACCACCTCCGGTGCCGGCGTCGAGACGCCCAGAATAGTCATACGGCCTGACGCGTTGATCACCTGTTTCAGGTGATATTTTTCATAAACTGAAGACATGATGACGCTTTCCCTCTTCGGTCAGATGCCACTGGCCTGCCACTGTCACAGCCACCGGCAAAAAATGGTGCTCTCCCGCCACCTGTTCGCCCTCTGCATCGGTAAACGGACGGGTCTCCTGATTCACACTGAAAATAGTCAGATCGGCATCGCTGCCCGGCGTCAGATCGCCTTTGCCACTGAGGCGCAGCGCCGCTGCTGCCTGGGTTGTCACGCAGGCGATCACCTGCGGCAGCGTCATGCCCAGCGCAAGAAACTTAGACATCACGTGCGCGAGGCTGTGTACCGGCCCGTGCAGGCGGTTGCGACAGTAGATATCGGAGCTGATGGTATCGGGCAGAATGCCGCGGGCGATCGCCTGTCGCGCCACCGCAAAGCTGAAGCTGGCGCTGCCGTGCCCGATATCGAGCGTGACGCCGCGCGCCAGCGCCTGACTGACCGCCGCTTTCAGCTCACCCTGCGCGGAGAGAATGCGGTTAGGTTTGCCGTTAAAGCAGTGGGTAATGATATCGCCGGCGGTCAGCAGCTCAGCGATCTCCTCCAGCACCGGCGGATCGTTACCGATATGTACCATGAGCGGCAGATCGCCGGCAGCGTGCTGGATCGCTTTGGCGCGGATCAGCGGTGCAATGCCGTTTTCCCCGACCACGCTGCTGCTCATGCGCGCTTTCAGACCAACAATGAAACCGGGATGGCGCGTGACCGCCTGCACCACCGCTGCTTCATCAATCTGACGCATATCCGCCAGTTCGTTCTGGGTGACTATCCCGGTGCGGGCAACGTTGATCAGCGCCCTGACGTCGGTGGCGGCGTGGCGCGTCAGCTGCCGGAAGTCATCGATCTGGTCGGCGCCGGTGCTGCCGGCATCCACCACGGTGGTGACGCCCTGCGCAACGCCGACAGCGTCCGCTTCATCGTGGTAGACAGGCGATTTTGCATAGCAGTGTACGTGGCTGTCTATCCAGCCTGCGCTGACGTACCAGCGCCCGGCCAGATCGCGCTCCTGCTGCGCGGTGCCCGTGACGTTGCCGACGACGGCGATTTTGCCGTCGCGAAGAGCGATATCCACCAGCTGCTCATCGCACAGTCGTGCGCGGCGCAGAATCAGATCAAACATGGTTACTCCTTACTGCGTTTGCGGCCAGGGGCGCATGAATGCGCCCCCTACATCCTTACCCCAGGGTCGCCATTCATGGCGCCCGCCCTGTTACAGCGAAATCGGGAACATCGCACCCAGCACCATGGCACCCAGAATTGCGCCGCCGGTAATCGGCTTGTTCCACAGGTAAAACAGCAGAGCGCCAGCGAGCGAGCCCAGGCCAATGGGAATGGAGGCTGCCATCGCCGACAGGATAATCAGCGGGCCGAGAAAGCGTCCGGAGGCGTTGCCTGCGCCCATCATCACATCGGCGCCATAGGTGGAATCGCTCTGGTTGATGGTAAATTTGCGCGCCAGAATAATGACGTAACCAATCGCCACCCCGATCACCAGACCGGTTACCAGCGAAGCCGCAAAGTTCGCGACCGGAAACACAATGCCTGCGCCCAGCAGCAGCGCCGGCACGCCCAGCCCGACGCCGGTCTGGATCGCACCGCCGATATCCAGAATACCGACCAGCGAGCCTTCAATGATGCGGGCAAACAGAAAGCTGGCGCCAAACGCGGCGACCGCGCCATAGACGCCGGTCTCCATGCCGGCGCGCAGCATCGACACAAACGCCACTTCGTTAAAGGCGCCGATTCCGTAGAGGTAGTACATATGCGTACCGGCAAATACGCCGGATGAGAGCAGGCCGACAAAAATCGGGAAGGACCAGTCGGCATACCAGAAGCCGCGATTTTCATGTTCGTTCATGGATGGCTCCTTATTTGCCGCTCAGGCTGTTGTGGATCATGTCAAGCCAGCCAGGGACGCCGAGCTGGAAAGATTGCAGCAGTTTCATATCGAACCCGCGGAAGAAGCCGCTCAGTACAAACAGCAGCACAATTGCCGCCATCATGACTTTCGTCACCCGGTTCCAGCCGCTCTCCTCTACCCCTTTCCCAATCAGGATCCCCAGCACCAGCCCCGGTACGGCATTACCCATAATCAGCTGCGCCAGGCCGCCAAAGATGGTGGCCCAGAAGCCCGATTTTTTGCCGGCGTCGATGGCTGCCAGCCAGAAAATGACCGGCATGACGGTGTTTACCAGCAGGTTAGCCGCCGGCACCAGCACCTTGACTGCCGTCACCTGCAGCGCAGCCGGAACGGCTGAGGCGGTGCTGTTCAGAAAAGCCACGACGATCATGCCGATGATGCCGCACGCTATCGCCATACGCTTCGGGTTATGCAGCGTCTCTGCCACATTGCGATTTTTGACCATCAGCGCCGCAGCACCCCAGTTCGGCAGAATGCGGTGATCCACATCCTGCGTGAAGGAGCCAGCCGCCACAGAGGACGCCCAGGCGTTGAAAAAGAAGCCGAGACCAAAAGAGAAATGGGAAGCGGGGTCGCCTTCACACGAGTTAAGCTCGCCCAGGGTACGAAATGCACCCATGCCCTGTGTGACCGGTGCGTGGAACATGCGCGCTGCGCCAGCTCCCACCCCGACGCCGACCAGCCCGCCGATAATTAACGACTTAAACAAAATGATGAGAAACATAGTGTTGTACCCTTTATTGTCATTGTTGCGCCGGGTAAGCCCGCTCTCCTGGCAGGATAACGACCAGACCAGCGCGTTCAGGGTGTCGCCGTAAATGTCACGCTTTCCATATCGATAACGGTGACGCTGACGCTGATTTCCAGTTCAACGCTGTAGTGATGTCGCTCGCGCGCCAGGAAAAAAAACAGAAATTTTTCCCGCCGGGTACGCACCCTGGCGTGCAGCACCCGCACATCCAGCGGCTCAATGCGCAGCAGCAGCTTCTGGCTGTTGCGCAATACCTGCTGCTGCACGCTGCTGAGCGCATCGGCAAAGGCTTTTGCTTTGGTATCGCCTTTACCCTGCACGATAACCTGCGTCTCATAGTGCTGTTTCATACGTCAGCTGCCGTGCTTCTTGTTCCAGGCCTGCACCAGCCGTTCGCCCAGCTCCTCTTTATCCATAAAACCAAAGCCCAGCACGGTTGCCCCTTCGTTGATCGCCGTTACGCCCTCGTCTACCGAGCGCATGCCATGTTTCGCCCGGTAGCCATATTTGTTCTGCGCGGTGATAGCACCCGCGCCGCCGCTGCCGCAGAAAGAGATGCCGAAATCAGCGTTTTCCGCTTTCATCACATCACCCAGCTTCATATCGGCTGCCACGCCCGGCACCACCACCGCGCGTCCACCCGCTTTTTCAATGCCGGCAGCCACTTTCTGGCCTTTACCCAGACGATCGCCAATCACCACTGTCACCATGTTCACTTCCTCTCTGTTTATGCGTCGTTACTTTTCGCCACTTCAATATGCACCGAGAGCAGCCAGGCCTCTTCCACCGGCAGATTGCCGAACAGATCGACGATCTGTTGCGCCAGCTGCAGGCTGTCAGGCGGAATATCATCAAACAGCTCCGCTTCTACCTCCGGCAGCGCCTCGCCGCTTAGCGAGCGGCTGGCCATCGCCTGAACGTGCGAATTCAGCATCTGCTGCTGCACCGGTGTGGGGCTAATCTGGTGCGCGGTATAGAGGATCGCGATTTGACTTAATATGCGATCCGCCAGCGCCTGAACGGCTTCTGCGTTCAGCGGGACAGCATCACTCCTCACCCTTCTACTCCTGTTTACGGCAGATAATTCGCGTTAAAAAACAAACTACGCGTTCCGTCCGGCCGTGTGGAGACGCACTTTTTCCACCCTGAAACGGAAATGTGGCAACGCGCGGTGCGTCAGATCGCAGACAGCACATATCGCGCATGCCAGCGGCTGGCATGCATCAGGCGTGCGGGAAAGTTATATATTTGCAGAGGAGTGTGCAGGGGAGGATCGGTAAAGCGGGCCAGCACGCAGGCTGGCCCCGAGTATCAGCGGAATTTCTTATGGTTGGTATTGCGGATATCTTCCAGTTTTTTCGCTTCGGCTTTTGCCTCATCCAGCTTGCTGGCCTGAGCGAGCTTGTCGACCACGTCAATCTGCGCAATCAGTGCGTCAAGACCGGCGTGATAATCTTTGATCTGTGCGCTATCCGCCGGCTGCCCTTCCAGCTTGTCCGGCGTGGAATTTTTGGCATCCTGCGCGGCCTGGCGCATTTTACCGAGCGCAGTATGCATCTCCTGCGCGTCATCCGTTTTCTTCACTACGCTCAGGTTCTCTTTCAGCGTATCCATATCCTGTTCAAGATCTGCCGCCAGCACGCTGGCAGAAGAGAACAGTAACGACAGAGACAACATTGCAATTAAATGCTTACGCATGACGTGTTCCTTTTAATTATTATCGGGCAAAAAAAAGCAGCCTTGCCGGCTGCTTTCTGGAAGCGATGTCGTTATTGTCCGGCGATTTTCATCTCCGGCAGCAGCACCGATCCGCATTGTATATTGCTGCGGGTTTCAATGTCGTTACCGACCGTAACCATATTGCGCCACATCTCTTTAAGGTTTCCTGCAATTGTGACTTCGCTCACAGGATACTGAATTTCGCCGTTTTCAACCCAGAAGCCCGCCGCGCCGCGCGAGTAGTCGCCGGTCATGGCGCTGACGCTCTGACCCATCAGTTCAGTGACAATCAGGCCGCGTCCCATCTGTTTAACAAGGTCATCAAAGCTGTGGCCCTGACCGGCAATGCGCCAGTTATGTATGCCGCCCGCGTGGCCGGTGCTCTGCAGGCCAAGCTTGCGCGCTGAATAGCTGGTCAGCAGCCAGTTCTGCAGCACACCCTCTTTGATAATATCGCGCGCTTCGGTTCGCACGCCTTCACTGTCAAACGGCGTCGAGGCGAGTCCTTTCAGCAGATGCGGCTGCTCCTGAATCGTCAGCCATGAGGGCAGGATCTGCTGGCCCAGCGAGTCGAGCAGAAACGTCGATTTGCGATAGACGCTGCTGCCGCTGATCATACCAACCAGATGACCAAACAATCCGGTGGCGACCTCAGGTGCAAACAGCACCGGTGCTTTCATGGTTGGCAGCTTGCGCGGGGCAAGGCGGGCCAGCACGCGGCGGGCACACTCGTTACCGACCCACTCTGCGCTCTGCAGATCGTCTATCGAGCGGCCGATAGTATAGGCGTAGTCACGCTCCATATCGCCATCCTGCTCGGCAATGACACAGCTCGACAGCGAGTGGCGGCTGGAGCAGTAGCTCTGCAGCATGCCGTGACTGTTACCAAACACTTTGATGCCAACGTGGCTGTTGAAGCTGCCACCTTCCGTATTGGTAATGCGCTTGTCCGCCTGCAGCGACGCCTGTTCAGCACGCGCGGCCAGCTCGATGGCGCGATCGGCATCGATCTCCCACGGATGGTAGAGATCAAGATCGGGTGCATCAAACGCCAGCAGTTCACGCTCTGCCGGTGCAGCGTAAGGATCGGGTGAGGTGTAGCGCGCAATGTCGATCGCTGCCTGCACGGTGCTTTTTATGGCATCGGGACTGAGATCGGTCGATGAGGCGCTGCCTTTGCGGTTTTGATGATAGACGGTGATACCAAGCGCACCGTCGCTGTTGAATTCGACGTTTTCCACTTCACCATAGCGCGTGCTGACGCCGATGCCGGTGGTTTTTGTCACCGCAACTTCCGCACCATCGGTGTGAGCTTTAGCGAGTTCCAGCGCCTGGGCGACAGCCTGTTCCAGCGCTTTACGTTGTTCTGCAACCTGAGTAGATACGTTCATCGACCTGCCGTCTAATCTTAAGTGTGAATCTGTTGAGTCTATCAGACTCAGAGAACAATTTCGCAGTCGCCCGATAAACTGGTAGGATTAGCCTCTTTTTTTAAGGAGCCAAGAGATGACCAGGCAGCCCGAAGACTGGCTCGACGATGTACCGGATAATCAGGAAGAAGAAGATGAAGAGATTATCTGGGTCAGCAAAAGTGAAATTAAACGTGACGCCGAAGAGCTAAAACGCCTCGGTGCCGAGCTGGTTGATCTGGGGAAAAACTCCCTGGATAAGATCCCGCTCGATGAGGATCTGCGCAACGCGATTGAGCTGGCGCAGCGTATTAAGAAAGAGGGTCGCCGTCGCCAGCTGCAGCTGATTGGTAAAATGCTGCGCCAGCGCGATGAAGATCCGATCCGTCAGGCGCTGGATAAGCTGAAAAACCGTCACAACCAGCAGGTGGCGCTGTTCCACAAGCTGGAGCATCTGCGCGACCGCCTGATCGATCAGGGTGACGACGCGATGACCGAGGTGATCACGCTCTATCCGCAGGCCGATCGGCAGCAGCTGCGCAGCATGATCCGCAACGCGCAGAAAGAGAAGGCGGCGAATAAAACGCCAAAAGCAGCCCGGCAGATCTTCCAGTATCTGCGCGAGCTGGCTGAAGCGTAAGAGGCGGCCTGCCGGCGGCCTGCCAGCCGCACGCTCTCCGGAGGCGTCCTGCAGGACGCCCCAGCCTTAGCGTCCCAGTCGCTCCAGCAGTTTTTGATGGATCCCGCCAAAACCGCCGTTGCTCATCACCAGAATTGAGTCGCCTGGCTGCGCCTCTTTCGCAATCATTTCCGTCAGCGTATCGACGTCCGCACTCCACTGCGCAGGCGGAATACAGGCGTCTGCCACGTCGGAGACCTGCCACGGAATATGGTGCGGCTGGAGCAGAAAGACCTTGTCTGCCCGGCCCAGCGACGGCGCCAGATCGTTTTTACTGACCCCCATTTTCATGGTGTTGGAGCGGGGCTCCAGTACCGCGAGGATGCGCGCCCTGCCACCTACTTTGCTGCGCAGCGCCGCCAGCGTGGCGTGTATCGCCGTCGGGTGGTGGGCAAAATCGTCATAGACCTTGATACCGTTGACCTCACCGCGCAGCTCCAGCCGGCGGCGCGCGTTGATAAAGCTGCTGAGCGCCTCGCCCGCATCTGCCGGTTTCACACCCACGTGGCGCGCGGCGGCAATCGCCATCAGGCCGTTATGCATATTGTGTTCGCCGACCAGCCCCCAGTTCACCTCGGCCACTTTTTCCCCCTCCAGCCAGACTTCCCAGCGGGCGGCGTCTGGCGTCAGCTTTTTCGCCTGCCAGTGGCCATGTTCGCCTGTGGTCTCCTGCTCGCTCCAGCAGCCCATCGCCATCACCTGCTTCAGGTTGTGATCGTGTTCCGGCAGCAGGATTTTGCCCTGGCCGGGTATGATGCGGATCAGATGATGGAACTGCTTCTGGATAGCGCGCAGGTCGTCGAAGATATCTGCATGGTCAAACTCAAGGTTATTGAGGATTAGCGTACGCGGGCAGTAGTGCACAAACTTGGAGCGCTTGTCGAAGAAGGCGCTGTCATACTCATCCGCTTCAATGACAAAGAATGGGCTTTTTCCTAATTTTGCCGAGACGTCGAAGTTGCCCGGCACGCCACCGATAATAAAGCCTGGTTCGAGGCCGCACGCCTCAAGGATCCACGCTGCCATGCCGGCAGTAGTGGTTTTACCGTGCGTTCCGGCTACGGCCAGCACCCAGCGATCGCGCAGCACAAAATCGTGCAGCCACTGCGGCCCGGAGAGGTAGGGAATGTTGCGCTCCAGCACGGCTTCAACACAGGGATTACCGCGCGTCATGGCGTTACCGATAATCACCAGGTCTGGCGCCGGATCGAGCTGCGACGCCTCGTAACCCTCAGTTAATTCAATGCCTTGCTGCTCAAGCAGCGTACTCATCGGCGGGTAAACATTTGCGTCCGAGCCGGTTACCTGATGTCCCAGCGAACGCGCCAGCATAGCCAGGCCGCCCATAAAAGTGCCACAAATGCCGAGGATGTGAATGCGCATAAATAGATCCATTAACTGAAAGTTCGGCGCACAGTGTAACCCCGAGTCTGAAGGGAAGAAACGGATTAGGACTATGGTTTTTAAAGTTCAATCGGCTAAACTGCGTACGCATACGTTGGCAGTTTGTTACAGCTGCTGCCACTCCATCGTAGATTCAGGGAATGTGTTATGAAAACGTTAGGCGAATTCATCGTCGAGAAGCAACACGACTTTCCTCACGCCACAGGTGAACTGACGGCGCTGATTTCCTCCATTAAGCTGGGCGCTAAAATCATTCACCGCGATATTAATAAAGCGGGTCTGGTGGATATTCTGGGTGCCAGCGGCGTGGAAAACGTGCAGGGCGAACAGCAGATGAAGCTGGACCTCTTCGCGAATGAAAAACTGAAAGCTGCCCTGAAAGCGCGTGGTGTGGTTGCCGGCATCGCCTCTGAAGAAGAGGATGAGTTTGTTATCTTTGAAGGCTCGGAAGATGGCAAATATGTGGTGCTGATGGATCCGCTGGATGGCTCATCCAACATTGACGTAAACGTTTCTGTCGGAACCATTTTCTCTATCTATCACCGCATCAGTGAACCCGGTACGCCGATCACAGAAGCGGACTTTATGCAGCCGGGGAATCAGCAGGTGGCCGCAGGTTATGTGGTGTATGGCTCCTCAACCATGATGGTCTATACCACCGGCGTCGGCGTGCACGCCTTTACCTATGATCCGTCGCTCGGCGTTTTCTGCCTGAGCCACGAGCGCATGACCTATCCGGCAAAGGGCTACACCTATTCCATTAACGAAGGTAACTACATTCGCTTCCCGCAGGGCGTGAAGAAATACCTGAAGTTTTGCCAGGAAGAGGATATCGACACGCATCGTCCTTATACCTCGCGCTATATCGGTTCGCTGGTGGCAGACTTCCACCGTAACCTGCTGAAAGGCGGCATCTACCTCTACCCAAGCACCGCCAGCCATCCCAACGGCAAACTGCGCCTGCTGTATGAGTGCAACCCGATGGCGTTTCTCGCCGAGCAGGCGGGCGGTAAAGCCAGCGATGGTAAAAACCGTATTCTTGACCTGCAGCCTGAAACGCTGCACCAGCGCTGCCCGTTCTTCTGTGGTAACGAAGCGATGGTCGATGATGTTGAGCGCTTTATCCGCGAATATCCGGATAACCACGGCGCCTGAGCCGTGCCGGACAGTAAAAAAACCCGCCGCTGAGCGGGTTTTTTATGGTTTGCGCTTACGCCGCGGCGATGCGGAACTGCGCCATTGAGGCCTGCAGCTGCTGCGACTGCGCTTCCAGCAGCCGGGTGGCGGCTCCCGCCTGCTCCACCAGCGCCGCGTTCTGCTGCGCCGCTTCATCCATCTGCGTCACCGCCATATTGACCTGCTCAATACCGCGACTCTGCTCGTCAGATGCACCGGAGATCTCTTTCATCAGCGTCGTTACGCGCATCACTTCACCGGCGATCTCATCCATGGTCGCCCCCGCGCGCGTCGCCATTTCACTGCCCTCTTTAACCCGCGTCTGCGACTCGCTGATCAATGTCCGGATCTCTTTCGCCGCGCTGGCGCTGCGTCCTGCCAGCGTGCGTACTTCATTCGCCACTACGGCAAAGCCCCGGCCCTGCTCGCCAGCGCGCGCCGCTTCTACCGAGGCGTTAAGCGCCAGAATATTAGTCTGAAAGGCAATACCGTCAATCACGCTAAGGATATCCGCGATGCGGTTGGAACTCTGCGTGATCTCCTGCATCTTCTCCATGACGTAGCAGACCACTTCGGCACCGCGGCCGGCGGTGTCAGAGACGCTGCTGGCGAGCTGATTTGCCTGCTGCGCATTAACGGCGTTGAGCCGCACGGTGGCGGTGAGCTGTTCCATGCTGGCAGCAGTCTGCTCCAGTGATGCGGCAGACTCCTCGGTACGCTGTGAGAGATGCACCGTACCGGCCGCCAGCTCGCGGCTGCCGGTATCGATCTGCAGGCTCGCTTCGCGCACCTGACTCACCGAGTGGCGCAGCGCGCGCTGCATAACGGCCAGCGCCTGATTCAGACGGCCAATCTCATTGTGACCGGCAGCCGGCAGCGGCTGCGACAGATCGCCTGCCGCCACCTGCTCAAGATGCCGGACGGCGCTCTCCAGCGGACGCAGCAGCGCCTGACGCAGCAGCAGCCAGGCCAGGCCGGTCAGCAGCAGGGTGAGCGCCACCGCAATGCCGATCAGGATTTTCATCTGCCACTCATTGTGCGCCGCCTGCGCCAGCCGTGCGGCAGAGACCTCATCGGCGTAAAGGCTGAATGCGTTAACCGCACCGGCATAGCGGGCCGCAAGCTGCGATACATTGCCCTCCAGTACCTGGTAATATTCATCGGTATACTGCTTTTCCAGCGCGGCCATCATCGGCGCAACTGCACCCTGCTGATACGCTTTATAGGCGGCGGCGATCGCCTCCGCCAGCGTTTTGCCGTGAGCCGTTACGGTGCCGGCGTCGATAAACGCCTGCAGATGCCGCTGCGAGCTGGCGACGTCCGCGGCGGCCTGCTTCGTGACGGCGGTCCCCTCATCCAGCAGACCAATCTCAATTTTGCGCACCGCCAGCGCGGCGCTGGCGCGTGCGCGCATCAGGTCGGCGTTGCTCTGATAAAGGCTGTTCAGTTCAATTCCCTGAATACGATTGATGGCGTTAAGCGACTGATTACCGGCATTGATGGCGTAAATGCCCATGCCGCTGACGGCCAGCAGCAGCAGCGTCATGCAGATAAGCAGCGAAAGTAAGGCAGTGCGAAGCGAGAGCTGAGCAATCATGATAATTCCCGTATGTGGTAAAAAAGGGAGAATCCAGTGACCCTAAACGAAGAAATTATCGGCTGTGACGTGCGGAAACTTTACCGGTGCCTGACGATCGGGCGAATGATGATCGCTCATGCTGTGAATTTTCTTTACTGCAGCAGAGATAATTATGCATAAGCCGGTTGCGCCATTTTTTCTGATGGTTGATAAAGGACAGCAGACAAACCGTTGCACGGCTCATTGTCAGCCTGCTGATTATTTATGGAGAAATCATGGCCCCCTACGCCTCAACGCTGATCCTTATCTGTCTCGCCATACTGAGTTATTTTGTTCATAACAGCGCTGTGACGATTTCGATTCTGATCCTGCTGGCCATCAAGCTCACGCCGCTGGCGCAGTTTTTCCCTTACGTGGAGAAACAGGGTATTCAGATGGGAATTATTATTCTGACCGTCGCCGTCATGGCCCCGCTGGCAAGCGGCACCCTGCCGGTGAGCGCCCTGCTGAAATCATTTGCCAGCTGGCAGTCCATTGTGGCAATTCTGGTTGGCGTATTTGTTGCGTGGCTCGGCGGGCGCGGCGTCAGCTTTATGAGCATTCAGCCATCGGTGGTTGCCGGGCTGCTAATTGGTACCGTGATTGGCGTGGCGTTCTTTCGCGGCGTGCCGGTAGGGCCGCTGATTGCGGCGGGCATTGTCTCGCTATTTGTGACGGCGAAGTAGCGGGCTTGGAGCATTCCGAAACGCCAAAAAGGGGGCATACTTTCAGAGTCAGTTGGCTATAATAGCCGTCACTCAACATACGACTAATGAAGGAAAGCCAGATGAGTCTGAACCAGGTGCCTGCAGGTAAAGATCTGCCAGAAGATATCTATGTAATTATTGAGATCCCGGCGAATGCCGATCCGATCAAATATGAAGTGGATAAAGAGTCTGGCGCCCTGTTTGTAGACCGCTTTATGTCTACCGCCATGTTCTATCCGTGCAACTACGGCTACATCAACAACACGCTGTCACTGGATGGTGACCCGGTTGACGTGCTGGTGCCAACCCCTTATCCGCTGGTGCCGGGTTCAGTGATCCGCTGCCGTCCGGTTGGCGTTCTGAAGATGACCGATGAGTCTGGCGAAGATGCCAAACTGGTGGCGGTGCCGCATACCAAACTGAGCAAAGAGTACGATCACATCAAAGATGTGAACGACCTGCCAGAGCTGCTGAAAGCGCAGATCACCCACTTCTTTGAGCACTACAAAGATCTGGAAAAAGGCAAATGGGTGAAGGTTGACGGCTGGGATAACGCAGAAGCGGCCAAAGCTGAAATCATCACCTCTTTCGAGCGCGCGCAGCAGAAATAATCTTTGCCGGGCAGACCGGCTGAGATGCGCGTTACCGATATAAAAACACCGCCTTTACGGCGGTGTTTTTATTTATGCATCTGCAGCGTCATCGCGTTGCAGCCAGTCGCCGCTGGCAATGTGCGGTCGCCCCGCAACTGAGCGCTGGTAGACGTACAGCCAGGCGCTGCCGTAGGGCGTCTGAATAAGCTGACGCTTATACTCGCCGTTCTTGCAGCGCAGGGCATCCAGCTCACCGAGCGTGCTGGCATCAATGCGGTATACCTCACCCAGGACGGTTCCTTCGCCCTCCACCACACCCGGGTAAAGCCCCAGATTATAGAGGTCAAACCCCTTAATCTGGTGCTCGCCGAGCCACTGCGCATTGGTCATCCAGTGACTATTTCCCTGCTTGCGCCGTAAACTGCCGTAGACAATTATTCGCATTGCTAGAACTCAAACTGATAGAGCAAATCCAGCGCCTGATCGAGACCAGACACAGCTTCCAAATAGAGTTTTGGCATCAGGCGATAACGCAGAGTCAGCGTCGCCAGTGAGTCAAAGATACCTACGCCATATTTCACCTGCAGCCCCGGCAGCACATAGCCGCTGACCTGAACCTGCTGGCTGTCACCTACGCCTGTGGTATCAAGCGCAAGATTACTGACGCCAAACGTCTCACCGATTTTACCCACAACCTGCCCACTTTGTGCAACCCCCAGACCTACCAGCGCGGAGGTTAATGCATTACTGTCACCGTCGCTGTTCAGTCCCTGACCGCGTAACAGGTAAGAGAGCGCTTCCTGCTGCGACATGGCCGGGTCGGAGAACACTTCTACTTTCGGCTCATCCGCCAGACCGGTCACGCGCAGACCCGCCGTGACATCATCTTCAGTGGCATCCGGGTTGCGGATCGCTTCCAGATTAACATACGGCTGATCCGGCGGGCCGGCAAACTGCAGCTCACCTTTGCGGACGATCAGATCCTGCCCATAGGCGTGGAAACGGCCTGACGGAATATTGATCTGCCCGTTAAGGCCGAGTCCGGTTTTATCCTGTACCAGCTTCAGGTCGCCGCTGAGGCGCGCTTTCAGGCCAAACGCGGAGAGGCGCACATCATTGCCGACGTGGATCACCAGATTACTGTTAATCGGGATGGCAGCCGTTTTTGGCGCTATAGGTTTGAGGTTCTCATCCAGCATCACTTCATCCGATGAGACGCCGGTAGCGCTCGCCGGCACCTCCTGTACGGTGATACGCGCCCACGGCACATCCACTTTACCGTCCAGGCTGAACGCGGCAGGCGTCGCCTCAAAAACCAGATCCGGCGAGACATCCATGCGCACCATCGGCGGCACGGTAACGCGAATGCGGCTGCCCTGCGCCGTGACACGCGCACGCCAGTTATCGAGCTGGCTCCAGTCAGCATTTCCGCCCAGATTCAGGCTGCCCTGCTGCGTCTGAATCAGACCATTCAGCGTAGAGCTCATGCCGTTGAATACCATGTTCAGGTTAGCCGACGTCAGCGTCACCGGCATAAAGCTTGCCTGGGCGTTGACATCGCTCAGGCCGAGCTGGCCAAACACCTGCGGACGCTGCAGCGTCCCGCCCAGCCGCAGATTGCTGTTGAGCCTGCCCTGCACTTTCTCGCCCTGCGACAGCGCCGGATTCAGCATTGCCAGGGAGATGTTGCTGATGCCGATGTTGCCGGAGAGCTGTCGCCGGTTCTGCGGATCGTTGATCTGCACATTGCCGTTAAGCTGGCCATTGTTAGCAATACGGATCAGCCAGTCGAGCTGCGCGCGTCCGTCACGCAGTGCCGCGTTGAGGTTCAGCGTATCGAACGCTATCGGCAGCGCATTGCCCTGCACATCCTGCACGACTTTTACGCCACTGCCTTTCAGCGCCACGGTGCCGGTTGGCAGCGCGCCGTCCGCGTTCCAGTTAACGCGCACATCCCCGCTGAACAGACCGCTAAGCCGGGTGGCATCGGTCAGAAACGGCTTCACCATCGCCAGATCAAAGCGATTCAGCACAACGTGCGCCCGGCCGCTCGCGCCCGCCTCTATCGGTTCCGGTACGCAGAGCTGTGCATTGGGGTTCTGCCAGCAGTGCGGGCCAATGGTTGCGCTCTGCTTGCTGTTGAGATAGTCAATCGCCATGGCGCGCGTCAGGCGCCACTCGCCGACCGGCGTATCAAACCGGGTATTATTCAGCGACCCCTGCCAGCGGCCAGCCTGGCGATCAAAGCTGCCGTTCAGCGCCAGCTGACCTGAAACCGGCTCACCCTGAACATTGAGTTTCAGCTGATGCTGCTTCTCGCTACCGTCGGCGTTCAGCGTCAGCAGGTTGATTTTCAGCGCCTCCTGCTGCAGCTGTTCCACGCGCAGCTGCAGCTTGCCGGCCACCTGCTCACCCGACTTAATGTCGCTCTGCAGCGTGGCGCGACGGATCAGCAGCTGCTGCCAGCGCAGGCCGGTAGCGGTAAGATCGGCCAGCAGCTGCGGCGCCTGCAGCGTGCCGCGCGCGTTGATAGCCCCTTTGACGACGCCGCCAAGGCCCGGCAGCGCATTGTCGAGACGCGGTGCATCCACAATCGCATCCAGATTCAGCGTATCGCCCAGTTCGCCTTTTACATCCAGATAGTTACGTCCCAGCGCCACATTCAGGCCTGGAATTTTCCACTGGTTGTAGCTGTTACCGCTCAGGGAGCCTTGCGCGCGTACGGCATTCTGCTTCACGTTACCGTTAAGCTCCAGCTTCGGTACGCGCAGCTGCCAGCTGCCGCCGTAAAGGCTGCCGCGAGTAGTGATTTTGCCATCCAGCTTCGCAGGCCAGTCAGGATACTGCTTCGCCGTATTGATACCGGCCAGCGTCAGCTCGCTGCGCCAGCTAATCGCTTTGCGCCAGTCCACCAGCGCCGAGAGATCGATGTTGCCCTGCAGCGCGGCGACGCGCAGTTTATCCAGCGTAAACTGCTGCTCGTTGCCGTTGCCATCGAGCGTAATCATTGCCGGTGGGATCGCCTCGCCTTTTACCGCCGTACGCAGCGACATCACATAGTCGGTGGCTTTGCCTTTGAACTGATAGTCGAAATTATCTGCCTGGTACTGCACCGGTCCGGTCAGCGGCCAGCGCAGCTGCGGGCTGGTCAGCGTCAGCGACAGCGGCAGTTCAGCGACGGCAGGCTGTGCCGTCGCCGCAAGCTGAGCGCGCACCGGTCCGGAGAGGTTCAGCCCCAGCTGCAGCTCGTCGCGCATTTCACCGCCCAGCGTCAGCTTCACTTTTTCGCCTTTTACCGGATCGATATTCAGCGCGCCGTTCAGCGTGAAGTTAACCGGCCAGTTGCCCGCCAGCTGCGCGTCACCGCGGGCGCTCACCTGGCCCTGGGGTGAATCGATATCAAACGTCTCCAGCTGCAGATGCGTATCTGCCGTTTTGGCTTTTACCAGCAGGCGCGAGAGAGTGAGATCCGTATCCCCGGTAATGCGCAGCTGCTCGCCGAGCAGCGACTGGACGGTGATATCCAGCGGCAGACGGAAGTCAGGCAGCTCCGGCAGCAGCGGTTTGGCAAACAGCGCCTGCAGCGTTTCGCCCAGCGGTTTTTCGTCCGGCTGCGGCTGCTGAACTTTCGGCTGAACAATCTCTTCATTCGCCACCTGAGCCGCTTTTGGCAGCGCAATCAGCAGGCTCTGGATACGGGTAGGATAGAGCGTCAGCGCCCGATCCTGCCACTGCAGACCGGTGCTGAAATCGAGCAGTGAAATCGCCGTATCATCAACTTTAACGTTGATATTGTGCAGCGCGACATTCCGCAGCGCGATCGGGTAAGGCGTACTGAGATTAGCGCTGCCCGGCTCCTCCGGCGGCGGCTCGCTGGCCGGCGTCATTTTTTTGCTGTCGACCACCACACTGACATCCTGCAGCGCGAGCGCGTTAACGCAGACCGACGAGTGCAGCAGACAGTTGAGATCCAGTGCGAGATGAAAGCGCCCGGCATCCACGCTGACGCCCGGCATCTCATATTTCACATTATTCAGCGTCAGATTGCGCCAGCCGCCCTCAACCTTGCCAATTGAGAGGCCGGGTACCCAGCGATCAGCACCTTTCAGCAGCAGATGCAGACCCGGCGTCGTGCCAACCAGCAGCGCCACGCTGCCCAGCAGAACGACCAGAAAAATAATCAGGCCGATCAGGACCTTTTTCCACAGCTTCATAGTTCCGGCCCCAGTCCGACATAAAATTGCAATCCATGCTCCTTGTCATCGCCAACAGGCCGGGCGATATCAAACTTAATGGGCCCGACCGGCGAAGACCAGCGCACGCCTACGCCTGCACCCGTCTTGAAGTTGCTCTGCTTAATATCGTTAACCGCTTCACCGGAGTCGATAAATACCGCGCCCCACCATTTGCCGGAGACGTTGTACTGATACTCCAGCGATCCGGTGGCCAGTTTCGAGGCACCGGTCAGCTTGCCCTCTTCGTCGCGCGGCGAAATATTTTTATATTTATAGCCGCGGATGCTGCGGTCCCCGCCGGCAAAGAAACGCAGGTCGGGCGGCACTTTTTCAAAATTATTGGTTTCAATCCAGCCCAGGTTGCCGCGTGCGACAAAGCGATGTTTATCCGCCAGCGTACGGATCCAGACGTTCTGCGCCTGCAGGATCAGGAAGTCGACATCGGAACCCCAGGTGGTATCAGAAACGTCGACCGAATAGCGCTGTGAATCGCCCCACGTGGGCATCAGCCCGCCGCGCGACCGCGTGCGGTTCAGGCTCAGGCCCGGATAGAGCAGCATGGTGGTATTGGTTACGTTACCCTGGGTAAAGTGATCGAGACTCCAGCGCAGGTTAACCGCTTTCTGCCAGCCGGAGCTGCTGTCCCAGTTACGCGACATCGCCAGCGTTGTGGTATCCGATTTCGTATCGTTGAGATCGGTACGCTTCAGGCCGCCGGAAAAGGTGTAGTACTGCTCCAGCGGGCTTTTCAGCAGCGGCACTTTGTAGCTGAGATCGAGCTGCTGCTCCGGCGCGGAGACATAGGCGCTGGCCGCAAGACTGTGGCCGCGATCGTTAACCCAGGGTTTTCGCCAGGTGCCTTTCAGGCGCGGGCCGACGTCGGTAGAGTAGCCTACGCCGGTTTCGATGGTATTTTCCACGCGCGGCGAAAGTGCAGCGCTGAGCGGCAGCACTTTGGTTTTACGCCCTTTATCAAACTCCGGGGCCACCACGACAGAGTTAAACCAGCCGGTGGCGGAAAGGCGGCGGTTCAGCTCAGCCAGCTCGCGTGAACTGTAGGGATCGCCTTTCTTAAACGGCACCAGATTATGAAGATAGGCTTCATCTATCTGCGAGCCTTCAAAGCTGACGTCGCCAAAGCGGTAGCGCGGGCCGCTGTCGTAATCGATATCCCAGAAAGCCAGCCGCCGCTCTGCAGAGACGCCGAGCTGGCTCTTTTTGAAATCACCATCAAAATAGCCGTTACGCAGCGCCAGGTTAGAGAAACCGCTTTTGAATTTATCGTAGGTGCCGTGGTTCAGCTGCGATCCCACTTTTGGTCTGCCCTGCTTTACCCACGCCTGGTAGTCCGGATCCTCTTTCGCTTCGCCCTCGATCACAATGGTGCTGCCGCCGATTTTTACCGGTTCGCCGGCTGTCACATGGGCAATCAGAACCGGACGACCACCCTGTGGCGGGGGCGGACGCGATTCAAAGTCAATCTGCGGTTCATAGTAGCCGAGCGCGCGCAGTCCCTCTTTAATGGCATTTGAGACGCGCGCCTGAAAGCGCCCGTCACTGGAGACTTCATCGCTGCCAATAGTGGACAGGCGCGCCCTGACATTTTTTTCTAAATCCCCGGTAAGACCTTCTACCTGCAGTCGCACTTTCGCTGCCTCAACGGCAGGCGCAGCAAGCAGCAGGCTGGCCAAACAATAAGCATGAAATCGCGGCACGCGTACTCCTGTTATCAATGCCTGCCCCCCTTCCGCAGGGGCGTTAATCAGTCAGGCAGGGTTTCACTTCTCCCATTTACCCATCAGCATAGCCATCTTTTAGGGCAAGCGGCTACGTTAAACCCACGACTAAGCCAAATTGATCGCTATTGTCGGTAATTGATCGCGGTGATACAACCGGGATGCCGTGCTTCTGTGCGCCGCTGCGCTGCTGTCGGATAAATCTGATGTCACCGATCGTGCCTCTGGCGGCATGACAGGCGCTGCTGCTATAATCACCGACCAGCAGGCCCTGCCTGCATTCAATTCTGCCCCGACGTTACTTTCTATTGTCGAACTGGCGCAGACATTTTTGGCACGGATAGCCCTGTCAGACTGGTGTGTACCGGACGTACCCCTCTTCGCGCTGCCCAGGCCAAAAATGACAAGTGATTAACTCAACGGATCTTTTATGCTAGATAGCCTGCTTGTCATACTTTTACTGATTGTCATCAGTTCCTTTTTTTCTCTTTCGGAGATCTCGCTGGCGGCCGCCCGCAAGATCAAACTTAAACTGCTGGCTGATGAAGGCAATATCAACGCGCAGCGCGTGCTAAAGATGCAGGAACAGCCCGGCATGTTTTTTACCGTGGTGCAGATCGGCCTGAACGCGGTCGCGATTCTGGGCGGTATCGTTGGTGACGCAGCGTTCTCCCCCGCTTTCAGCAGCCTGTTCAACCGCTTTGTGGAGCCTGAGCTGGCGGAAAAGCTCAGCTTTATCTGCTCCTTTACCATCGTAACCAGCCTGTTCATTCTGTTTGCTGACCTGACGCCCAAGCGCGTCGGCATGATCGCCCCGGAAGCCGTCGCGCTGCGTATCATCAATCCGATGCGCTTTTGCCTGCTGGTCATGCGGCCCCTGGTCTGGCTGTTCAACGGCCTCGCCAACGTCTTTTTCCGTCTCTTTAAGCTGCCGATGGTACGCAAAGATGATATTACCTCTGACGATATCTATGCGGTGGTAGAGGCGGGTGCGCTGGCCGGCGTGCTGCGCAAGCAGGAGCATGAGCTGATTGAGAATGTGTTTGAGCTGGAGTCGCGCACCGTTCCCTCTTCCATGACCTCGCGCGAGAACATCGTCTGGTTCGATCTGCGTGAAGATGAGCTGAGCCTGAAAACCAAAATCGCCCAGCACCCGCACTCAAAGTTCCTGGTGTGCGACGGCGATATCGATCATATCGTCGGCTACGTTGACTCTAAAGAGCTGCTGCTGCGCGTACTGGGTAATCAGAGCATGGCGCTTAACAGCGGCGTCCAGATCCGCTCGGCGCTGATTGTGCCGGATACGCTGACGCTGTCGGAAGCGCTGGAGAGTTTTAAAACCGCCGGCGAAGACTTTGCCGTGATCATGAATGAGTATGCGCTGGTGGTAGGTATCATCACGCTGAATGACGTAATGACCACGCTGATGGGCGACCTGGTGGGTCAGGGGCTGGAAGAACAGATTGTTGCGCGCGACGAAAACTCCTGGCTGGTCGAAGGTGGCACCCCGATTGATGATGTTATGCGCGTGCTGGATATCGATGAATTTCCGCAGTCCGGCAACTATGAGACCATCGGCGGCTTTATGATGTATATGCTGCGCAAAATCCCGAAACGCACCGACTTCGTGAAGTTCTCCGGCTATAAGTTTGAGGTGGTGGATATCGATAGTTACCGTATCGATCAGCTTCTGGTGACGCGTATTGATGAACGCCCGCCGGCGCTCAGCGTGAAAACCAGTGATGATGAAAATCCATCGCTCTCCTGATCGATAAGCGCATGGCCGTGAAGCCACAGCGCTAAAACAGAAACAGCAGAAACATCAAGGGCGCCAGCGGCGCCCTTTTTACTGCCTGATTTTAACGCTTAGTTATACTCAGCCTGCAGTCGCAGCACCTGACGATTGATTTCTGACATTACGCTGAGGTGCTGTTTATCTTTAACGCGCGGCAAAATCACTTTGCCTTTATCAAACTCAAACGCGCCAACATCCTTGATATACAACCTTCCTTTAAATAGCGTTTTCACATATTTCGCAATTTGCAGCGGATTATATCGCTGGAAGATCTTCATGCTGTTTAACTCCTGAACAGATGTAATACGCTTCGCCGTTGCCAAATGGGTACGAACTCATGAAGCGCAAATGAGGCCTAAATATAGAACAGGATTTTTGATCCGGGTTCCGGAAACATGAATTTTTTACTGAATTGACACATCATTACAGACAACTCTGTCATTCAGCTCACAAAATCCAGTATAAACCTTTGTTGGTTACAGATTTGTGGCGCAGGTTGCAAAGCTGCCAGGTTTTCGCGACAGGCGCATCATCTGCGCTTACCATGACAAAAATATGACTAACTGGTCTGATCACTAAGGAGCACTCTATGCGTCTGGCCCTTCCCCTGCTTGCGATCGCCCTGCTATTGCCTGGCCTGGCAGCAGCACACGCTTTTAAAACCGGCGAACGCGTGCCGCCGGTGGGTGTTGCCGATCGGGGCGAGCTGATGTATCAGCAGGATAAGTTCAGCTATCAGCCGTGGAACAGCGCTCAGCTTAGCGGCAAAGTACGGGTGATCCTGCATCTCGCCGGACGCATCTCAGCTAAAGAGCAAAACGCGGCGCTGATTGAGGCGATCAAAGCAGCCCAGCTACCACACGATCGCTATCAGACCACCACGCTGGTCGATACCGATGACGCCATTCCGGGGACCGGCATGTTTGTGCGCAATAGCATTGAAAGTAACAAAGCGCAGTTCCCCTGGTCGCAGTTCATTATCGACAGCAACGGCAGCGCGCGAAAAGCCTGGCAGCTGGGAAAAGGGGAGTCGACCGTAGTGGTGCTGGATAAAACGGCACATATCCGTTTTGCGAAAGAGGGAGCGCTGACGCAGGATGAAGTTAAACAGGTGATGACGCTGCTTCACTCTCTGCTGCAGCCGTAAATAACGGGAGGCGTGCGCCTCCCGATGCATTAAAACAGAGAAACGCGGAAACCGGGATTCAGGAAGGATTCGCGCGGCGTATAGTCAAGCGTACGCCCCTGCCAGTCATGCACATGGGCCCCCGCCGCCAGCGCAACCGCATGGCCTGCACCGGTATCCCAGATATTGGTAGGCCCGAAGCGCGGATAGAGCTGCGCTTTACCTTCGGCCACCAGGCAGAACTTCAGCGATGAACCGATAGCCGTGGTCTGGTGTTCGCCCAGCTGCGTCAGGTACTCCTTCAGCTCCGGATCGTTGTCAGCGTGCGAGCGGCTGACGACGACCAGCGGTGGCCGCGCATCCAGCACGTGAATGCGGGTAGTCTGCCCCGCCTCCTCTTTCCACGCTTTACCCTCTGCCGCTGAATAGAGCACGCCCAGCGCCGGCGCATAAACGACGCCCATCACCGGCTTACCCTGATCGATCAGGGCAATGTTGACGGTAAATTCGCCGTTACGCTTGATAAACTCTTTGGTGCCATCCAGCGGATCGACCAGCCAGTAGCGCTGCCACTGCTGGCGGATCGCCCAGGCTGGCGGATCCTCTTCAGACAGGACCGGCAGATCGGGCGCGATCGCTTTTAAGCCCTGTATGATCACATCATGGGCGGCCAGATCCGCCGCGGTAACGGGTGAATCATCCGCTTTACGGGTCACGTCCATCGGCTGTGCGCCGTCATAGACCTGCATAATTGCATCGCCTGCGTCGCGCGCCAGCTGGCAAATTTTATCTAACATGCTTCACCTCATTTTCGCAGAAATGCGCTTTCCGACCCGGACTGCTGCTCTTCAGAGTCTGGCAGGTAAAGGCCCGCCTGTCTGTTGCCGGCATCGTATTCAATAATAGATCGTATTATCAATACCATAGATTGCAAAGGGTAACTATGGCGCATTGCTGAATCGCCTGCGGTCGCGGAAAAAAAGCAAAACCCCGATATCTATCACAAATTGAACTGATAATTTGTCATGGTTTTACATTATTTTGAGAGGTCTATTTGGTAAACAAGGAGAGAGCCGTGTTCAGAATGAACATGTCGTTACTGGCGCTGTGTCTGGCAGCCGCTACCGCTCAGGCTGCGACTGTGGATCTGCGTATTCTGGAAACCACCGATCTGCACAGCAATATGATGGATTTTGATTATTACAAAGATAAATCCACGGAGAAGTTTGGCCTGGTGCGTACCGCCACGCTGATTCAGCAGGCGCGCGACGGGCGCAAAAACAGCGTGCTGGTCGATAATGGCGATATCATTCAGGGCAGCCCGCTTGGCGATTATATGGCGGCAAAGGGGCTGCAGCCAGGCGAAGTGCATCCGGTTTATAAGGCGCTGAACACGCTGGATTACGCGGTCGGCAACCTGGGCAACCACGAGTTCAACTACGGCCTTCCTTATCTGCAGCGCGCGCTGGCAGGTGCACGCTTTCCCTATGTGAATGCCAATATCATTGATGAAGCCAGCGGTAAGCCGCTGTTTACGCCCTATCTGATTAAAGAGACCACGGTTACCGATCGCAGCGGCGCTCAGCACACATTGAAAATCGGCTATATCGGCTTTGTGCCCCCGCAAATTATGGTATGGGACCGTAATAATCTGCAGGGCAAAGTACGGGTTGAGGACATTACTGAAACAGCAAAGCGTTATGTACCGGAAATGCGTGCAAAAGGGGCTGACGTTATTGTTGCGATTCCCCACTCCGGCCTGAGCAGCGAGCCGTATCATGCGATGGCGGAAAACTCTGTGTGGTATCTGAGCCAGGTGCCGGGCATTAACGCAATCATGTTCGGTCATGCGCATGCGGTATTCCCCTCAACAGAGTTTGCTGCGATCAAAGGCGCTGATATTGCTCAGGGGACGCTGAACGGCATACCCGCCGTGATGCCAGGAATGTGGGGCGATCATCTTGGCGTGGTCGATCTGGTGCTGAGCAACGATCGGGGATCGTGGCAGGTGACGCAGGGTACTGCCGCTGCGCGTCCGATTTATGACGCAGCGGCGAAGCGATCGCTGGCGGCAGAGGATCCCGCACTGGTTGCGGTACTGGCAGACGATCATCGCGCCACGCGCGAGTTTGTCGCTAAACCGATCGGCAAAGCAGCAGATGTGATGTACAGCTATCTGGCGCTGGTGCAGGACGATCCCACCGTGCAGATTGTGAATAACGCGCAGCGTGCCTATACCGAACGCTTTATTCAGGGCGATCCCGATCTGGGACGCCTGCCGGTGCTGTCGGCAGCCGCTCCGTTTAAGGTGGGCGGCCGCAAAAACGATCCTGCAAGCTACGTGGAGGTTGAGAAAGGTGAGCTGACGTTTCGCAACGCCGCCGATCTTTACCTCTATCCCAATACGCTGGTTGTGATGAAAGTGAGCGGCGCTCAGGTAAAAGAGTGGCTGGAGTGTTCAGCTGCGCAGTTCAATCAGATTGACCCGCACAGCAGCAAACCGCAGTCGCTGATTAACTGGGATTTTCGCACCTACAATTTTGATGTGATAGATGGCGTGAATTATCAGATTGATGTAACGCAGCCAGCCCGCTACGACAGCGAATGTGCCCTGATCAATCAAAACGCCTCGCGTATCCGTGAGCTCACGTGGCAGGGCAAGCCGATTGATCCCGCAGCAACCTTTCTTGTGGCAACCAATAATTATCGCGCCTGGGGCGGTAAGTTTGCCGGCACCGGCGACCGGTTTGTCGCCTTTGCCTCGCCGGATGAGAATCGCGCCGTAGTGGCAGCCTATATCAGCAGCCAAAGTAAGCAACAGGGCGCCGTGCAGCCGCAGGCAGATCATAACTGGCGTTTAGCGCCCATTAAGAGTGAGACGCCGCTGGATATTCGTTTTGAGACAGCGCCGGGCAGTAAAGCAACGCAGTTTATAAACCAGTATGCCGACTATCCGATGAAGCCAGTAAGCACAGACGAGACGGGCTTTGCTATCTGGCAGGTCAACCTGCAGCACCCCTGACCCCGCCCGCCCGTCACCAGGGCGCCATTAATGGCGCCCCTACACCGACCCGCCTGTAGGGGGCGCATTAATGCGCCCCTGGTTTCAGCCCCGCACGCAACAAGGGCGCCATTAATGGCGCCCCTACATTGACCCACCCGCAGGGGGCGCATAAATGCGCCCCAGGTTTCAATCCCCGTACGCAACCAGGGCGCCATTAATGGCGCCCCTACACCGGCCTACCCGCAGGGGGCGCATTAATGCGCCCCTGGTTTCAGCCCCGCACGCAACAGGGGCGCCATTAATGGCGCCCCTACATTGACCCACCCGCAGGGGGCGCATTAATGCGCCCCTGGTTTCAGCCCCGCACGCAACAGGGGCGCCATTAATGGCGCCCCTACACCGGCCTACCCGTAGGGGGCGCATTAATGCGCCCCTGGTTTCAGCCCCGCACGCAACAAGGGCGCCATTAATGGCGCCCCTACATTGACCCACCCGCAGGGGGCGCATTAATGCGCCCCTGGTTTCAGCCCCGTACGCAACCAGGGCGCCATTAATGGCGCCCCTACATTGACCCACCCGCAGGGGGCGCATAAATGCGCCCCAGGTTTCAATCCCCGTACGCAACAAGGGCGCCATTAATGGCGCCCCTACATTGACCCACCCGCAGGGGGCGCATAAATGCGCCCCTGGTTTCAGCCCCGCACGCAACCAGGGCGCCATTAA
>NZ_DKTK01000002.1:0-67478 GCF_002473195.1 Pantoea sp. UBA7232
CCCGCCCCTTAGCCCGTCCGCATGCGGAGGTGCCGCTGAAACTGCCAGAAGCCTGGCGGACGGAACCCCTCCGGTGCCGCGCACAGCACCGCGCCGCTTAGCGCCCAGCCCAAAAACAAAAAAGCCTCCGGCTGGAGGCTTTTGTCTTACTAACCGGCGACACCCGCCGCTGCATAGCGTTTTACGACAACATCTGAATTGCCAGCGCGTAGAGGCGCTGATGATCATCGTCACTGACTGGCTCTTCTTCCGCATAACAGGCGATCATTGAGCTGACTTTATCAGAGGATAAAGCTTCTCCATGAAGGTGCAGCGTTAATACGGCGCGGCCGACGATTTTCAGAATGTCTTCGCTATGTCCCTGGAGACTATGACTCAATGAAATTGACCTCTGAAGTAAATTCGTTCGCCAAATGGCGCGCTCAATATAGATCAGAACAACAAGGGTTTTTAATAAGAATTTCCTTATGCTGCGTAATATATAAGCCTGACCCGGGGGAAATTTATCTTAAATTGCCGCTGAAAAACGCACTAAAAGCGTTAATCTCCTTATTTGCTGAGTGATTTTTATACGCCAAAGGATCGTTACGGATAATAACTTATTAAAACTTTGCAACAATAACCCCCCTGGTGCGGGACAGGCTTTTGTTCTCTCTCCGGCCGTATGCATCAGGCGAATTACCGTTGCTGCCCGCGTGGCTTTCTGCCAGACTGGCCGCGTTATCTTCCCTCCTATCTGAGACATCTTTGTGACTGCTTTTTCAACCCTGACGCAACTGCCCGCCAGCCAGCTCGACAACCTGCGCGATATGGGCTTTGATGCGATGACGCCTATCCAGGCAGCGTCGCTTCCCGCCATACTTGCCGGCCGCGATGTGCGTGCGCAGGCGAAGACCGGCAGCGGCAAAACCGCTGCGTTCGGTATCGGCCTGCTTAATCGTATCGACAACAGCCAGTTTCATACCCAGGCGCTGGTGCTCTGCCCGACGCGTGAACTGGCTGAACAGGTCAGCAATGTGCTGCGTCAGCTGGCACGTTTTACGCGCAATATTAAAATTCTCACGCTGTGTGGCGGCCAGCCGATGAGCGCACAGCGCGATTCGCTGGTGCATGCCCCGCACATCGTCGTCGGCACGCCAGGCCGACTGCTGGATCACCTTAAGCGCGACAATCTCGATCTCAGCCAGCTGCAGACGCTGGTGCTCGACGAAGCCGACCGCATGCTGGAGATGGGTTTCCGCGACGATATGGAAGCGATTATTGGCTTCACGCCCGCGGCACGGCAGACGCTGCTTTTCTCCGCCACCTGGCCTGACACCATTGCCAGCCTGAGCCAGCGCTTTCAGCGCGACGCGCTGGCGGTTGCAACGGAAACCGAAGCGGAGCTGCCTGCGATTGAGCAGCAGTTTATCGAAGCGAGCGCAGGCGAGCGCGTTAACCTGCTGTGCGCCCTGCTGAGTCAGCACCAGCCCGCCTCCTGCGTGGTGTTCTGCAACACCAAACGCGAGTGCGATGATATTGCCGCTGCGCTGAACGATCGCGATATCAGCGCGCTGGCGCTGCATGGCGATCTGGAGCAGCGCGATCGTGAGCGCGTGCTGATCCGCTTTGCCAACGGCAGCAGCCGCGTCCTGATCGCAACCGACGTAGCCGCACGCGGTCTGGATATCAAATCGCTGGCGCTGGTCGTCAACCTTGAGCTGGCGTGGGACCCGGAAGTGCACCTGCACCGCATTGGTCGCACCGGGCGAGCGGGTGAAAAAGGGCTCGCGGTGAGCTTTGTGGCACCTGACGGCATGGCTCGCGCCCATGCGCTGGAGGATTACCTGCAGCAGAAGCTTAACTGGGTGGCGGCCGCTACCTTAAAAGGCAGAGCGGCACAGGCGCTGCCTGCGGCCATGATGACGCTCTGTATTGATGGCGGACGCAAAGCAAAAATTCGTCCGGGTGATATCCTGGGCGCGCTGACCGGTGAAGCGGGCTTCAGCGCCGATCAGATCGGTAAAATTGACCTGACACCATCGCACGCCTATGTCGCTATTGCGGCAGCGCAGGCGAAAAAAGCGCTGATCAGGCTCAAAGAGGGCAAAATCAAAGGGAAAAGCGTGCGCGCGATTCTCCTGAAATAGTATGGCCATAGCGTGAGGGCGATCGCGCCCTTGCGCTAAATCTTCCCCTTCTCCCTTCATTTTTCGCGCGCCCTGCCGATAAGTTAATCATGGCACTTCCGCCCTCTCCCTGCTCCGCCCAGATTCTGTCCCGAGGCCATGATGGATAATTTTCAGAAAGAGATCGACGAACGCGCAAACCTGGCGCTGTCCAACAAATTTGAACTGCTGCTGTTTCGGCTGGGTTCCGATCGGCTGAAAGGCAAATCTGAGCTGTATGGCATCAACGTGTTCAAGCTGCGCGAAATTGTGCCGATGCCGGCGATTACGCGCGCGGCCGGTATGAACTCGCCGCTGCTGGGTATGGCCAGTATCCGGGGGCAGTTTATTCCGGTTATCGATCTGCCGGCCGTAACCGGCTGCAAGCCGGAAACCGGTCTGAATCTGCTGCTGGTTACCGAATATGCGCGCAGTACCCAGGCGTTCGCGGTGGAGTCGGTAGAGAATATTGTGCGTCTCGACTGGAGTCAGGTGCATACCGCAGAAGCGGGGATCAGCAGCCGCAATATCACCAGTATCGCCTGTCTTGACAGCGATGGCGAAAGCAACAATCTGGCGCTGGTACTCGACGTAGAGCAGATCCTCTATGACATTATTCCTTCGGTGCGCGGCGTTGAGCCTGACGCTAAGACCGCGAAAAACTTTAACCTGAAGCCGGGCGCAGTCGCTATCGTGGCGGAAGATTCTAAAGTGGCCCGCCAGCTGCTCGAACAGGGACTGAAAAGCATGGGTATTCCGGCCCTGATGCACAATACCGGCCTGGAAGCGTGGATAAAAATCAACGAAATGAAGAAAGAAGCGCAGGCCAGCGGCGAATCGATTCACGATAAAATCGCCCTGGTTCTGACCGATCTGGAGATGCCGGAGATGGATGGCTTCACGCTGACGCGTAATATCAAGCGTGATGACACACTGCGCCATATACCGGTCGTCATCCACTCTTCGCTTTCCGGCAGCGCCAATGAAGATCACGTGCGTAAAGTGGGCGCCGATGGTTATGTGGCAAAATTCGAGATCAATGAGCTCTCCAGTGCCATTTTCAGCGTGCTGGAAAAACAGCGCTAAATCCGCCCTGTTCCCCCTTCCCTTTAAGGCGCGACTATCGCGCCTTTTTTATTGCGGCTATTCCTTCCGCCCTGAAACAGTACCGCTTATTTACCATCATTTAGTACTGCTAACCGATCTTCGCTGCCGCGCGCAAAAATTAAAGTAAATATATTAGTTACCGATAACTGTTGCGCCTGCGCTGGCGTTTTCAGGGGTAACCTGCGCAGACAGATTTCCATTTTTCTTTTAAAAACAGTCTTTCGCAGCAAATTAATCATTTGCTGACGCATCCTATTACTGTCTGATTTCTGGCAAACAGGGAGAACCAATGTTGAGCATCAAGAATATGAAAGTCGGGGTACGCCTGGGCATCGCCTTTGGCCTGGTCGTGGCCCTGTTAATGGTGGTGGGCGTTACGTCGTGGCTGAAAATCAGCAATATTAAAACCGGCATTACCTCCATTGTAGAAGATCGTTTTGTTAAGGTTCGCCTCGGCTTCGACGTGCGCGATGGCGTGAATGACCAGATAAAATATCTGCGCGGTATCGTGATTGATACCACCCGACCGGAAAATAACGTTAAACGCTTTGCTCAGCTTGCGGATGCGACGGCGCAGACCAACAGCGCGATGAAAAAAATTGAGGCCATTCAGGTTACGCCGGTAGGTAAAAAGAAAATTGCCGGATTACTTGCCGCCAGCAAACTGTTTGAACAGCAAAAAAATGATGTGCTGGCGCTGGTGCGGGACGGCAAGACAGATGAAGCCAGCAACTACGTGCTGAAGAAGATCACCCAGACGCAAAACACCTTTTTGCTCAGCGCGGCCGCTTTTGCCGACTCTCAGGCCAGCCAGCTGCATCAGGAGGGAGTAGGCATTATCAAAGATGGCACCACGGCGATTCAGGTTTCGGTGATTTTCACGGCTATCGCCATCGCCGCCGCCGCGCTGCTGGGCCTGCTGCTGACCCGCTCTATCGTGCGTCCGCTTAATGAAGCCGTCGCCGTCGCCAGCAAAGTGGCCGCCGGCGATCTCAGCTCGCGCATAACGGTACGCAGTAAAGATGAAACCGGCGTGCTGATGCAGGCGCTGCAGACCATGAACGACAATCTGATGACCATCGTCTCTAACGTGCGCGCCGGCTCCGATACCATCGCCGTCGCCTCTAATCAGATCTCCAGCGGCAATATCGATCTCTCTTCGCGCACCGAGCAGCAGGCGAGCTCGCTGGAAGAGACCGCTTCCGCGATGGAGCAGATGACCGCGACCGTGAAGCACAACGCCGATAACGCGCGCGAAGCAAACTCGCTGGTCTCAAAAACCTCTGAGGTGGCTAAAGAGGGTGGCGTGGTGATGGAGCAGGTTATTGATAAAATGGAGGCGATTACTTACTCCTCGAAGAAGATTGTCGATATTATCAGCGTCATCGACTCTATCGCTTTCCAGACCAATATTCTGTCGCTTAACGCCGCCGTTGAGGCAGCGCGTGCCGGCGAACAGGGACGCGGCTTTGCCGTGGTGGCATCGGAAGTGCGTAACCTGGCCCAGCGCTCCGCCTCTGCCGCTAAAGAGATTAAAGTCCTGATTGAAGATTCCGTGACCAAAGTTGATGAAGGCAGCCGCCTGGTGACGCACGCCGGATCTACCATAAGTGAAGTCGTCAGCAGCGTGCAGAGCGTGGCTGAGATTATGAGCGAAATTACCATTGCCAGCAGCGAACAGAGCAGCGGCATTGGTGAGATTAATCAGGCTATTACGCAGATGGAAGCGGTGACGCAGCAGAATGCCTCGCTGGTGCAGGAAGCATCTGCCGCCTCGCAGGCGCTGCAGGAGCAGGCCGATCGGCTGGCGCAGTCGATGAGCGTGTTTAAAACCGCGCTGGCGTAATGCCCACGGCCGGGCCGCCGGTGACGGCGACCCGGCTGCGGTCAGTTGAACAGCGACCAGGCGACAGAAGAGATCGCCAGCACTCCAATAATCACCACAAAGAGGTTGCTGATTTTCCCGCTGTACTGGCGCATTGCCGGCACTTTCTGAATCGCATACATCGGCATCAAAAACAGGATTGCCGCGATAACCGGCCCGCCCAGCGTTTCAATCATGCCAAGAATACTGGGGTTCAGCGTGGCCACCAGCCAGGTGGTCAGCAGCATAAACAGCGTGGTCAGCCGGTTCAGCTTCTGCGGCGCGATCGCTTTACCCCGGCTGCGCAGCGATTTGGTGACGATGCCGTTAAAGCCTTCGCGCGCCCCCAGGTAGTGACCCAGGAACGATTTCGTGATCGCCACTATCGCGACAATCGGACCCAGCCAGGCGATCATCGGCACCTGAAAATGGTTAGCCAGATAAGAAAGAATGGTAATGTTCTGCGCTTTGGCCGCCTGCAGATCGGCTGGCGACAGGCTCAGCACGCAGCTGAACACAAAAAACATCACCGTGACCACCATCATCAGATGCGCGCTGGCCAGTATGCGCGAGCAGCGTTTTTCCGCACCGGCGCCATATTCGTCGCGTTTTGCGACGGCAAAAGACGAGATAATCGGCGAATGGTTAAATGAAAAAACCATCACCGGAATGGCCAGCCACAGCGTCATCCACAGATTGCCGCTGCCCGTTGCCTCGCTAAACGACAGCGTCTGCAGCGCGGCGCCGTGCCAGTGCGGAACCAGCCAGGCGGCCAGCAGCATCAGGACGGCAACAAACGGAAAGACCAGAATACTCATCGCCTTCACGATCATCTGCTCGCCGAAGCGCACGATAATCATCATGCCGCTAATCAGCAGCAGCGACAGCAGCGCGCGCGGCGGCGACACCAGGCCAAGCTGATGCACAATAAAACTGTCTACGGTATTGGTGATGGCCACGCTGTACATCAGCAGAATGGGATAGATAGCAAAAAAGTAGAGCAGCGTGATGATTTTGCCCGCCCCGCTGCCAAAATGCTCTTCCACCACGTCAGTGATATCTTCGCCCGGATTTTTACCCGAGAGGACGAAACGGGTCAGCGCGCGGTGCGCATAGAAGGTCATCGGGAACGCCAGCAGGGCCATGATCAGCAGCGGCAGCAGCCCGCCCGCGCCGGCGTTAATCGGCAGAAACAGCACTCCGGCACCAATCGCCGTACCATACAGACCCAGCATCCACACCGTGTCACTCTTGCTCCAGCCCCTGGCCGCTCTGGCGGTTGCCAGCGTGCTGGTTTGTGAGTTGTTCATCACTCTCTCCAGAATCATCATCATTGCAGCCGGTTTCCGGCTCTCTGTTCACGGTCAGCCGCTGCGGGCTGCCGTTTAACCGCGCTCATGCTATACGTTTTTGTCACCGTGCGGGGGTCACAACGCAAGATACGCGTCACAAAAGCAGCAAAAATGCGCAGGCTGGTAAATTTATGCTTTAAAAATGCACAAAACCGGCGCGCAATCGATTGCCTAACGTTATTTGACCTGAGTCACAAAAATTGTGCAAGTGAAGGTAGTAACGGGTGAGTAAAAGCAGCGGTCTCTCCCGGCTGCTGCCCTCTTCTGCCAGAGACAGAGATCGGAGGGCAACGCCGGGAGGGTCAGGGATCAGAATGCGCGCATTCTGTATAACGCATAGAGGAAATAGTACGCTGTGAGTGAGTTCAGATTCATAATCATGTACTTCAGTTTTTCATTTTTATTCAGCAGCGTGAAAATACCTTTCGAGTATTTTCCGCGCTTTATCTGTTCTATTTCTGTTGCGATATCTGCCGGTGAAAAGGACGCGTGATACATCGCAGTGACAATCTGCATATCCAGCGCCAGCACGCGCTTTGAGATCCCTTTCAGGAAGTGATCTAGCTCGCTGGCCTGATATTTATCGACGATGGTGTCATACAGCGCGGTCAGCGACTGCTTACGCACCTTTAATTCACTGTACTGTACCTTCTGCTTGGAGAGCGAGCCGCTGGTATCTTCATAGTGATAGGCCGCGTTAGGCGTAATCAGGAAGTTGCTGATGCAGCTAAAATATTTCAGGTTAAACAGCAGATCTTCACTCATTGAGATCCCCTCAAGAAAACGCAGGTTCAGGGATTCAATAATTTCCCGGCGGTAGCATTTATTATGCAGATAGCCGATGTTGTCGCTGATCTCCAGCTCGCCCAGCACATAAGGGATATCGTGCTGGCTGAAAAAGCCCGCCTGCGAAACCTTGCCAATGCGATCGTCATTCAGGTGGCCAACCATCAGGTCTACGGTTTCAGCCGGCCAGGCGTTGAGATTCTGCTTAAAACTCATCAGGAAATTGTCATCGACCCAGTCGTCGGCGTCCAGGAAGAGCACGTAGTCGCCACGCGCCTTTAACAGCCCGGTATTGCGCGCAGCGCTGACGCCGGCGTTGATCTGCTCCAGCACGGTTATCTGCGGATAACAGGCAAACTCAGACAGAATCTGCGCGCTGTTATCGCGGCTGCCGTCGTTAACCACCACCACTTCATAACTGCTGAACGTCTGGTTCAAAACGCTCAGCAGCGTGCGCCGGATGGTATTTTGTGAGTTATAAACGGGAATGATGATACTGAAGAGCGGATTGTCATTCATGATAAACTCTCTTTGCTGTCTGAGGTTTTGTAATTGCTAAATAACTGCCATAGCTTTCTGGGGTTGAAAAAAACCTGGTGGATCCGCGCCACGGGTTGCGCGGTGAAAAAATAATTAAGCAGGGAGAAGGAGACGAATTCGGTGATCACCACGCTCAGTGCGGCACCGGTCAGGCCGTAATGCGGCACCAGCAGCAGTGAAGAGATCAGGCAGATAACCAGCACCGCGAAGGTCTTTTTGATCAGGAAGCGGTAGCCGTTATATTTCACAATGAAGCGGTCCATCACGCTGCTCAGCACACCGCACATCGCGCCCACGCTCAGCAACAGCGTCGGGGCTACCGCATCCAGATAGGCAGCACCATAAAAATGGCCAATAAACCAGCCTGACAGCAGCCAGATCGCCACAATCACCAGCGCGGAGACGCCAATCACCAGCAGATGCAGCTGCTGCGCTTTAACGATCGCCCGCTCGCGGTTGCGCTCGGCAAAGAAAGCGGGATAAAACGACGCCAGCAGCGCGGCCGGTAAAAATACCCACGCCGTGGAGAGCGTCAGCGCCACAGAGAAAATGCCCGCCTCTTTTACGCCGAGGAAGTAAGAGACGCTTACCTGGTTGACGCGCGTATAGATGCCGACCGCAATGGCCGAGATCACCAGCGACATGCCTGATGCCACCATATAGCGCGAATATTGCTTCAGCTGACGCAGTGCCGGCAGCGGTTCATGGCGGTGCTGGCGCGTAAAGAGCGCGAGCTTAATGACAAACGGAATAAAGGTGGCGAGCACAATCGGGATCGCCAGGTAGTGCGGATCCAGCTCCAGCCAGGAGATAAGGAATCGCACCGAGAGGCTGATCGCCAGCCCGATAACGTTAGCGATCACATTGAGACGGGCATTGAGCATCGCCTCGTTGTAGATGTTAACCAGATCGAGCGCCGAGAAAAGGCAGGCCAGCGCAGCGGCACAGATAAAGACCACCGCATCCGGGCTCCACTCCGCTTTCATGATCAGCATGCCGCTGATTGCCAGGACGCTGTAGACGCCCAGCACCAGCAGGCCGGCAGCCATCATCAGACGAATACCCGAACGGTGATTCTGCGCAATGCGCTTCAGCAATATGACATCGCTGCCCATTACCGCGATGCTCTGCAAAAACTGAAAAATCAGCATTGAGAGTGAGATAATGCCGAAGGTGGTCGGGCCGACATATTTGGCGACGTAAGAGGTCACAAAAATCAGGCCAAACACGGCGATCAGCTTTTCAGCGATCATCCACATTGAGTTTCTGAGTTTCTCTTTCATTCCGGTTCCCCTTACGCTTTACGCGCCAGGCGGCGCAGCTGTGAAACGCCGCGCGGGCTGACAAAAAAGAGGGTGAAATAGAGGCTCCAGGGATTCAGCATCGGGCCGGACGAGAGATAAGCGCGGAAACTGCGGCGATACAGCGCGATATAATCTTCAATAAAGGCACCGCTGAATTCACGGCTGTTGAGCCCTTTGCTGATATAGGAAGAGGTGACCTTGAGCACGAGATGGTAGTAGTAGCGATGGTGCTGCCGGGTCATAAACGCCTTCATCCGGCCAAACGAACGCGCAAAGGAGAAGTGTTTTTCCCGCAGCGCCGAACGGGTGGCGGAGTTGTCCGACTTTACGTAGTGGTAGACCACGCGTTCGGTGACGATTACCTGCTGGTTCTGCAGCAGATAGAGGTAGTTCATCACAAACAGCAGATCTTCGAAGTTGAAGATCTCCTCGTTAAAGCGCAGCTGATGCTGCCGGATAACGTCCGCGCGAAATACCTTGTCGCAGATGCCGTGACGGGGATGGAAATAGAGCACGTCGTTGACCGCTGCCGCCGCGCTCATCTGCCGCGATGCGTCACGGTTGGCAGGCTGATCCAGCGGCTCACCGGCAGGCGTAAAATGCTGCGACTCGCCGATACACATGCCGATATTTTCCTGCATCAGCCCAGCCCAGGTGGCAAAGGCGTCGTGCGGCAAAAAATCATCAGCGTCTAAAAAACAGATAAATTTACCGCGTGCGCTGCGCAGCCCCTGATTACGTGCCGCAGAGACGCCCATATTGGACTGTTCAATGATGTGAAACTGCGGATGGTGCGCAAACCGCTCAAGAATGGCCTGCGACGTATCCGTTGAGCCATCATTGATAAAAATCGCTTCAAAGCGCATTTCCGTCTGCTGCAGCAGACTATTAATGCTTCTTTCCAGATAAGTAGCCGCGTTATACACCGGCACAATGACGCTCAGTAACACGTCGTTTACGGGATTTTGCATGAGACCTCAGAACTCGTTTTGTCAGTATTAATAAGGCGAACGCAGCGGCGTTAAACATTGCCGTTCAGATAACGCGCGTGCCTGATGGCATATTCCTGCGTCCGGCTTAACTGTATTCCGGATTTTTTTCGGAGTTTCCTCAGTAAGGAATTCAATTAAATAAATGAACACTCAATGTAATAATAAGAATTTCGCCAGCGCTGCACGCCAGAACTATTTATTATTCGTTTGTAAATGCATACCGCTGACGACGCGCAGCTGCCTGCGATTCACCCTGCAATCCGGCTGGATGGCGGACAAAGAGTGGCGGCTTTAGCGTTAGCTTCAGCTGGACATCATTCTTTATCAATAAGTTATCAGCGACTGACCTGCCGCACTCTGCGGCGCGACGTCGCGCAAATCGTTTTACCGACTTTTCAGCGGCCTTAACGTAACGTGTGGCAACATTAATGATATGTGCTGTGCGCCCTGCTCTTTTATTATTCCGCTGCGTCTGTTGCGCCGCGTGAGAAGCAGGAGGCGTTAATCCAGTATGGCTATCGCAGCCATACTGCAATGGGCTTCAGGCCCTTAAAATGCGATCTGTTTCAAAACTTTAAACGGCATTCTCTCCGCTGAACAAGCCAGGGTCAATGGGGAGGCCAGGAAAACAGAATTTACGCAGCGATCCTGTCATTAATTAAAATGCAGATTGATTAGCTTTAATAAAGGAATATTACGCTGACTGATAAGATAAACGCGTAAAGGTCACCAGGATTAATATCAGTAAAAAAAGATCGCGATTCCGCTGTAAATCACAGGACCGCAGCGCTACAGCGACTTAGGTCAAATAATGGTTAAAATAAAATCACTTTCTGCCGATAACGCTATCAACAGAACAACCGGTGAGCCAGTAAATGATTTCCCTGCAAACCAACCTTTCTGCCCTCAACGCGGTGCAGAACACAAACAAAAGCCAGCCAGCGCTGGGAACAGCGATACGTAATCTCTCTTCCGGGATGCGTATCAATAGCGCAAGTGATGATGCGGCAGGCAGGCGATAGCCAACCGGATGCAGAGTCAGCAGCGCGGTTTGCAGCAGGCGCAGCGCAACGCAGGCGATGGGCTGTCGCTGGTAAATACCACTGCCGGCGCTCTGGATGAGATCAATAACCGCGTTCAGCGGATCCGGCAGCTGGCGGTACAGGGACTGAACGGTACCCTTTCGCAGAGTGACGCCGACTCCATTCAGGGAGAGATCAACCTTAACCTGAAAGAGATCGACCGTCTGAACAGCACGGCTGCGTTTAATGGCATCAAAACGCTCGACGGCAGCGCCGGACAAATCGGTTTCCAGGTTGGTGCCAACGATCGTGAAAAGATTATGCTGGACCTTTCCGCGCCGGGCTTTAGCGTCGGCGCGCTGGGATTGAAAGATCTGGTGATTGGTGGCATCAGCGGCAAAGTGACGCCGGTTAACCGCGTGACCGGCCTTGCCACCAATATGAATTTCACCAATCCGGCTATTACTGTGACCTATACGCCTTCGTCAGGTGCGCCGCAGCTGATGCGCAGCAGCGCGGATAACCGGCAGTATGTGCAGAGCACCGGCGCTGACGGCAAGCCGGTATACTATCTGGCGGCGGTAAGCGCCCGCTGGGACACCGCTAACGCCGCCGGAACGGTGGCCATCAGCCGCGCCACATCCGCCCCGCTCTACAGCAGCGTAAACACCATAGCGGCGCGTGCTATTCCGGCCGTTAATTTTCAGCAATCGGATGGCACTGCGCTTGCCGCTACGCCCGCCGCGCATCTGACCGTTGATAACGGCAGCTATTATGTTGAGCAAGGCGGTCTCTATCACGCTGCCACGCTGGACTTTGGCAGCAGCGGAAATGTTATTGCGCAGGTCACCAGCGCCCCGACAAAAAGCAGCGCCGATTTTGCTACCCTGCCAGCCGCTGTGACGCAGACGCCGGCGATCAATACCGGCAGCGCCACGCTCAGCTTTACGGATGCCAGCGGAAATAGCGTGAGTAATGCGCGGCTGCTGCAGAGCGGTTCACAGTACGTGATGGAAGTTGATAACGGCGGCGGTAATTATCAATATTTTAACGCAGCGGTGGCCGCACATACTGACGAGAACGGCAGCAGCTCGCTGGCTATCAGCGCGGTCAGCAGCAGCGCTATCAACAGTTTTAGCAGCGTAAATAGCGTAACCGGTACGGCTTACGTCACGCTGGACCCGGCAAACGTTGAGTTGCGCTATACCGACGTCTCAGGCCAGAGCGCCAGCGACGTGCTGCGACTGGACGCTGACGGCAACTACTATATGGACGCGCCGGATATCGGCATTGATAAAACAGCGACCTTTGTGACCCACGACAGCAGCGGCAGTATCATGCTGAAAACGCTGCAGGGCACCGGTGATATTCAGATCTATTTTCAGGCGGGCATCTCTTCAACCACTGATGCCTCAACCAATCTGACGACGATGCGTGTTTCAGAGATGGGCGATGAGATCCGCCTGAAGCACCCGGACGATCCGCTGGCAACGCTGGATCGCGTCCTGGCGCTGATTGACAGCCGGCGCAGCCAGCTGGGTGCGATTGCCAACCGGCTGGAGTCGGCGCAGCGGCTGCAGAGCCAGAGCACAACCGATTACGCAACAGCCCGCTCGCGTATTGAAGACGCTGACTATGCGCAGGAAGTGTCAGCGATGGCGCGTCAGCAAATTCTGCAGCAGGCCGGTAACTCCGTGCTGGCAAAGGCGCAGCAGGAACCGCAGCAGGTGCTTAAGCTGCTGCAGGGGTAAGGGGCAACCGCCCCTTTTACTCGTCAGCCGGGGCGATACTGATAATATCGAACTTCGCCACGCCATCTACGCCGGTGCCGGGAGTTTTCATCATCGCAAGATCCTGCAGCACCGCTTCATGCGCCTCTTCATCTGAAGGCTCATTTTCGCTCTCCAGTATCACCTCTTCGCGCTTTTTAACGTCGCCATCCTGATGTTCATAGGTCACTTTGTATCGGGTACTCATTGCGCATTCTCCTTTTCGGGGGGAACGCTAAGTCTGGTCAACGGATGAGAATACGTCCAGCTGGGGTCTGCCGGAGGCTGTGTTATGCAGATGCTGAAAGGGGAAGAAAAAATAATCTATAAGAGATGGAATTAACTGGTGCCGGAAACAGGAGTCGAACCTGCGACCTTCGCATTACGAATGCGCTGCTCTACCAACTGAGCTACACCGGCAATGGGGCGGGAACTACGGGGAGTAAAAATAGGAAATGTGACGCGCGGCGTCAAGATGCGGTGATTCAACCGCCCGCTTTTTCAGCAGCGCCGGCGCGTTTTCCACCACAAAAAAAAAGGCGAGGCCGGAGCCTCGCCAAAAAGGTGCTGGCCTTAATCGTAATAAGGCAGCTTACGATCAACACCGTTGATATTGACCAGCACAAAGCCCGAAGGGGCCGTTTTATTGGTGGGATTACCCGCTGCCGTCGCGACAGTGAGCACCCCTTTCTCATTGGCACCAATGCCAGCTACACCATTATGCAGTCCGAAGCGCGCCGCAGGCTTGAGTGTGCCCATTTTGGTGGTATCGGTTACGACTGAAAAGTCAGTCTGGAACAGCGAGCAGGAGCCTGACTCAAAACGCGTTGGCCCGGTGGTTTTCAGGTTAATCAGCGTATCACCGCTTTTGGCGCGCAGCTTAACCCACACCACCGCATAGGTGGTGCCGACCCGGTTGTAGCGGATATCCATCACCGCAGGCTGGCCCATATGCCAGGCGTCAGCCCAGACGGTATCCAGCCGCTGCAGGTTGATCCAGGTTTTACCGGTGCCGGCCATATTGACCGGCGACGCCGCCGTGCCGGTGGGCTGGGTCGCATCCGCTTTACCAATCAGCTCCATCACCCACTGCTGGTTCGCCACCGGGAAAAAGAGCTGCCCGAGGCGATACCAGTTATCGGTATCGGTGTTATTGGTGACTTTATGGCCGCTGTAGTAACCCGTGCGCAGGGAGCCGGTGATAATAGTGCCGTGGTTCTCCTCACGCCGGTAGCCATACTCAAACGTCGAGAGCCAGCGCGTGCCCGCCAGGTCGTTGGAGATAGTGGCACCCGACTGCAGGCCAATCTGGCGCATGATCACGCGGGCGTTATTGAGGTTAAACGGCGAGCCGCAATCCTCAATGTTCAGCGTATCGATGGTCCAGCCGCCGTCGGAGAGATCGCCAGGGTTACGCGTATGCTCAATCCAGACGTTACGCATAATGCCCTGCGTCACGCGCGGCATATAGAGCGTGGCGTCACCGTAACCGGTCTGGAAGTTACAGTTGCAGATCTCAATCGCGGTGGAGTGGTCCCACTTACCTTTTGGCGAGTTTGACCAGCCGATGTCGAATACGCGCCCGTAGGTCCACAGGGTATAGATCTGGTCAAACTTACTGTCGAGGGTATCCAGCACTTTAATGACGGTCCCGCCGCTATTCTGCGCGCGGAAACAGTAGATATTTACCGTAGAGCCTTCGATGCAGGTGTTTTCGAAGAAGGGCTGCACGTTGGTACACAGCTCGGCTGTGATAGTGCCTTTGTTGGTATTGGTGTCGGCGGACGCCTGACCGTGCCAGGTGATCCCCTTGATCGCGGTGCGGCGCGCCTTCACTTTGAACACCGTATTGGCGCTCTTGTCGGAAATGATCGTGGTACGCGGCAGCGAACCCAGCTCCACATCATCCCCCTGCAGGCCAAAGAAGGCGACCTCAGTATCACTGATATCTATCGGGTTAATCAGGAATTTACCGCCCGGAAAGCGCACCGGCAGATCGCGGATATTGCCGCTGTAGCCCTGGGTCCACGCCAGCATGCGTTTGAAGGGTTCGGTGTCATTGGCGTAGCCATCTCCCTTCGCACCAAAGTGGTAGACGTTGAGGTCTGCCGGGTCGTTGATCACGCGCTTCCAGTAGAAGCCATTACCGACCGCCAGCGTACCGCCATCGTCAGCCGCCGTGGTCGTCCCGATAAAACCGGTAAAGTCACCGCCACCGCGAAAGTTTGAGTCCGCATTGTAGCGGCGCAAAAACGCAGAATCGCCGTTTTTAGCAGGTGCAGTGGTACGCAGTTCAGCAAATGAATTAACTTCGATCATGTCAGCCTCCTCGGCTTATACAGGGGTATTGGAATAGCGTCAGAAGGAGCGGCGTTAGCGTGCCGGCGTGCGGCAGTGCCGATCCCAGAGGTCGTTGTGATTGTTAATGGCACGCACGGTGCGAATATCCATGCGATCGGCGTCACTGCCGTGGGTATAAATGGGTGAAAACAGAGAGCAGGCGGAGTCGATAACGACCGGCGCCTCAGGGCTGGTGGTACTTCGATTGCTGCAGCTTGTCACGAGCGGCAGCAGCATCAAGATTACTGTTGCTGATTTCCACACGTCGGGCCTCCTCACGCAGCTGCTGCTGCTGCTGGTTAACCGCTACCGCCTGCGCCGCTGTTTTTTCTGCGCGTTCGGTGTCTGCTTTAGCCTGCTGCTGCACTTTGCCGATCTTTTTACCGCCAGCGTAGCTGGCTACCAGCGCGGCGATGATGCCGAACAGCGCCGCCAGCCAGTGCCAGCTGCCCGCCAGCAGGGAAAGAAGAAAACTCATGATTTTTCCTCCAGCGCGCTGCGTTTTTCCGCCAGATTTTTCTGTCGCACAAACTGCGCCATAACGCCCATTGCCACCATAAAGGCACCAATTAACCCCAGGTAGTTGTGCGGCAGAACCTCTTTGACGTCCGGCGGCAGCGCGTTCCAGGCATCGAGCGCGGAAGCGGGAAAAGATTGCGCCCACGCGCTGAGCATGGAGCCGAGTGAAGCGAGCCACACTGACCAGGTTTTAAACAGCAGGCGCGCGTGTTTAACAAACTCCAGCGTGGTGAAGCGCTGCAGCAGGAGCAGCAGTATGATTGCCGCCAGTACCGCAATGATGAAGATCATCCACTTCATGTTCATAGCAGCCCCCGGTAGATGTCATAGGTGCCGCTGCGCATCGCTTCCGCATGCCGCCGGGCGCGTCCGGCGGTCTGCCGCGCCCAAAGGCTATCCAGCATGGCATTCGCTGCGGCGTCAAAGTCGCCCTGCGTGACCGAGGTGAGCATGCCGCGAAACAGCGCAAGCCCCTCCACGCCCATCTGATACGCCATGCTAATCAGCACGTCACTGCGGGCATCGTTGCACTTCAGCAGCGCCTGGCGGATCAGTTCGCGCTGTTGCATCTCCTGCACTTTTTTCTCCACAATGCACTGCTTCCAGACGTCCCCGACGCGGCGCGGCACCTGAAAGATGTAGTTGCTCAGCGAGGCGCCCTTTGGTCCGATGCGGATGCCGCCCGCCACGGTGGGAAAGCCCTGCGTATCCAGATAGGGCGCTTCGCGATAACCCTCTTCAAAATTTAAAATGGCAATAATCTGGCTCATATCCGTTCCTTCTTTGAGGCGCAACGCGGAGTACGCTGCGCACAGGGTCAGCACACTTAAACGTCACTGATCGGTCAGCCATTCGCGCACGCCAGATTCAAGCGCAACGCTCAAGCGTGGTTAAACAGTGAGCAATGTAAAAACGTTCCGTTCAGAACTGGAAAAGCAGGAGAAACTTAACGGGTAGCGTAGAGATGAACGTGGGGTAAACAGCAGTTATCGAAACTGGCGCTTTCACTGTGCGAGCGTCCCGGCGCCAGTACGGCACGCTCTACTCTGGATCGAATCTCCCGCTGACAGATACGTTCAGCAGTGCGCAGCGTGACGTCATCGCATTCGAGCCCGAGTGCGTTGTCGATAGTACGGTTCAGACGTGCGAGTGGCTGGCGTCGTCGATGACGCCGGGTTCGTGCATTACCGGTAAACGCTGATTTGCCATAATGGATAATCGCCATAACTCCTCCTGTGAATGAGTTTTTGGCGATGGGGTGGCAAACGCGGCCTTCCGGCAGAGGCCGGTGCGTCCGGTGTGCCACCGGAATCACCCACAATCCGCTTTCCCGGTCGTTAAAAAACGGCCAGGAAAAAGCAGAGAGAAGTGAAGGCAGGAGACAACTGACAACGCTGCTGAGTGCGTATCCACCCCATCCCAAAATACACTGATTTTGAGTGGGTAGTTTCGCGCTTGTGCAGCGCCTCAATTGTTTAAGAGCGGGCCCATCCGGGGGTAACGATTTCGTCCATCTATGGTCAAATTATTAACATGTTCTAATACTTTGGCAAACACCAACAGTTAATTTTTTATTTACCAGCAGTTAAATTTATGATTTCAGCCGGGTTATTTTTTTCTGCCGATGCCGGCAACGGCTCAGCCCAGGATCTGATAATCACGTGCCTGGCTCATGATGACGCGGGCGACCACCTGCAGAGAATCGGCTTCATCCAGCGTCAGATACCAGGTCTCATAGCGCTTGTTATCTGAGATAACGGCCACTTTTTTATGCTGCAATTGCAGGCGTTTGAGATAGAGCTGATCGTCAAGCGTGAACAGATAAATTCCATCGCCATCAAAGTGATGCACGCTGATATCGACAAACAGCTGATCGCGCGGTGCGAAGGTGCCGGCCATTGAATCGCTGTTCAGCGCAATAAGCCGGATGCTTTCTGCCGGGCGGCCATTAAACAGCACGCGCGCCTCATCCAGACCATATTCTATCGCCTGAATGGTCTCTACCAGCTCATCGCGCGCGGCAATGCCCTGCGCGCTGCGCTGGCCGATATCCAGGCTCTCCACGCGGAACATATGCCCGGCGGAGAGCAGACGCTGCTGCGAAAGCCCGGCATCCGGTTTCTCCATACCAAACTGCAGCCACTCCACGCGCACGCCCAGCAGATCGCTTAGCGCTAACAGATTCCCGTCATCCGGAATCGACTGACCGTTGAACCATTTCCATACCCCCGGCGTTGAAATTTTGCATCCTCTTTGCTGCAACGCCTGTGCAACCTGTTTGTTTCGTCCATGTCCGACAATTCCCGCACTTTCGCATGCGGCAATCAGCCTGGCAGTAAAAGCGTGTTTTGTACTCTCTTTTTTAACCATCAGTTAATTGTCTGCCATCAGTAAAAGACTGAATGTTATTTTGGTTTTTGCTACCAGTTCATTTTATATTACCGCTAGTTTACTACCCACGCGATATTATCAATGAAGCTGGAGGATCATTATCCTCGCCCGTCTGCGCTAAACCAGCAATGAATGTGTGACAGCTTGTTCTGACTGAGGTTTTCAGGAATCTTCTGTTAAACCCGGACCAGCGCTTACACAAAAAAATGGGCGAAAAGCGGCTGACGCGCCACAGATGACAGATAAATTTCAGAAAGCTGTGATATTGAGTGGATCTAAAGCAAAAAAAATGGGTACCTGTACAGGTACCCATCTGAGGCGGGCAGGACGGCTAGCGGCGCAGCGTATCGTCGCCCCAGCCAATCCATTTGTAGGTGGTCAGCGCTTCCAGCCCCATCGGACCGCGCGCGTGCAGTTTTTGCGTACTGACTGCCACCTCAGCGCCCAGACCAAACTGGCCGCCATCGGTAAAACGGGTACTGGCGTTGACGTAGACCGCAGAAGAGTCCACCTGCTGAACAAACGCATTCGCGTGCCGGATGCTGCGCGTCAGAATGCCGTCGGAGTGCTGGGTGCCATATTCACGAATGTGCGCAATCGCCTCATCCATGTCCGCTACCCGCTTCACGTTGAGATCGTTTGACAGCCACTCATCGCGATAGTGCGCCTCGCTCACTGCGACGACGCTGGCCGGCCCTGTCTGCAGCTGCGCCAGAATATTGGCATCGCCGTGCAGCGTAATATTTTCCTGCGCCATACGCTGCAGGAAAGCTGGCAGGAAACGATCGAGTTGATCCTGATGGATCAGCAGCGTCTCCAGCGAGTTGCAGGCGCTCGGCCGCTGTTTTTTGGCGTTAACGATGATCTCAAGCGCCGGCGCGATCTCCATCGTCTCATCAAGATAGAGATGGCAGACGCCGATACCACCGGTGATCACCGGGATAGTGGAGTGTTCACGGCACAGCTTATGCAGCCCTGCCCCGCCGCGCGGGATCAGCATATCGACATAGCGATCCAGCTTCAGCAGCTGACTGACCAGCTCGCGATCCGGATTTTCAATCGCCTGTATGGCCCCGGCTGGCAGGTTGTGCTTTACCAGCGCACGCTGAATGACTCTGACCGTGGCCGCATTGGTGCGCCATGTCTCTTTACCGCCGCGCAGGATGGCTGCGTTGCCGGTTTTCAGGCAGAGAGCCGCCACATCAACGGTGACGTTCGGACGCGCTTCGTAAATAACGCCCACTACGCCGAGCGGCACACGACGCCGTTCAATACGCAGGCCGCTGTCGAGCTGGCCCCCGTCAATAAGCTGTCCGACCGGATCGGCCAGCTGGCAGACCTGCCGCACATCATCGGCGATACTCTTCAGCCGCTGCGGCGTCAGCGTCAGGCGATCGAGCAGTGCCGCGCTCATGCCGCTCTGCCGCGCGTCGGCCAGATCCTGTTCATTCGCCGCCAGAATCTCTGCGTGATCCGCCTCCAGCCCTTCAGCCAGGGTGAGCAACACCTGATTTTTCTCTGCGGTGGAGAGCGCCGCCAGCGCGTACGATGCCGCCCGCGCCGCCTTACCCATTTCCTCTAACATTTTCTGCTCCTTAGCTGACAACCATGTCGTCGCGATGTACGGCAACCGGGCCATATTCATAACCGAGAATATCACCGATCTCCTGGCTGTGATGTCCGGCGATCATGCGCATCGCATCGCTGTTGTAACGCGTCACGCCGTGGGCGATATCGCGTCCCTGCAGGTTGCGGATCCGGATCACCTCACCGCGTGAGAAATTTCCCTGCACCTCGCGGATGCCTTTAGGCAGCAGCGAACTGCCGCGCTCCAGCACCGCCGCCAGGGCACCATCATCAATGGTGATTTCGCCGGCCGGCGGCGCGCCGAAGATCCAGCGCTTGCGGTTCTCCAGCGGCGACTGCTGCGCGTGAAAGCGCGTGCCGACCGGTTTGCCGTTCAGCACATCGCTAATCACATCGGGACGGCTGCCAGCAGCGATAATCACATCGATGCCGGCGCGACAGGCGACATCCGCAGCCTGCAGTTTGGTTGCCATACCACCGGTGCCTAATCCTGACACGCTGCCGCCCGCCAGCGTCCGCAGCGCATCATCAATCTGGTGCACGTCGCTAATCAGCTGCGCCTCCGGATTCGTGCGCGGATCGGCGGTAAACAGCCCCTGCTGATCGGTCAGCAGCAGCAGTTTGTCCGCTCCGCCCAGCATTGCCGCCAGCGCCGAGAGGTTGTCGTTATCGCCAACTTTAATTTCCGCCGTAGCGACCGCATCGTTTTCGTTAATCACCGGAACGATGTGGTTATCCAGCAGCGCGCGCAGCATATCGCGCGCATAAAGAAAGCGTTCGCGATCTTCCATATCCGCGCGCGTCAGCAGCATCTGCCCGATATGGATGCCATAAATAGAGAACAGCTGCTCCCACAGCTGGATCAGACGGCTCTGCCCCACCGCAGCCAGCAGCTGCTTTGAGGCGATGGTCGGTGGCAGTTCGGGATAGCCAAGGTGTTCACGTCCGGCCGCAATCGCGCCGGAGGTGACAATAACAATGCGATGTCCCGCCGCGTGCATTTGTGCACACTGGCGAACCAGCTCCACCATGTGCGCCCGATTCAGCCGGCGCGAACCGCCGGTGAGAACGCTGGTACCCAATTTGACCACCAGGGTCTGACTGCCACTCATATTTTCCTGCCATCTGAGAAAAAATCCGCGAACGGACGTTTTATCAGGAGTCAGCAAGGAAGCCAACAGCCACGCCGGGAAAAGCGCGAATTTCCGCAGGCCAGTCAGCACAACTTAACCGCCTCGTTCACCCCGATTGCGCAAATCTGTCATAAAACTTTCATCAGCGATCGGTAAAACGTCCCGTGTTTTACAAACCTTTTCACGGGTACATACTTTTTTTACTCATCGGGATTGATAGCAAATGAAGAAAAGCACACTGGCACTGGTTGTTTCCGCACTGGCTTTGGCCACAACGGCACAAGCCGCAGAAATCTATAATAAAGACGGCAACAAACTGGATCTCTATGGTCGCGTAAAAGGGATGCACTATTTCAGTGACAATGCAGGCGCGGACGGTGATAAAACTTACGTGCGTCTCGGTTTTAAAGGTCAGACGCAGATCAACGATCTGATGACGGGTTACGGCCAGTGGGAATATCAGTTTCAGGGCAACCGCTCTGAAGGCAGTGACGCGAACAACGGCAACAAAACCCGTCTCGGCTTTGCCGGCCTGAAATTTGGCGACTACGGCTCAATCGATTATGGCCGTAACTACGGCGTGCTGTATGACGTGGAAGCCTGGACCGACGTCTTCCCTGAGTTCGGGGGTGACGGCACCGCGCGCACCGATAACTTTATGGCGGCGCGCACGTCAGGCGTGGCAACTTACCGCAACAGTAATTTCTTTGGTCTGGTGGATGGCCTGCGCTTCGCCCTGCAGTATCAGGGTAAAAACGACGCCGACAGCGCAAACAGCCGCGGCAGCGCAGCGGATACCAGCACCCAGAACGGCGACGGCTACGGCGCATCCCTGGGCTACACCATTGGCGATAGCGGCGTCAGCCTGATGTCAGCCATTACCTCATCCGATCGCACCAGCCAGCAGCAGCAGGCCGGCCTGCTCGGACGCGGCGACAAAGCGGAGTCCTGGGGAGCCGGTATCAAATATGATGCCAACGCCCTCTACCTGGCGTCCATCTACACCGAGACGCGCAACATGACGCCAATCGGCACGCGCGGCTTTGCCAACAAAGCGCAGAACATTGAAATGGTGGCGCAGTATCAGTTCGATTCCGGTCTGCGTCCGTCACTCGGCTATGTACAGACCAAAGGCAAGGATATTGAAGGCGTGGGTGATGAAGACCTGGTGAAATATGTTGATCTTGGCCTGACGTACTACTTCAATAAAAATATGTCGACCATGGTGGATTACAAAATCAATCAGCTGGATGACAACAACAAGCTGGGGCTGAACAATGACGATGTGGTGGCCGTCGCGCTGACCTATCAGTTCTGATTACCCGCTGCGGTATTGACACTCTGACAACGCAAGAGCCGGCGCATGACCGGCTCTTTTTTTTACGTTATGCGCTCAGCTTAACCGGCTCTTCTTTAAAACCAGCTGCGGGACGCAGATCGAGCTTCTGCTCGTGCAGCATCGCTTTCAGCCGCTCATGAAAGTTACGCAGGGTGCTCTCTACACGCTCGTTGTTCTCTTTACCTTTAATGGTTGTCACACTCCAGTCGCCCTCTTTATCAAACAGGCCGAAGTGATATTCGTAGGTAAAGTGATCGCTGTGCGCATCCAGCGTCATCCACCAGCCCCAGAACTCGCGGCTCTCCGGTGCAGGCTTTACGTTAACGCAGGCAGCCAGGCAGTCAAAAAAGAAACGCGTATCTTCGCATTTTCCTTCACGGATGTACGGCCCCAATTCGGTGAAGCGCTTAAGCAGGCGACTACGGGGGTGACCACTCGGTAACGTCATGCTAATTCTCTCCCTCAAATAAACCGTAAAAAAAGCAGCGCGCCGCGCAAAGGGCGCAGCGCGTAATATGCCGACATTAAGTTTTAGCAGAGGTTTTGCGTTTTGCCAGTTACCGCTGCAACTGTTTGCTGAGCCAGTCACAAATCTGATTCAGCGCTTTCTCAAAACTGTGAAATACCGGTGAAGCCGGGATAGCCAGCGTTTTGCCCTGCGCCGACGAGCCGGCAATCAGGCGTGAGTCCTCCTCCGGGCTGAAAAGATCGTCCGGCCAGTAAGCGGCCAGCATCGGCACCGGGGTGCGGCGTCCCAGCAGCCCCTGTACCTTCAGCGAATAGCGATTCAGCTCAATGCGCAGGTTGCTGTCGGACGTTGACGCCATACCCAGCCGGCTCGCCAGCATATCCATATACATGTCCGGCAGCTGCTGCTGACGCGCCGCGTCAACAAACACGCCGTGTACCATCGCGCCCAGCGTGGCCACGGCACGGATACGCGGTACTTCAAGCCAGGCGAGTCGGGTCGCAATATTGGCACCAAAGCGGTAGCCAAACAGCGCCACGCGGGTGTGATCGATCCACGGCACGTTGCTGAGCTCGCGCAGAACCTGCTGATGCAGATGGCTGGTGTCCTGGTTTAGCGTCCATTTACTGCTATAGCCAACCGATGGCATATCCAGCGTCAGCATAGCGATACCGCGCGGGGCCAGGTAGTCATGAAACAGCCGATAGTGATCGCTCTGCAGCGAATCAAGCCCCCCGCACAGCATCACGGTGGGATAAGGTGCGCTGGCCTGCGCCGGCATATGCAGAAACCCGGTAACCGGGCTGCCGCCACTGACGGGAAACGTCAGCGATTTCAGCTCGCCCGGCAGCCGCCGGGTCGCCTCTTCATAGGCGCGATTAGCCAGCACCTGCGCCTGATCGGCCAGCTCATCGCCTTTGATGTAGGGATAGGCCGCGAGGCTGTAGAGATTCGCCGCATGCAGCCACTGCTGGCCCGCTTCATCATGCTGCTCGCTCTGCATCGCCCGCTGCTGCCAGAGCGCCGCCTGCTTTGACCACTCAAAATTCCAGTTGCCGCCGCGATAGCCGATTACCGTATCCAGCAGCGCCTCATCGGTGTGTTCAAAGCGGCTGACGGCGATGCGCGCCAGGACTTCGCTGATCTCCTGCGGTGACAGGCCGCGCCATGTCCAGAGCAGCTTGTTAAGCATGCGATACCAGCCGCGCTGAGTATCCCCCTCCAGCGCGTTATGCACCTGTGCGGTAGCGTGATGCTGGCGGCGCACCAGGGAAGAGGTTTCGGGATGTTTAAAACGCGGCTTGAATAACTCTTCGCTAAGATTTTTTTCGGCCATCTGATGGTTTCTCCTGCGGCGGTCGCATAGATGGCTATGAGTTTACTGCACCCGCCCCGGCTGCGCGAGGCGCGAATAGCACAACGCCCGGCTTAACCGGGCGTTGTTTGCGTTGCATCAATCAGCTTTTGACGATTGGCGGAATATAGACCACGCCCATGTCCCACGGCTGTTCGATCCAGGTGTTCTGCGGGATATCCACAATGTAATCATCCACCAGCGCGCGGCCAGCAGGCTTGGCGAAGATGGTGCAGAAACGCGCTTTCGGATACATATCACGGATCGCCTGCGCGGTGCCGCCGGTGTCGACCAGATCGTCGATAACGATAAAGCCTTCACCGTCGCCTTCGGCGCGCTTCAGCACTTTCATTTCGCGCTGGTGATCGTGATCGTAACTGGAGATGCAGACGGTATCGACGTAGCGAATACCCAGCTCACGCGCCAGCAGCGATGCCGGAACCAGACCGCCGCGGCTTACCGCGATGATGCCTTTCCACTGTTCCACAGGAAGCAGGCGCTGGGCCAGTTTACGGGCATGAATCTGCAGCATGTCCCAGGTTACGACGTATTTTTCGCTCATAAAAGGAATCCCAACCACCAAAAGTGGCTTAAAAATATGCAAGGGGGAAAAGGTTGCGCGAGATTATAAGGATCTGACGCGTTAAAAACCAGCATCCGTCACACTGGTTGCAGGTTTTTAGCGCGCCTGATGACGCGCCTGCGAATAAAGGGTGATATTCTCTGGCTCATCACGTCAGATGAGCTGACGGCGATCTTAAACCGGAAACTGCGTGCGAGCGGCCTGTCCGCCACGCTGATACAGGAGACGCGTTGTGTCTGAATTGTCTCAACTCTCCCCGCAGCCGCTGTGGGATATCTTCGCCAAAATCTGCTCCATTCCCCACCCTTCTTATCATGAAGAGGCGCTGGCTGAATATGTGGTCAGCTGGGCCAAAGAGCAGAATTTCTGGGTCGAACGCGATCGGGTCGGTAATATTCTGATCCGCAAACCTGCCACGCCCGGCATGGAAAACCGCACGCCGGTTGCCCTGCAGGCGCACCTGGATATGGTGCCGCAAAAGAACAACGATACCGCCCACGATTTCACGAAAGATCCGATTCAGCCGTGGGTGGACGGCGAATGGGTGAAAGCGCGCGGCACCACGCTGGGTGCAGATAACGGTATCGGCATGGCGTCAGCGCTGGCGGTACTGGCTGACAACAGCCTGACGCACGGCCCGCTGGAAGTGCTGCTGACCATGACCGAAGAGTCGGGCATGGATGGCGCGTTTGGCCTGCAGCCGGACTGGCTGCAGGCAGAGATTCTGATCAACACCGACTCTGAAGAAGAGGGTGAGATCTACATGGGTTGCGCGGGCGGCATCGACTTTATTACCACGCTGCCGCTGAGTCGCGAAGCGGTGCCAGCTGGCTATGAAACGCTGAAACTGACGCTTAAAGGTCTGAAAGGCGGTCATTCCGGTGCGGATATCCACCTGGGTCTTGGCAACGCGAACAAACTGCTGGCGCGTTTCCTGGCCGCCCATGCCCGTGAGCTGGATCTGCGTCTGATCGACTTTACCGGCGGCACGCTGCGTAACGCGATCCCGCGTGAAGCCTTTGCCACGCTGGCCGTTGAGAGCCACAAAGTGGACGCGCTGAAATCTGCGGCGATGCACTTCCAGGCGATACTGCTCAACGAGCTCGGCAGCAAAGAGAAGCATATTGTGCTGCAGACCGAGCCGCTGGCGCAGCAGGCTGAGGCGCTGAGCGCGGAGAGCCGCGATCGCTTTATCAACCTGCTCAACAGCACCCCTAACGGCGTGATCCGTAATTCAGACGTGGCGAAAGGCGTGGTTGAAACCTCGCTGAACGTGGGTGTGGTCAGCATGGATCAGGCTAACGCTGAAATCATCTGCCTGATCCGTTCGCTGATCGATACCGGCAGAGAGTGGGTGGTAGAGACGCTGACCTCGCTGGGCGCGCTGGCGGGCGCGCAGACTGCGCCAAAAGGCGGTTATCCGGGCTGGCAGCCTGACGCTGACTCACCGGTCATGGCGCTGACGCGCAACACCTACGAAGCGCTGTTTGGCAAAACGCCAAACATTCAGGTGATCCATGCCGGTCTGGAGTGTGGCCTGTTCAAGAAACCGTATCCGCATATGGATATGGTCTCTATCGGACCGACCATTACCGGCCCGCACTCGCCGGATGAGCAGGTGCATATTGAGAGCGTTGGCCTCTACTGGAAGCTGCTCACTGCGCTACTGAACGCGATTCCGGCAAAAGCGTAATCGATGCCGCTCCCCTGTCCGCTTGCCGGGCGGGGGAGATTTCACAGTCCCAGCAGCAGCTGACGCTCCAGCTGCGGGTCCACCAGCGTAACGTGCAGTCCCACCAGCCTTACTCCGCGATCTGCCCGACGCGCCTCCCAGACCTGACGCGCCACCGCCACCATATCCTCTTTATTCAGCACCGCCCAGACGTGCTCCTGCGTGGTCTGCTGAAAATCGCTGAACTTAAATTTCACCCCCTGCCGGGCGATCTGCTTATCTGGCCGGATAGCCCCCAGACGGCGATCCAGCTCCGCATAGAGGTAGTCGATAATCGGCAGGCACTGCTCCCAGTGGTGGATATCTTCCGGCAGCGTACGCTCTACCCCCAGCGACTTACGTTCACGTTCGACGATCACTTCGCGGTCATCGATGCCGTTGCTGCGTTCCCAGAGCGAGCGGCCAAACTTTCCGAACCGCTTCAGCAGCAGCGCCAGATCGGCGCGCTGCACGTCAGCACAGGTACGCAGCCCCATCTCTTCCAGCTTTTTGGTCGCCACTTTGCCCACGCCCGGGATCTTGCTGAGCGGCAGCTCATGCAGAAACGCCGGCACCGCCTGCGGGGTGATCACATACTGGCCGTCAGGCTTATTAAGGTCGGAGGCGATTTTCGCCAGAAATTTGATCGGTGCGATGCCGGCTGACGCGGTCAGTCCGGTTTCGCGCAGAATATCCGCGCGGATCGCCTGCGCCATCAGCGTCGCCGACCCCTGGCAGTGCAGACTGCTGGTGACATCCAGATAGGCTTCATCCAGCGAGAGCGGTTCAATCAGCGGCGTGTAGCGGAGAAAGATGTCGCGGATCTGTCGCGAGGCTTCTTTATAGGCGTCAAAGCGTCCCGGCAGCAGGCGCAGGTGCGGACAGAGACGCAGCGCGGTCGAGGTCGGCATGGCGCTGCGCACGCCATATTTGCGCGCCGGATAGTTAGCGGTACTGATCACTCCGCGCTGAACGCGGTTGCCGCCAATCGCGATAGGGATATCCCGCAACGACGGATCGTCACGCATCTCAACCGCTGCGTAAAAGCAGTCCATATCGACATGAATGATTTTGCGCATACCCCCTCCGGACACTGGCTAAGTATACAGTAGCGAAGGCGTTGAGCAATCGTCATCGGCACCGATGCCGCGCCTGAGCGCTTTTACTCCCCGATGCATCACAACTTTGCGCCATTTTGTTGCCCGCTATCTTGATTAAAAGCCAGACAATGTTAATGTTGCGCAGCGATAGCGGATATTTCCGATAATGCAACTGAGTGACGCTGCGCGTCTGAGTTTTTCTTCACTTCAAGGTACACACAGAATGGGCAGAATCGCACTGCTGTTCGCGATGATTCTTATGCCAGTCCTTAGCTGGGCAATCACACCTGAACCCGCACAGCCGCTGGCTCCGGTAAGCAAAGAGTTAAAAAAACAACTGCTGGGTACACCGGTGTTTATTCAGATTTTCAAAGAAGAGCGTACGCTGGAGCTCTATGGCAAAATCGGTAATGAATATCGCCTGCTGGACAGCTATCGCATCTGTAATTTTTCCGGCGGACTCGGTCCCAAGCGCCGCCAGGGCGACTTCAAAAGTCCGGAAGGTTTCTACAACGTCAAACTCAATCAGCTGAAACCTGACAGCCGCTTTTACCGCGCCATCAATACCGGTTTTCCTAACCAGTACGATCGCAGCAAGGGCTATAACGGCAACTATCTGATGATTCACGGCGACTGCGTTTCCGTGGGCTGCTACGCCATGACCAACGGCTCAATGGATGAGATTTTCAACTACGTTAATGCGGCCCTGCGTAACGGCCAGCAGGAGATGCAGCTGAATATTTATCCGTTCCGCATGACGGAAAGCAATCTTCAGCGTCATCGCTATTCGACCTACATCGATTTCTGGCGCGAACTGCAGCCGGGCTACGCCTATTTTGCTAAATATCACGTACCGCCCAGCGTTAACGTCACCGCAACGGGTCAGTATGCGGTGAACAACACGCCGGTACTTTCTGCACCGGAAGCGGCGTCCAAATCATTCCTGGCGCTCACCCAGGCAAAATAGTGCCCACTCGCCTGGCGCTATCCGGTGCCAGGTTTCATTTCCGGTCAGCGGCTGCGTGGCGATAACCGTCACCACATCATGCGGCGTGGTCTGCTGCTGGAAATCGATCTCCACATCCTGATCCAGCAGGCGCGCTTTACCAAACGGCGCGCGCCGCGTGATCCAGTAGAGATTGGTGGAGCAGAACGCCATCAGATAGCGACCATCCGATAGCAGCATATTGAAAACGCCCTTTTCACGCAGCTCGCCGGCGATTTCAGCGATATAGCGGAACACGGCGGGCCAGTTACCTGGCGTGCGCGGATAGCGCGCCTGCAGCTGTGAGAGGATCCAGCAAAACGCCTTTTCACTGTCGGTCTCCCCCACCGGGCGGAAGTGGCCGCTGTCGAGCTGGCGATAGCCTTTAAGCTGTCCGTTGTGCGCGTAAGTCCAGTTGCGGCCCCACAGCTCGCGGGTAAACGGATGCGTATTCTCCAGCGAGACTTGGCCCCGGTTTGCCTGACGGATATGCGCGACCACCGAGTGCGATTTGATCGGATACTCCTGCACCAGGCGGGCAACCGGTGAATTTACGCTCGGCAGCGGATCTTTAAACGTGCGGCACCCTTTACCTTCATAAAAGGCGATACCCCAGCCATCTTTATGCGGTCCGGTACCGCCGCCGCGCTGCACCAGTCCGGTAAAACTGAAACAGATATCCGTAGGGACATTGGCGCTCATCCCAAGCAATTCGCACATAGCTTCCCCCCTTCTCACTCCTCCCGGCATGCGGGAAGGCAGCGTAAATTACTTAACCATCTCTTTTTCAATCAGCAGCATCAGGATATGGATCACTTTAATGTGGATCTCCTGAATGCGATCGGCATAGCCGAAATGCGGAACCCGGATCTCAATATCCGCACTGCCCGCCATTTTGCCGCCATCTTTGCCGGTCAGGGTGATCACTTTCATTCCCTGCGCGCGCGCGGCCTCAATCGCTTTGATGATGTTAGCGGAGTTGCCGGAAGTGGAGAGCCCCAGCAGCACATCGCCTTCGCGCCCGACCGCTTCCACGTAGCGCGAAAACACATGGTCATAGCCGAAATCGTTGCTGACGCAGGAGAGATGGCTGACATCAGAAATCGCAATCGCCGGGTAGCCAGGACGATTTTCGCGATAGCGGCCGGTCAGCTCCTCGGCAAAATGCATCGCGTCACAGTGCGATCCCCCGTTACCGCAGGAGAGCACTTTTCCGCCCGCTTTGAAACTGTCTGCCAGCAGCACCGCAGCGCGCTGAATAGCGTGGATGTTCGCGTCGTCACTCAAAAATCGGGTCAGGGTGTCGGCGGCTTCGTTGAGTTCCGAGCGAATGATGTCCTGATACATAAGAGATATCCTTTAGCGGAGAGGTTAACCCGGCAAGTTTAACGGAATGCCACAGGGGCGCAAAGCGCTGGCAGCAGTGAAAACGCGTCTGCCACAGCGTAGCCAGGCGATAAATGCGCCAGCCGCGATGATTTTGTGAGCCTGGTTGTAATTGTGATGTAAAGGAATTGCTTATTAAGAGCGGCTGCTCTAAACCTGTGACTAACAGGTCAGACCTCTTACTACTTACGGAGCGATTCACTATGCTGCTGGTTTCCATTGTGGCGACGCTACTGCTGGTTAGCGCCCTCTTTTATCATCAGATATCTCTGCGTCTGAGCAGCGCCATCCTGCTGCTCTGGACCGCTGCCATGGCCTTAACCGGCCTCTGGAGCGCCTGGCTGCTGCTGCCGCTGGCGCTGGTCCTGCTGCCGCTTAACCTGACGTCGCTGCGCCAGCGCCTGTTTTCAAAACCAGCCCTACGGGGCTTTCGTAACGTCATGCCGCCGATGTCACGCACAGAGCAGGAAGCGATCGATGCCGGCACGACCTGGTGGGAAGGCGACCTGTTTCAGGGCAAGCCGGACTGGCAGAAGCTGCACAATTATCCGCGCCCGCACCTCACCGCTGAGGAGCAGGCGTTTCTGGATGGTCCGGTTGAGGAAGCGTGCCGTATGGCAAACGACTTCGCGATTACTCATGAGCTGGCCGATTTGCCGCCGGAGCTGTGGGCCTATCTGAAGCAGCACCGCTTTTTCGCCATGATCATCAAAAAAGAGTATGGCGGACTGGAGTTTTCCGCTTATGCGCAGGCGCGCGTGTTGCAGAAGCTGGCTGGCGTCTCCGGTATTCTGGCAATCACCGTCGGCGTACCGAACTCTCTGGGACCGGGCGAACTGCTGCAGCATTACGGTACTGAGGAGCAGAAAGATCACTATCTGCCCCGTCTGGCACGCGGCGATGAGATCCCCTGCTTTGCCCTGACCAGCCCGGAAGCGGGTTCTGATGCGGGCGCCATTCCTGATACCGGGGTGGTCTGCATGGGCGAGTGGCAGGGTCAGCAGGTGCTGGGCATGCGCCTGACCTGGAACAAACGCTATATTACGCTGGCACCGGTCGCCACCGTGCTGGGCCTGGCGTTTAAACTCTCCGATCCCGATGGTCTGCTGGGCGATAACCCGGAGCCGGGAATTACCTGTGCACTGATCCCGACCCATACGCCGGGCGTGGAGATTGGTAATCGCCACTTCCCGCTCAACGTGCCGTTCCAGAACGGCCCGACGCGCGGCAACAACATTTTCGTGCCGATTGACTATATCATCGGCGGCCCGGCGATGGCCGGTCAGGGCTGGCGCATGCTGGTCGAGTGCCTCTCGGTCGGGCGCGGCATCACCCTGCCCTCTAACTCCACCGGCAGTCTGAAAAGCGTGGCGCTGGCCACCGGCGCTTATGCGCACATCCGCCGTCAGTTCAAAGTGGCGATTGGTAAAATGGAAGGTATTGAAGAGCCGCTGGCGCGTATTGCCGGTAATGCTTACGTTATGGACGCGGCCGCCACGCTGATCACCACCGGCATTATGCAGGGTGAAAAGCCCGCCGTGCTCTCTGCGATTGTGAAGTATCACTGCACCCACCGCGGCCAGCGCGCCATTATTGACGCGATGGATATCGCGGGCGGCAAAGGCATTATGCTCGGAGATAACAACTTCCTCGCCCGCGCCTATCAGGGTGCGCCAATCGCCATTACGGTTGAGGGCGCTAATATCCTGACGCGCAGCATGATTATCTTCGGCCAGGGTGCCATTCGCTGCCATCCCTGGGTGCTTAAAGAGATGGACGCGGCGGCGAAGAACGATCTCTCCCGCTTTGACCACGCGCTGTTCAGCCATATCGGTCACGTCGGCAGCAGCGCGGTACGCAGCCTGTGGCTCGGCCTGACCAACGGCCGCACCAGCGCCGCGCCGACGCGTGACGCCACGCGCCACTACTATCAGCAGCTTAATCGTCTGAGCGCGAACCTGGCGCTGCTCTCCGATATCTCCATGGCGGTGCTCGGCGGCAGCCTGAAGCGGCGCGAGCGCATCTCTGCCCGCCTTGGCGATGTGCTGAGCCAGATGTATCTGGCCTCCGCCACGCTGAAACGCTATGACGAAGAAGGCCGCCATGAGGCCGATCTGCCGCTGGTGCACTGGGGCGTGCAGGATGCGCTGCATCAGGCAGAAGTGGCGATGGACGATCTGCTGCGTAACTTCCCGAACCGTCTGGCCGCCGGTGCGCTGCGCCTGGCTATCTTCGCCGGCGGCAAACGCTGCCTGCCGCCGTCAGACAAACTTGATCATAAACTGGCGAAGCTGCTGCAGCTGCCTTCTGCCACCCGCTCCCGCCTTGGCCGCGGTCAGTATCTGACGCCAGCTGAGCATAATCCGGCGGGCCAGCTGGAGCAGGCGCTGCAGGATGTGATGGCGGCAGAAGTGATCCACGATCGCCTCTGTCAGCAACAGAAAAAGCATCTCTCCTTTACCCGCCTTGATGCGCTGGCGCAGCGGGCGCTGAAAGAGGGGCTGATCGACGAGAGCGAAGCGCAGGTGCTGATCCGCGCAGAAGCAAGCCGGCTGAAAGCCATTAATGTGGATGAGTTCGTGCCGGAAGCCCTGGCCGCACCGAAGCCACAACCCCGGCCGCGGGCGCAGCCCAGCGAAGCGGCATAATCCCGACACCAGGTGCCAGACGCTTCCTTACGGAGGCGTTTTTTTTGCCTGCGCCAGCGCCTACGCGGCCTGGCGAATGCGGGCAACCAGCGCCTCTTCATCCGCAATATGGTCAGCGGCCAGCATCAGGGTGCGCCCCAGCGCCAGCGCGCTGTGCAGACAGGCGTTGCGCATCTCCTCATCATCAATACCGGAAAAATCACTCAGCGTGATAGCGCTGAGGCTGCGCCGGATCAGCGCTGCACCGCTGTAGCCGAGAGCGTCATGCCAGACCGACTGCAGCAGCAGCTGGTCACATCCGGGCCAGCTGAAGAGCGCTTCGCTGCCGACCTGGCGGCGAAAGCCAGCGGAAAATCCGCGCCACAGCTGCTGAACCGCCTGCAGATGCTGCTCGCGCGCATCGGCGGCTTCGCGCAGCGGCAGCTGGCCGGGGGCAGCGCAGTAGTGGATCAGCAGATCGCTTAACGCCCCGCTGACGGCAAAACCGACAGGCGCCGCGCAGCCATGCTCAGGCAGCAGCGTTTCAGGACGGGTAAGAAAACGCCAGCGCAGTACGCCGAGGATTTGCTGCAGCGCCTCATCCTGCTGCAGCTCCGCCGCCAGCGCCTGCAGCGTAAGCGGCACCGGCGCGGGCTGCCAGTTGAACAGCTGTTCCGCCAGCCGGCGTGCCGCTCCGTCATTTATCCCGGTTGATGCCGCCAGCAAAGTCTGCGCCAGCGCCTCGCCGGCGGCGCTGTTGTCATGAGGTTGTGCCATTACCTGCTCCTGTAAAAGCTGCATTTAGCCATCTAAGCGTCTCGATTGCCAAAGAGTAGCATCCTGATTATAGTGTCAGCAATACAGGGTTTCTTATCACGCTGCTTACGCGCAAGGCCAGCTTACTATGACGCCATTTGATCTTATTCCCGACAGCAAGCTTCCCGCGACCGGCACCACGATCTTTACGCAGATGAGCGCGCTTGCCGCCCGGCATGGCGCCATCAACCTTTCTCAGGGATTTCCCGATTTCAGCGGCCCCGCCCTGCTGCAGGCGCGGCTGGCGCATCACGTCAGTCAGGGAGCCAATCAGTATGCGCCGATGATCGGCACGCCGGAACTGCGCGACGCCATCGCGGATAAAACCGCCGGGCTTTATGGCTACCGGCCCGACGCTGGCAGCGACATTACCGTGACCAGCGGGGCGACGGAAGCGCTCTACGCTGCCATTACCGCGCTGGTGCGCCCCGGCGACGAAGTGATCTGCTTTGACCCCAGCTACGACAGCTATGCGCCCGCGGTAACGCTGGCGGGCGGCGTGATGCAGCGCATCGCCCTGCAGCCGCCTGAGTTTCGCGTCCCCTGGCCTGCGTTTCGCGATCGGCTCAGCGCACGTACCCGGCTGGTGATCCTGAATACGCCGCACAATCCCTCCGCTACCGTCTGGCAGCAGAGCGATCTGGAGGCGCTGTGGCAGGCGATTGCGGATCGGGAGATTTATGTGCTGAGCGATGAAGTGTATGAGCATATCTGTTTCAGCACGGCAGGCCACGCCAGCGTGCTGGCGCATGCCGGACTGCGCCAGCGCGCGGTCACCGTCTCCTCATTTGGCAAGACGTATCATATGACCGGCTGGAAAGTGGGCTACGCCATAGCGCCACCCGCTATCAGCGCCGAGCTGCGTAAGGTACATCAGTACCTGACCTTTTCCGTCAATACTCCGGCCCAGCTGGCGCTGGCGGATATGCTGCGTCAGCAGCCGGAACACTACCGGACGCTGCCTGAGTTTTACCGCGCGCGGCGCGATCGTCTGACGCAGGCGCTGGCAGCCAGTCGCTTTCAGGTATTACCCTGCGAAGGCACCTATTTTTTACTGCTGGACTACAGCGCGATCTCCGATCTCGACGACGTCAGCTTCTGCGAGTGGCTGACCGGAGAGGCGGGCGTCGCTGCTATCCCGCTGTCGGTGTTCTGCGCTGATCCTTTCCCGCACCGGCTGATCCGCCTGTGCTTTGCCAAACAAGAGGGGACGCTTGACGCCGCCGCGGAGCGCCTGTGCAAACTTTGAAGATTACTCTGCTGCAGCAGCCGCTGAGCTGGATGAACGGCGCCGCTAACCTGCGTCACTTTGATCGGCTGCTGGAAAATCTGAGCGGACGCGATGTGATTGTGCTGCCGGAGATGTTTACGACCGGCTTTGCCATGGAGGCGGCACAGGCTTCGCTGCCGCAGCAGGAGGTGGTGGCCTGGCTGCAGCATCACGCGCGGGCCACCCAGGCGCTGATCGGCGGCAGCGCGGCCATTCAGACAGAAGCGGGTGCGGTAAACCGGTTTCTGCTGGTGGAGCCAGACGGCACGCTGCATCAGTATGACAAACGCCATCTGTTTCGTATGGCGGAGGAGCATCAGCACTATCTGCCGGGCGAACGCCGGGAGTTGGTTTACTGGCGCGGCTGGCGCATTCTGCCGCAGATTTGCTACGACCTGCGCTTTCCGGTGTTTTCCCGCAACCGCAACGATTACGATCTGGCGCTCTATGTGGCTAACTGGCCGGCCCCGCGCGCGCATCACTGGCAGGCGCTGCTGATGGCGCGCGCTATCGAAAATCAGGCGTATGTTGCCGGCTGTAACCGGGTGGGCAGCGACGGCAATCATCACCGCTACCGCGGCGACAGCCAGATTATCTCACCGCAGGGGGAGATCCTCGCAGCCGCTGAACCGTTCACCCCGGCACGTCTGGATGCGGAGCTGTCGCTGGAGGCGCTGCAGGCGTACCGCGAGCGCTTTCCGGCGTGGCGCGATGCTGATACGTGGACGCTGGGCTGAGCGACTGCGGCTGACAACAGGCAATCAGCCGCTGATTTTTATTTATCGGATTTAGTTTATCCGGCGAAAAAGCAGCGTTAACAACGCTGCTTTTTCAGGCCTGCATTTTCCCTCCATAAATCCTGCATCAGTAATCCGCACTACTTCGGTATACCAGCTAGTTATCACCATCTGTATCGCCAGTCCGCTGCAGAGCGCTTTGCAGCGTGATAGCTGGCCGCTACTGATAATTTCTGAAAACCCTTGCTGTTGTGCACTTTTTTATGGACCGGATTAATGAAGAGTAAATTGCGACTATTTCGCCATTCAGCGCTCAGTGTTGCGTTAATACTTTGTGGCTGTACCGTGCAGCCAGGTCAGGACCTGCCGCTGGCCAATAAAACGCTGGTTAACGATAACCACGAGCGCTCTGACATTAACGCGCTGGTCAGGGTCACTCTGTTAAGTCCGGTAATGCTGCAACAGCTTAATGAAGCCGGTCAGCAAAACCGTTCAAAACATATTTTCCGGCTGCCGGAAGACGATTATTCTTATCGCATCGGCGTAGGTGATGTACTGAGTATTACCGTCTGGGATCATCCGGAAATTACGTCTCCGGCGGGTCAGTATCGTGACTCAACGGAAACCGGCAGCACTGTCCGACCTAACGGCACCCTCTATTTTCCCTATACGGGCAGCATCTACGTTCTTAATAAAACCACAGAACAGGTCAGGACGGAGATAACTGCACGACTTCACCACTACATTGAATCCCCGCAGGTTGATGTGAAAATAGCCGCTTTTCGCTCCCGGAAAGCGTATGTGAGTGGTGAAGTCGTTCGCTCCGGCCAGCAGCCCATTACTCATATTCCTCTGACCGTGCTTGACGCCATCAATGCCGCAGGCGGCCTGACGAAAGAGGCGGACTGGGAAAATGTCACACTGACGCATGATGCCGTGCAGTATCCGATATCTCTTAAATTGCTGTTAGAGAAGGGCGACCTGACACAAAATGCGCTGTTGCATCATGGCGATATTCTTTACATTCCGCGTAATGATTCCCGCAAAATTTTTGTCATGGGTGAAACCGGCGCGCAAAAAACATTACTGATGGACAGAAGCGGCATGACGCTGACAGAGGCTATCAGCAGTGCGCGGGGAATAGATCAGACTACGGCTGACGCCACAGGCGTTTTTGTCATCAGGCAATTAAAGGCGCCAGCAGAAAAAAGACTGGCTGATATTTATCAAATCAACCTGAAAAATGCGGCAGCGATGGCACTGGCCAGTGATTTCAAACTACAGCCCTATGATATTGTCTATGTTACCGCAACGCCACTGACGCGCTGGAACCGGGTTGTCAGGCAGCTTATACCTACCATAACCGCGGTTAATAAGCTCAGCACTGCCGTTAAAAAGATACCCTGAAAAAGGGTTAACTTCAGGCGTAAATGTTCCCGAGCGGCATTCAGGGTAGTGCTTAAATATAGCACTACCCTATTAAGCATTCATGTTATTTGAAATCGACAGCCATCAATTCAGAAAGTGATTTTTCTTTTACTAAGTTATGGCAGACCGCAATATAATCGGTAAATCTTGGTGAGGCTGGCATGCCGAGCTTCAGGATTTTTTCATTATCAAAAGTCACGTTTAACTTTGAAAACTCGCCATACAGACTCATAGATTTCAGTACGATCCTTTCATTACAGTCGCCAAAAAGCGTTTTGAAATTATGCTTTTCCCGGGATAACTCTTTATAGCCGACTTTTTTATAATCGGCCGAGACGGGTCGGGAGCCTGAAGCCAGCGCCATAGCACGATCAATCTCTGCAAACGTTACGCTGCTCTCTCTACCGGAGGAGATATGATAAACCGGATGATCGAGTTCAGCTGCCTGAAGCAGCCTGACTATGGTTTTGGCGCAGTAATCTACCGGTATAACATCGATTTTGTCATCAAGGTTGCACATGAACTTGCCCAGTCTGAGCGCCATGCGAAACACCCAAAAAATGCTGGCGGAGGGAATACACCCATGCTCAGTATGCCCTACAACAATAGAGGGGCGTGCAATAATTAACGGGAATCCCGGCAGGTGCTCTTTTATCATCTGCTCTACCGTCGATTTGCTCCAGGTATACTCTACAATATGATCTTTTCTTTGCGTGGGCGCGATCGCTTCTGTCACATGGCTGTCAGGTTCAGGCGTACATGACATTGCTGTACCCACATGAATAAAGCGTTTTAATCCCTTTACTTTACTCATGCGGCTGGCAAGCTGAAACGTGCCCTCAACGTTTACTTTCCAGATTAACGGATTATTACCAAAGGAAGCGATAGCGGCACAGTTAATCACCTTTTCCACATCGTTCAGCCTGAGATCTGCAATAAAAGTTTCCGGCTTTGATAAATCGCCTTCTATGATTTGTTGCGCTGAAATGGTATTTAGCTGAGCGGGGCTGATGCCAAACTTAGCTAAATTCTCCTTAACCCGTTCCAGGGCACTACTCTCTGCATCGCCTCGCGCAAGAAGAAGCAATCTCTCTGGGTTCTCATTTATCATTAACTCAGCAACAATAGCACCACCCAAAAAGCCGGTAGCCCCTGTAACCAGTATTTTTTTCATCTCTTTTCTCTTTAATTATGACACAGCAGACATAAGCTGCCCTGGCGAATAGCGCTAAATAGCGCATTCACCCTTTGAATGGAATCTATTATTTGAATATATTGCATCATTTCTGATGACAGATATTAGTCTTTACTCTATAAAAAAAGTTCACTCTTTCACTAAGCATTATCGCCATTATTTTTATTTCGCTTCGCATCCCATTCTTTTTTCAGAATGGCATACACCAGCGTATCGTCATAACGCGCCTCACCATGTTCAGTGATGAAACTGACGAACTCTTTAAAGCACGCTTCCTGCCGCATATGTAAGCGAACGCAGAGATTGCGCGAAGGAACATTATAATCTTCCACCCAGGCATAAATCCGCCGGGCATATTGCTGCTTAAAAAGATAATCAAACAGTGCCGCCACCGATTCACGGGCATATCCCTGACCGTGAAATGCCGGAGAGAAATGCCAGCCCGCTGACCAGGTGTGCCTGTCAGGTTCATCATTCCCGTTCTCAGCAAAAAGATGGCCTATTAACTGATTGTTCTCTTGCAGGCATACGGCAAACTGACTTTTATCTGTCGATCGTTTTTCCGCTTCCAGATAAGCAGCCGCCAGCGACGCTACTCTTTCATCATAAAAGCAGGGAGTGGCCGGCTCATGAAGATAACTGAATAATGCTGTGCCATCGTCCCGACAAAAGCGACGAATAATCAGTCTTGAAGTGGTAATAATATTCATTATGCCTCGCGCTACCATGTGATAAAACGATTGATTACTGAAGCTTGTCTGCAGATACCACTGTGCTACTCCGCCCTTTTCTTAACAAAACGCATCACTATGGTAAAAAATACGGGTACAAAAAATATTGTCAGTAGCGTACCGCTGATCATACCGCCAAATACGCCTGTGCCGATGGCATGCTGTGTACTATCGCTTGCGCCACTGGCAAGCATGAGTGGAACAACGCCAAGCGTAAAGGCCAGGGAGGTCATTATAATCGGACGCAGGCGCTGTTTTGACGCAGTCAGAATCGCCACCGTCAGGGTCTCACCCTGTTGCCGTAAATGGCGGGCAAATTCTATAATCAGGATGGCATTTTTGGCCGAAAGCCCAATCAGGGTAATCAGTCCGACTTTAAAGAATACGTCATTCGTCATCTGTGCCATGGCAACCGCAATTACAGCCCCTATCAGCCCGAGCGGTACAACCAACATAACGGCCACTGGCACAGACCAGCTTTCATAGAGCGCTGCCAGCACCATAAATACCACCAACACGGAAAGCACAATCAGTAACGGAAGCTGTTTTGCAGACGCCTTTTCCTGCAGCGAACTGCCGGCCCACTCGCCAGCAAACCCCTCCGGTAAATGTTGCGCCAGCTGGTCAATGACCTGCATGGCGGTGCCGCTGGAGACGCCGGGCGCAGCGCTGCCGGTAATACGGATAGCGGGATAGCCCTGATAGCGATTCAGCTGTTGCGGCGCAACGCCCCAGCCGATCGACGCAAAGCTGGATAGTGCCACCATCTGGCCGCTGCGGTTTTTGACCCAGCTCTGCAGCAGCTGCTCAGGCTGCATGCGGTATGCTGCATCCGCCTGGACGATAACCTGCTGTACCCGCCCCTGGTTAACATAATCATTGACGTAACTGGACCCGGCGATAACGGAGAGAGTCTGGTTTATCTCGTCGAATGAAACGCCCAGCGCCTCTGCCTTTTCCCGGTCGATCTTCAGCGACAGGCTGGTGCCGTCCGGTAAACCGTCGATATACGCTTCTGCCAGCGCAGGATGATGGCCTGCACGCCGTATCAGTTCGTCGGTAGCCTGTTTCAGCGCTTTATAGCCCCGCCCTCCCCGATCCTGCACATAGTAGGTAAAGCCTGAAGAGGTTCCCAGATCGGCAATGGCAGGTGGCAGCAAACTCATCGTAACGCCATCCGCCACGCTTTCCATCTGCTGCTGGATATAACTCGCTTCAGCCTGCGCGCTGCTGCCGCCACGATCCTTTGACGCTTTCAGCGTCGTAAACGCCATCGCCGTGTTAGGACCAGAGCCTGAAAAGCCAAAACCCAGGATCATGATGTTATTTTTAATGGCTGGCCGTTGCGCTATTTCATGCTCAAATTTTTCAACCACGTTAAGTGTCCTTTGCATCGTGGCGTCGGAAGGCAGCTGAAGAGACGACATGAAATAGCCCTGATCTTCTTCAGGCAAAAACGAGGATGGCAACGTAGCTAAACCGGCCAGCAGTGCCATACAGAGCGCCAGATAGATCAACATCATCCTGCCGGTTCGTTTGAGAAGTGCGCGGATGCCCGATTCATAGTGAACCGTAAGCGCACTGAAATGCCGGTTAAAGCGGGCTGAAAATGTCCGGTCGCTGCTTAAGCGACTATCGTGCGGCCTGAGCAGAGTAGCGCACAATGCGGGCGTCAGCGTCAGCGCAAGAAAGGCTGACAGCAGAATGGACACCGACATCGAAATGCAGAACTGACGATAGATGATTCCGGTTGATCCGCTGGCAAAGCCCATGGGAATGAAGACGGCAGTGAGTACCAGCGTAATGCCAATGATCGCTGGCGTGATCTCGCGCATCGCTTCCTGGGTCGCTTCACGGGGTGACAGCTTTTTTTCTGCCATCAGACGCTCGACGTTTTCTACTACCACAATGGCGTCATCAACAATAATGCCGATAGCCAGCACCATGCCAAACATTGTCAGAATATTGATGGAATATCCGCACAGCAGCATCACGGTTAACGTGCCCAGCAGCGCAACCGGTGCCACAATAGCCGGAATAAGCGTACAGCGAATTTTATGCAGAAAGAGCAGCATAACCAGAAATACCAGCACCATCGCTTCTGCAAAGGTCTCCACCACTTTGATAATGGAGAGTTTTACAAAGGGTGCGGTGTCAAAAGGCACGGTAAAGCTTATTCCCTCCGGCAGCGAGCCGGTGAGCGACTTAAGCCGGTTATGAATGCCCGATGCAGTGCTGATGGCGTTAGCGCCGGGTGCCAGCTGAATCGCGGCAGCCGTGGCTGGCAAGCCATTATCGCGTATGCCGAATGCATAGCTCTGTAATCCGGATTCAACGCGCGCCACATCTGCAAGCCTGAGGCGTGCGCCGGTTGCATCGGACCGGATGGTAATATTACCAAACGCCTCCGCAGACGTAAGCTGGCCCCTTACCGTGATAGGCCAGGTTACCGCCTGCCCGTCGATGGCTGGCTCGTCGCCGGTTCTACCCGGCGAAACAATGACGTTTTGCTGACTGATTGCCGTAAGCACTTCCGTGACAGAAAGTTTATAATCGTGCAGCCGTACCGGATCCAGCCAGATGCGCAGCGCTTTTTCACTGCCAAACAGCTGAATTTTGCCGACCCCCGGTACCCGCCGCAGTTCGTCCGCAATATTGCGGGCAAAGTAATCACTTAAATCCGCTTCCTGAAACGCACCGTTTCGGGATTGCAGACCCACCATCATCAGAAAGCCGGCATTTGCCGCTTCAACATTAATCCCATTCTGGCGGACAGATTGCGGGAGCCGTGGCTCAATCGTTTTAAGCTGGTTTTGCAGATCCATCTGCGCCAGTTTGATATCAGTACCCGGTTTAAAGGTAACCGTAATGGAAGCCATGCCCGTCGTGTCACTGGATGACTCAAAGTAGAGCAGATGATCAACGCCTGATATCTCGCGCTCTATTAGCGACACCACCGAGGTGTTCATGACCTCTGCGTTTGCGCCCGGATAGCTCACTGAAATGATCAGGCTGGGAGGCGCAACAGCAGGATATTGAGCAACCGGCAGATGCGGAATCGATAAAACGCCACTGAGAACGATAAACAGAGCAATAACCCAGGCGAAAACCGGGCGGTGAATAAAAAATAGCGGCATTATATTTATCTCATACTCAGCAACTGACTACAGCACGCTTCTGCCCGCAACAAACCTGTTGCGCAGTGACAACCAGACAGGGAGGCAGTTTAAAGCGCCATTGTTTAGGCTGTATGTGAGGTTTATGGATAGATTATGGAGCAAAAAACCTTAAAATAACGGCTAGTAAATAGCATTAATTATTCTCATCATCAGATAGAGCGGAGAGCCGCAGAAAAATAAAATCAAAAAACATTCATAATAAAATAGTAATTCATTTAATCCCGGATGCAGATTCAGCATGCTGGAGAAAAATGACACCAGCCACAGCATTATCATCAGCAGCCAGAATGCAATAATGAGTATCTCTTTTAATGCACCGGGCCTCTTCTGCATCACCAGCAGTAAAGCGGCTGCTACAATAGAGAGATAGATCAATGGTGACGCCATAAGCGTATGCGATACCCGGTCGTCAGCGGCGTGCGCCAGTATAAGCCAGAGATAAAGTAGTCCCCATGAAACTGAGATAAAAGGTGCCAGCACACGCAATCTTTTGATAAAAACATCCTGAAGGCCATTCATCTCTTCTGTATCTCTGTTAGCGCCTGTCATCGGGTATCCTGTTCTCTTTTACGCTCAATTAATGAAAAACCAGAGAGGCATGCCTGTTTTTTTCATTATCTCATTACACTATGGAGTGTTTATCTGTGGTTTGTGGAGATAGCATTAAGATCCCCCGGCGCGTGCAGATAAGGCAGCGGCAAAGAAATAGGGTCAGCCTTATGAAACTTTTTTTAAACCAGCCTGTCCTGATGAGATATCAGTTACCTTTTTGAGCAAAAGATTATGCTGCCTGCTTCTGCCTGCTTCTGCCCGCCGGCCAGCCAGCATTACCTGGCTCTTTCGGAGAATAAATGAATAGCGGCTTTTTAATTCTTGTTGCTGAAGATGATGATGAAATAGCAGATATATTAATGAGCTATTTGCAGCGAGCAGGCATGAGCAGCCTGCGGGCAGCCAATGGCGAGCAGGCCATCAGTCTGAGCCGGTTGAAAAAGCCCGACCTGATTTTGCTGGATATCAACCTTCCCCTGCTTGATGGCTGGAACGTCATGACCACGCTGCGTAAAGAGAGCAACGTGCCGGTTATTATGGTCACCGCTCTCGATCAGGATATCGATAAACTGATGGGGTTAAGACTGGGGGCTGATGATTATGTCATCAAACCTTTCAACCCTTCCGAAGTCATTGCCCGGGTTGAGGCTGTCCTCAGACGAGCCGCGCGTAATGTGCCAGCTGAGGCAGCCAGGCCAATACGAACAGCTCATATCACTATTTATCCTGACGACTTTTATCTGGAAATTAAAACCGGAGAGAGCGTCATAACGCCGGTACTCACCACAACCGAGTTTAAACTTTTGACCTATCTGGCAAAAAGTCCACGTAAAGTCTGTTCCCGTGAAGAGCTACTCAACGCCTGTCTGCCTGAGGGAGACACACTCGACAGAACGGTAGATAGCCATATGAGTAAACTGCGTAAAAAACTTGAGCATGCCGGTCTGATGGGTGTGCCGGAAAGTATCAGAGGGATGGGTTATCGTTTGGGAGAAAGTCAATGAGCCGGGAGCCTGTGCTCAGTCGCCAGATACTCACCTATATGCTGTCGCTGACTTTCATTATTGTTACTATATCAGTTGCAGGCTCATGGCTGTTTTATACCTTTATCACTGACTATATTCCTGGCGAAAATACAGCAGGTGCAGAAGAGTCTATGAACCTGTGGGACTGGATATGGGTTCTGGTTATGACGCTCTCCAGTCTGGTTATCTCTCTGTTTTTTACGGTGAAGCTCTCTGCGCGCATACTGACTCCGCTGAACACGATTGCTTCCAGCCTGAAAAAGATATCTGCCGGTGATTTAGGCGCCCGGGCGCTCTGCACAACCTCAATGCTGGGCGAGATCAACAGCCTGGTAAAAGATTTTAATGAAATGGCGGAGAAGCTGCAGACGCTCGATGAGCAGAGAAATCTGTGGAATGCGGCCATCGCACACGAACTCAGGACACCGGTTACTATATTACGCGGCCGTTTACAGGGGCTGGTGGAGGGCGTTTTTGGCCCCGACCCGCTTCTGTTTGAAAAGCTGCTCAGACAAACCGAAGGCTTAAACAGACTGATTGAAGATTTACGCGTGGTCAGCTCTGCAGGCGGAGCTGGCTACCTGCTGGATCCGCATGAAACCGATTTGCAGCAGCTGATTACACATGCCATTGACGTATTTACGCCGGAATTTGAAAACAAAGGCTTTACGGTTATCACTGAACTCACTCTACAGCTCTGCGTCTGTGATGCTTTGCGCATGACACAGTGCCTGACCGTGCTGTTTGATAATGCGCTGCACTACTCCACATCACGCACCCTGGTGATAAAAAATGGTATGACAGAGAGAGAGAATTACATTCTTGTTCAGGATGAAGGCCCTGGTATTCCACCTGAATTTCAGCCACTGCTGTTTCAGCCATTTCAGCGCGGGATAAGTGCCAGAGAGGCGAATCCAAAAGGATGTGGTCTGGGGCTCTCTGTCGTCCGGGCTATTATGCAGGCACACGGCGGCAATGCCACCTGCGTGGTAACGTCACAGCAGCATTCCATTTTCCGGCTTGCCTGGCCAGTTGGGCATACCTGATCTGCGCTACAGGCTGTTTTTCGTCACATAAAAAACCGGAAGCGCGTGGCTTCCGGTTCTGTTTTTACACGGGCGTATCAGGCGCGATGCAGCGCAGGATAATTACGCCAGATCGAAACGGTCCAGGTTCATCACTTTCGTCCAGGCGGCCACAAAGTCATGGACAAATTTCTGCTTCGCATCGCTGCTGGCGTACACTTCCGCCAGCGCGCGCAGGATGGCGTTAGAGCCGAACACCAGATCGGCGCGCGTGGCGTGATATTTCACTGCACCGCTTTCACGATCGCGTCCTTCAAACAGCTCCGCGCGTTCATCAGTGGCGCGCCATGCGGTGCGCATGTCGAGCAGATTGACAAAAAAGTCGTTGCTCAGCACGCCCGGGCGATCGGTAAACACGCCGTGCTGACTGCCGTCATAGTTGGTGCCGAGTACGCGCAGGCCGCCCAGCAGCGCCGTCAGCTCCGGCGCACTCAGCGTCAGCTGCTGCGCTTTATCCAGCAGCAGGGTCTCCGTTGAGGAACCGCTCTGCACGCGACGATAGTTGCGGAAGCCATCGGCCAGCGGCTGCAGCACGTTAAACGACTCAATATCGGTCTGATCCTGACGCGCATCCACGCGGCCTGGCATAAACGGCACCTGTACCGCCACGCCAGCGGCGGCTGCCGCCTGCTCAATACCGACGCTGCCCGCCAGCACAAGGATATCCGCCAGTGAGAGCTTGCCGGACGCCTGCTGGATCTGCTGCAAGACCGGCAGCACATCGCTTACCACGCCGGCATTGACCGCCCAGCCGTTCTGCGGTGCCAGCGCCAGACGCGCACCGTTGGCCCCTCCGCGCTTATCGCCGCCACGGAACGTTGAAGCGGATGCCCAGGCCACGGAGACCAGCTGGCTGACGCTCAGGCCCGACGCGGCGATCTGCGCTTTAGCCTGCGCAATATCATCAGCGCCAGGCTGATGCACCGGCTGCGGTAACGGATCCTGCCACAGCAGATCTTCCTTCGGCACTTCCGGGCCGAGGTAGCGCGCTTTGGGTCCCATATCGCGGTGAGTCAGCTTGAACCAGGCGCGGGCGAACGCTTCATTAAACGCCTGCGGATCGTTCAGGAAGCGGCGCGAGATCTTCTCAAACTCCGGATCGAAACGCAGCGTCAGATCGGTCACCAGCATGGTGGGCTTGCGCTTTTTCTCCGGATCAAACGGATCGGGGATGATCGCTTCTGCATCTACCGCTTCAAACTGAATCGCGCCCGCCGGGCTGTGCGTCTGCACCCACTCATATTTGAACAGGTTCTCAAAGAAGTAGTTGCTCCACTGGGTTGGCGTCTGCGTCCAGACCACTTCCAGACCGGAGGTGATGGCATCTGCGCCGGCGCCGCTGCCGTAGCTGTTGTGCCAGCCAAAGCCCTGCGCTTCAATCGGCGAGGCTTCAGGATCGACATCAAGGTGGCTGGCGGCCGCCGCCCCGTGCGTTTTACCCAGCGTATGCCCGCCTGCGATAAGCGCGACGATCTCTTCATCGTTCATGCCCATGTTGCCAAAGGTGGCGCGGATCGCCGGTGCTGCAGAACGCGGATCGCCGCTCGCTTCCGGGCCCTCAGGGTTCACATAGATCAGGCCCATTTCGGTGGCGCCCAGCGGGGCATTTGCGAGGCTCTCAGGATGACGGTGGGCCAGCCACTCTTTTTCATGGCCCCAGTCCACATCCATATCCGGCTCCCAGACATCCTCACGACCGGCACCAAAACCAAAGGTACGGAACCCGGCGTTCTCCAGGGAGACGTTACCCGCCAGAATGTAGAGATCGGCCCAGGAAATTTTCTGGCCATACTTCTGTTTTACCGGCCAGAGCAGGCGTCGTGCTTTATCAAGGCTGACGTTATCGGGCCAGGCGTTGAGCGGCGCAAAGCGCTGCTGTCCGCGTCCGGAGCCGCCGCGGCCATCAATGGTGCGGTAGGTACCGGCGCTGTGCCACGCCATACGAATAAACAGGCCAATGTAACTGCCCCAGTCGGCGGGCCACCAGGATTGTGAATCGGTCAGCAGCGCGCGGATATCCGCTTTTAGTGCCGCGTAGTCAAGCTGGCTGAACGCTTCGCGGTAGCTGAAATTTTCATCCAGCGGATTAGAGCGGCTGGAGTGCTGATTCAGCAGGTCGACCCGCAGCATATTAGGCCACCAGTCGCGGTTCGAGGTGCCGCTGCCGGCGCCGCGTGCAAGCACGCTCTTCTCTTCTGACGCTCCATGATGAAAAGGACATTTTCCGGACGCTGCAGCATTATCGTTATGTTCTGGCGTGCTCATTATTCGGCTCCATTGGCTTCACGTTTTGCGGTTAAGATAGCGGCACTCAGGAGCAGAATATATTTGGATGGACCGAAAGCTTTGATAGCTTTTGTCTTTCAAAAAGAGGTTTTGTGACAGGCTGCACAAAATGAAGCGCGGCCGTTCAGCTGCCGCGATAGGTGGACCAGGACCAGGGGGAGATCAGAAACGGCAGATGATAATGGCTGCCCGCCCGTCCGATCACAAAGTCTATCTGCGCGCTGACATAGAGCGCATCGCGCCCGTCTGCGGCAAAATAGTCGCCAATCTCTGCCGTCAGCCGGTAGTGCCCCGGCGCTAAGGGTTCCGGTGTTAAATCGCTGATACGCCCGTCGCGATCGGTTTCTCCTTCACTGACCGGAAACCACCCTTCCGGGCTGTTCTGCTCCAGCGAGACGGCAACGCCTGCGGCCGGTGTGCCGAGCGCGGTATCAAGAATGTGCGTGGTGATGGTGCTCATATGATGCTCTCCTTAAGCCGTAACAGGGTAATTTCCCGCAGCTGCGCCAGCGTCTCCTGCTGTTCGCACGCCTTATTATTGTTAAGCCTGCGCTGCAACTCTGCCAGCATCTGCTCCGCGCTGCGTCCGCTGGCCCGGATCAGAAATACCCGGCCAAAGCGTGCTTCATAGGCCTGATTCCCTGCGCGCATCGCAAGCTGCAGGTCGCGGTCCGCCTGCTGCATCGCAGCCTGCTCCTGACGCGACAGCGTGGCCTCATGCGCCGTACCCTGGGCTGCTTCACCAATACGCGGATGGGCGCTGAGCGCCTGCTCCAGCTCCGCCTGTTGCCAGCGCTGCGCCAGCTGCTGCGCCCGCTCTGCGAGCGCGCTCAGGGAGGCATAGGGCCGTGCGGCCACCAGCGCCTGCTGCCAGGCAGGAATGGCGACGCAGTGCGCGATCGCCTGACGGGCGTTAGCCTCATCCGCCTGATTAAACTCATTCAGCTTCATGCCCGCTCCCTTATGCCTGCGCCAGCGCGGTTACCGCCTGCAGATACGCCTGCACGCCCAGCGCCACGTCGTCCATTTTTACCGATTCCGCCGGATGATGGCTGATACCGCGATGGTTACGCACAAACAGCATGCCGACCGGCCAGCGCTCCGCCATGGCTATTGCATCATGACCCGCCCCGCTCGGCAGTGCCAGCGTGCAGCCCTGAACGGTTTCAACCGCCGCGCCCAGCGCCTGCTGCAGCCGTTTATCGCACGGCGTCGCGGCAATGCGGTAATATTCGCTGGCGCTGAAGCTCACCCCGCGCCGCAGCGCAATCGCCTGCGCCTGCGTTAACAGCTGCGACAGGTGCCGCTCCAGCGGCTCATCCTGCGGGCCGCGAATATCCAGCGACAGCTGCACCTCTCCCGGAATGACATTCACTGCGCCAGGCTGACAGCTGAGCGTGCCGGTTGTCGCCACCAGCGGCGCCTGCGTCGCCTGTTCGATAAACAGCATCCACTCGGCGGCGGCGGCCAGCGCATCTTTACGCAGCAGCATCGGCACCGTGCCGGCGTGTCCCGCCTCGCCGCTAAAATGGCAGTTAAGACGGCGCGCGCCGTTGATGGCGGTGACCACGCCCAGAGCTAAATCCGCCTCCTCCAGGCAGGGCCCCTGCTCGATATGCAGCTCCAGATAGGCGGCGATCTCGCTGACATGACGTGCCGCGAGGCTCACCTGTGCAGCATCCAGCCCGGCATCCTGCATCGCGGCGGCGACCGTAATACCGTTGCCGTCGGGATGGGTGATCCAGCTCTCCGGCCAGCTGCCGGTCAGGCCGCGGCTGCCCAGCAGCGTAATGCCGAAGCGGGTCCCCTCCTCATCCGCAAAACCCACTATCTCGACCGCCAGCGGCAGGCGCTGCCGGCGATCGTGCAGCCACTGCACGGTTTCAATTGCGCTCAGCACGCCCAGCATGCCGTCATAGCGTCCGGCGTTGCGCACGGTATCAAGATGGGAACCGAGCAGCAGCGCCGCTGCGCCCGGCTCGGCCGCCTCATAGCGGCCGCAGATATTGCCCACGGCATCCTGCCAGGTCCGCATGCCCGCCGCCTGCATCCACTCCGCCACGCAGGCGTTAGCGCGCAGGTGCTCCGGAGAGAGATAAACGCGCGTCAGGCTATCCTCCTCCTCGCTGATCTCCGCCAGCGCATCACAGCGCGCCATAATGCGCGCGGCGGCCGACTGCGCCTCTTCAGCGCTCATCTGGCGTGCACTCATGCTTCGCTCCCGTAGCGATCCCAGGCGGCCTGCAGCGCCGCACCCTGCGGCGTACGAAAACCGCAGTGTTGCAGCACCGCTTCAAGCGCGCTCAGGGTCTGCATCACGCAATCTTTACGCGCGTTGTAGCCCATAGTGCCGATGCGCCACACTTTGCCGTGCAGCGGACCAAATGAGGTGCCGATCTCAATGCCAAAATCGTCCAGCATCAGTTTGCGCACCTGGTCACCGTTCACGCCCTGCGGAATGACAACGCCCAGCACGTTGTTCATCTTGTGCTGCAGATCGCCAAAGGTCTCCAGTCCCATGCCCTGGATGCCTTTCAGCAGCGCGTCACCATGCAGCTTGTGCCGGGCGATGCTGTTATCCAGCCCCTCCTGCAAAATGATGCGCGCGCATTCCCGGGCACCAAACAGTGCGCTGGTCGCTTCCGTATGGTGATTAAGCCGCTCCGGCCCCCAGTAATCCATGATCATGCCGAGATCGAAATAGTTGGAGTAGATCATCTCATCATCACCATCCTGATGCGCCGCCGTGCGGATCCCCTCCTCCACGCATTTACGCTTGCGGATGATCTCCTCCATCTGCGGGCTCAGGGTGACGGGAGAGGTGCCGGAGGGACCGCCCAGGCATTTCTGCATGCCGGCAGAGACCGCATCCAGCCCCCAGGCATCAGTTTCCAGCGCGTTACCCGCCAGAGAGGCGGTGGCATCGGTATAGAACAGTACGCCATACCGGCGACAGATAGCGCCCAGCTCCGCCAGCGGCTGCAGCATAGTGGTTGACGTGTCGCCCTGCACCGTCAGCAGCAGGCGCGGCTTAACCCGTTTGATCGCATCCTCAATCTGATCCGGCGAGAACACTTCGCCCCAGGGCACTTCAATCGTATGCACTTCCGCCCGGCAGCGCCGCGCAATCTCGCACAGCAGATGGCCAAAACGGCCAAACACCGGCACCAGTACCCGATCGCCGGGACGAATAGCAGAAAGCAGAATCGCCTCGATGCCGGCGCGAGAGGTGCCGTCAATCAGCAGCGTCCAGCGATTTTCGGTGCGAAAAATGCCGCGATAGAGCGCCATGACTTCATTCATGTAGTGCGTCATCGCCGGATCGTACTGCCCGAGCAGCTGGCTCGACATGGCGCGCAGCACGCGCGGGTCGGCGTTAATCGGCCCTGGCCCCATCAGCAGACGCTGCGGCGGATTGATCTGAGAGAACTGATGAATGTCCATAGTGAATTCCTTAATGGCCCCGCTCAGAGGCGTACGGTCGAGATAAACTGTTTCAGTTCGGCGGTCTGCGGCTGCGCAAACAGCGTTTTACTGCTGCCCTGCTCCCACACCCGACCCTGATGCATAAATACCACCCGGTCGCCCACGTCGCGGGCAAAATTCATTTCATGCGTCACGAGGATCAGCGTCATCCCCTCCGCCGCCAGCTGCTCCAGCACCTTCAGTACCTCGCCCACCAGCTCCGGATCGAGCGCGGAGGTGATCTCATCGCAGAGCAGCACTTTTGGCTGCATCGCCAGTGCCCGGGCAATCGCCACACGCTGCTGCTGGCCACCGGAGAGGCTGGCCGGGTAGTAGTCCAGTCGCTCACCCAGCCCCACTTTTTCCAGCATTTTTGTTGCCAGCTGCCGGCACTCCGCCGCGCTTTTTTTCAGCACGCGGCGCGGTGCCAGCATCACATTCTCCAGCGCGGTCATGTGCGGAAAAAGATTGAAATTCTGGAACACCATACCGACCGAGCGGCTGATTTCACGCGCCTGAGATTCACGATGCGTAATGGTCATGCCGCCCAGCTTAATGCTGCCCTCCTGGTAGCCCTCCAGACCGTTCATACAGCGCAGCAGCGTGCTTTTACCGGAGCCGCTGCGGCCGATAATCGAGATCACTTCGCCATTATCGATATCCAGATCAACCCCTTTCAGGACATGATTCTCGCCGTAGTATTTCTGAACCTGATTAATGGTGATGAGCGGCATGGAATTTTTTCTCCAGGTACTGGCTGTAGCGCGACAGCGGATAACACATCAGGAAGTAGCCAAGCGCCACGAGGCCAAACACCTTAAACGGCTGATACGTGACGTTGTTTAAAATGGTGCCGGCTTTCGTCAGCTCGATAAAACCGATAATTGAGGCCAGCGCGGTGCCTTTGATCACCTGCACCGCAAAGCCCACCGTCGGCGCAATGCCGATGCGGATCGCCTGCGGCGCCACGACGCGGCAGAGCGTCTGGCCGAAGTTCAGGCCGAGGCAGCGTGACGCCTCCCACTGACCTTTTGGCAGCGCGCGTATGCTGCCGTACCAGATATCGAGCAGAAAGGCGCTGGTATAAAAGGTCAGCGCCAGCGAGGCAGCGGTCCACGGCGCCACGTCCACGCCAAACAGCCCGACGCCAAAAAACGCGAGAAACAGCTGCATCAGCAGCGGCGTGCCCTGAAACAGCGCGGTATAGCCCTGAATCAGCCGCGTCAGCCACGTCTTTTTCAGCAGGCGCAGCAGCAGCAGCGGCAGCGTCACCAGCGTGCCGCCGGCGAAGGCCACCAGCGACAGCAGCAGCGTCCAGCGTGCGGCCAGCAGCAGATTGCGCAGAATGTCCCAGTCGGTAAAGGTTGTCATGCCGGCTCTACTCCAAACCATTTACGCCCCAGCGCCAGCAGCAGCTGACGCATCGCAACTGACAACGCCAGATAGAGCAGCGTGGTCACCAGGTAGACTTCAAAACTCAAAAATGTGCGGGACTGAATCAGATTGGCCGCAAAGGTCAGCTCCTCATAAGAGACCTGCGACACCACCGATGAGCCGAGCATAACGATGATGCACTGACTGACCAGGGCCGGATAGATGCGCTGCAGCGAAGGCGGCAGCACCACGCGCAGAAAGGTCTGCGCGCGGCTTAAACCCAGCACGCGCCCCGCTTCCCACTGTCCTTTCGGCGTGACCTGAATGCCGGCGCGGATAATCTCTGTGCTGTAAGCGCCGAGATTGATCAGCATCGCCAGCAGCGCAGCTTCTCCGGCGGTAAGTTTTACCCCCAGGTTGGGCAGGCCAAACACGATAAAAAACAGCTGTACGACAAACGGCGTATTGCGGATCAGCTCCACATAGACGCCCCAGAGGCGGCTGGCCCAGCCTGGCCTGCCGCTGCGCAGCGCTGCGCCGAGGATGCCGAGGCTGACGCCACCGAGCGTAGCCACCACCGTAAGCTGCACAGTGACCCATAGCCCGGCCAGCAGTTCCGGCCAGTAAGGCCAGAGTTCAGCGAAATTTAGCTGCGCCATGACTCAGGCACCGAGCGAAGCGGGCAGCGGCGCTTTCAGCCACTCTTCCGAGAGCTTATTCAGCGTACCGTCCTTTATACCCTGTTCGATCAGCGTATCGACCTCTGCTTTCAGCGCCGGCTCATTCTTCTTCAGACCGATAAAGCAGGGAGAATCTTTCAGCATAAACTGCGCCACCGGCGCTTTTGCCGCGTTCTGCCGGGTAATGGCCGCCACCACCAGATTACCGGTTGCCACATACTGCACCTGACCGGAGAGATAAGCCGAAAGCGTGGTGTTGTTATCTTCGTAACGCTTGACCTGCGCATCTTTCGGCGCGGCCGCGCTCAGCACCATATCCTCAACCGCGCCACGCGTAACGCCGATCGTTTTGCCGCTCAGTGCGGCGGCATCCTTCAGCGTCTCACCTTTCGGCCCGAACACACCGAGGAAAAAGGGCGCATAGGCGCGGCTGAAGGCGATGACCTTTTCCCGCTCCGCATTTTTACCCATGCTGGAGATCACCAGATCGACTTTGTCCGTCTGCAGATAAGGTACGCGGTTGGCACTGGAGACCGGCACCAGCTGCAACTTCAGTTTCATCTGCTTTGCCAGATAGCGCGCCATGTCGATGTCATATCCCTGCGGCTGCAGATCGGTGCCCACTGATCCAAACGGCGGGAAATCCTGCGGTACTGCAATGCGGATCACGCCGCGCTTTTGAATATCCTGTAGCTGATCCGCCTGCGCGCTGCCTGCCTGAGCCAGTAAAAGCGCCGCACCCGCTACCGCCAGTAAAACCTTTTTCATTATGCACCCCGGTGTGTTGAACGTGAAACAAAAGATTCTTACAGGCAGTGACTGCAACTAATGTGCCAATCAAAGCGACAGAAAAAAACCGGTAACAAACCGGCATAAAAGGGGTCAGCAGCAGGAAAAATCGGGTACTGGCGTACCCTGCTTCAGAGATTCAAAACGGTGCAACGCACCATTTCAGTGCCCGCTATCGGTGTTCCAGCTCATCCAGATGCTGATAGAGATCGGCTATCTGATGAATACGCTGCCGCCCCTGCGACAGGGTTTCATGCAGCAGCGCGTTTGCCAGTAAATTGACCAGGCTCATGGCTGAAGCGTAACTGTCGAAGGCAGACACGCTGTCAAGCGGTGCACAAAGCTGCCAGCGTGCCACGCCCTGAATCCCCTGCGCCTGCGGCTCCGAGAGCGCCAGCAGCGGGATATCACGCTGCTGCAGCTGCTGCATCAGCGGACGCAGCAGGCGCGGACGTCGCCGGAACGCCATCACCACCACCATATCGTCCGGGGTAATATCCACCAGCTCTTCGCCCAGCGTCTGGCCCGGCTGCGGCAGCAGTACCACGTGGGCACGCGCCTGCAGCAGCTGCTGCCGCAGGTGCAGCGCGACCGGATACGCGTTGCGCATACCGATGATAAAGACGCGTTTTGCGCTGCCCAGCGCGGCGATAACGTCACTTAACTGCTGGCTGTCGATACGGTTAATCCACTGCGTGAGGTTTGCCATCTCCTGCTTATAGTGGCGCGCCAGCAGCGTGTTGCCCTGCACCGCATCGCGGTTGTCGGTGAGCGGCATTCCGCTCTGCCGCAGGGTGCGCAGCTCATCGCGCATATCTTTATATTTTTCATAGCCAAGGCGCCGGAACAGCCGGCTTACCGTTGCTTTGGAGACGCCGCTTAGCCGCGCCAGTTCAGCACTGTTGTAGCTGATCAGGTCATCAAAATGGTCAAACACAAAGTCAGCAATGCGCTGCTCCTGAGGCGACAGCTGCGCGTACTGGCTGCGCAGACGTTCATCGAGTTGTTTCATGCGTTGTCCTGTAACTTTCGTTTCACCCTGCTCTAGCATAAATCGATCCAGCACCCACCGACAGAAAAAGTGGAACAGCTCTTGCTTATGTGTACGTCAGGGAATGCCGCCGCAGCGGGTTTGGCAGCTGTGACGGATGGAGATGAGCAGAAATCAGCCGGGAACAATTATGATTCAGAGCAACATGGCCCCGCAGGGCATGGTCGTCACCCCCCATCATCTGGCGAGTGAAAGCGCCCTTGCCGTACTGCGCGACGGCGGCAGCGCACTCGAAGCGATGGTCGCCGCCGCCGCAACCATTGCGGTGGTCTATCCGCATATGAACGGGCTGGGCGGCGACGGCTTCTGGCTGGTGGTGCCGCCTGAAGGGGAGCCCGTTGCGATTGATGCCAGTGGCGCCGCCGGCTCGCTGGCGACAATGAGTTTTTATCAGGGCCGGCAGACGATCCCGCATCGCGGGCCGGAAGCGGCGCTGACCGTCGCCGGCACCGTCAGCGGCTGGCAGGAGGCGCTGACCCTGTCACAGGAGCTGGGCCATGCGCCGCTGCCGCCGCACCGTCTGCTGCGCGATGCTATCCGTTACGCTGCCGACGGCATACCGGTTACCGCCTCGCAGGCGGCCGCTACCGCCGCAAAAGCGCCTGAGCTGCAGCATCAGCCCGGCTTTGCCGCCACGTTTATGCCGGACGGCGGACCGCCACAGCCGGGCAGCCGCTTTACCCAGCCTGCGCTGGCGGCCACGCTCAGCCAGCTGAGTGAAGAGGGGCTGGAGAGCTTTTACCGCGGCCGGCTGGCGCGGTCGCTGGCAGATGACATGCACGCGCTGGGGATGCCGGTCACGCTGAACGATCTGCAGCAGCATCGCGCCCGGCGCTGCACCCCGCTCCACCTCGCACACAGCGAAGGCGATATCTGGAACATGACGCCGCCGACGCAGGGGCTGGTGTCGCTGGCGATTCTGGGTATTACCGATCGTCTGGATATGGCGCAGGCTGATGAAGCTCAGACGCTGCACCGGATTGTGGAGGCGACCAAGCAGGCGTTCAGCCTGCGCGATCGGCATATCACCGATCCGCGCCATAGCGATACCGACGTGCAGGCGCTGCTCAGTGCCGATCATCTTGCCAGCCTTGCGACCAATATTGATGACCATCGCGCCGCGCCGTGGGGAACCGGACGCGGTCCGGGCGATACCGTCTGGATGGGCGCCATCGACAGCAGCGGGCTGGCGGTCTCTTTTATTCAGAGCATCTACCACGAATTTGGCAGCGGCGTGGTGCTGCCAGGCAGCGGCATCACCTGGCAGAATCGCGGCGCGGCGTTCAGCCTGCAGCCCGATCATCTGCTGGCGCTGCTGCCGGGCAAGCAGCCGTTTCACACGCTTAACCCTGCTGCCGCCCGCCTGAAAGATGGCCGGATCATGGTGTATGGATCGATGGGCGGAGATGGTCAGCCGCAGACGCAGGCGGCCATTTTTACCCGTCACGTCATTCAGGGTATGCCGCTGCAGCAGGCGGTCAGTGCGCCACGCTGGCTGCTGGGGCGCACCTGGGGCGAGGCCTCTGACTCACTCAAACTGGAAGCGCGCGTGGCGCCGGAAACGGTGGGTCGGCTGCGTCTGCTGGGTCATCAGGTTGAGCTGCTCTCTGACTTCAGTGAAGTGGTAGGCCATGCGGGCGCCGTAGTGCGCCACACCAGCGGCATGCTGGAAGGCGCTTTCGATCCGCGCAGCAACGGCAGCGCAGCCGGTTTTTAACAGGAGAGACTCATGACCGAATCCGCAGAGTGGGCGAACTATGTCGCTCAGATGGAGCAGATCCTCGCACTGGATCTGGATGACGCACGTCGTGCTGAGCTGCAGCTGCAGCTCAGCCGGATTGCGGCTATAGCCGCGCCGCTGATGGCGCTGCCGCTGGACGATCGCCTGGAAGTGGCCGGGGTATTCCAGCCATGCGCCTGACATCATTATCGATCGCAGCGCTGCAGCGTGCGCTGCAGCAGGGTGAAATCGGGGCCGCTGAGATTGCCCGCCATACGCTGGCGGCGATTGAGCAGCATAACCCGGCGCTCAACGCCTGGACGGCGATCACCGGGCAGCGCATGCTGCGCGAGGCTGAAGAGCTTGACCGGCAGCGCCTGCGCGGTGAAACGCTGCCACCGCTGGCGGGTATTCCGTATGCGGTAAAAAATCTGTTTGATGTAGCCGGCCATACCACGCTGGCGGGTGCCAGCCTGTTTAGCACGCGGGCGGTGGCGCGTGCAGACGCCTGGGCGGTCAGCCGGATGCGTGAATCGGGCGCGCTACTCTCCGGTATGCTGAACATGGATGCCTACGCCTATGGCTTTACTACCGAAAACAGTCACTATGGCGCCACCTGCAACCCGCGCGATATCACGCGCATCGCCGGTGGATCATCCGGCGGCTCAGCCGCCGCGGTAGCGGCCGGACTGGTGCACTTTTCGCTCGGCAGCGATACCAACGGCTCGATTCGCGTACCGGCGTCGCTGTGCGGCATCTTCGGCCTTAAGCCCACCTTTGGCCGCCTGTCGCGCAGCGGTACGCAGCCGTTTGTCGCCAGCCTCGATCATATCGGCCCGTTTGCCCGCTCGGTTGAGGATCTCAGCCTGGTTTATGATGCGCTGCAGGGCCGCGACGCAGAGGATGCGTTTCAGCTGACGCGGCCGCCGGAGTTGGTCAGCGACCGCCTGCAGGCGGGCAGCGACGGGCTGCGCTGCGCGACGCTGGGCGGTTTTTTTACCACTTGGTGCAATGATGAGGCGCGCGCGGCGGTAGCGGTAGCCGCCAGCGCGCTCGGCGCGGCAGAAGAAGTGACGCTGCCCCAGGCCGAACTGGCGCGCGCGGCCGCGTTTATCATGACCGCGGCGGAAGGCGGCAATCACTATCTGCCCGCTCTGCGCACCCAGCCAGAACGCTTTGAGCCGAATTCACGCGAACGCCTGCTGGCCGGCGCGATGCTGCCCGCCGCGTGGTATGTGCAGGCCCAGCGTTTCCGGCGTCACTTCCAGCAACAGGTGCTGCCGCTGTTCGACCATTATGACGTGCTGATCGCCCCCGCCACGCCCTGTACCGCCACCACCATCGGCCAGGAAACCATTCACATTAACGGTCAGGATTTGCCGACACGCGCCAGCATGGGCATGCTGACGCAGCCGATTTCGTTCGCTGGCCTGCCGGTATGTAGCGTACCGCTGCTCACCGCCAGCGGCTTACCGATTGGCGTACAGCTGATTGCCGCGCCGTTTAACGAACAGCTGGCGCTGCGCGCCGCCTGGGCGCTGCAGCAGCAGGGCCTGACTTACGATCAACCTACTTTAATGGATATCTGATAATGACGACGGACAGGATAAACGATCCGGATACCGTTGCCGCCGTAAGCGCTGCATTTTATCGCTACGAGCAGGCGCTGGTGAGCAATGATGTCGCGGTGCTGGACGAACTGTTCTGGCACGACGCGCGTACCGTCCGGCTGGGTGCCGGAGAGAATCTGTACGGGATTGAGGAGATTCGCGCCTTTCGCGCGGCACGACCGTCAAAAGGGCTCGATCGCACGCTGCGCAATACGGTGATCACCACGTTTGGCGATGACTATGCGGTGTGCAGCACCGAATTCACCCGCGAGGGAACGGCGCGTATCGGACGGCAGCAGCAGACGTGGGTGCGGCTGCCGCAGGGGTGGCGCATTGTGGCCGCGCAGGTCAGCCTGATGAGTGAGTAAGCGCGTCAGCCCTCACCCCTGCGGTGAGGGCATTATCAGGGCGCAGGATGTACCGTCATCCAGTGATCGGCAATCTGCTGGCGGGTGCAGATCCACACCTTTTCATGCTGCTGAATGTGATCAAGAAAAAGCTGCAGCGCGCGGAATTTTCCCGGCCGCCCCAGCAGGCGGCAGTGCATGCCGACCGACATCATTTTCGGGGCGCGCTCTCCTTCTTCATACAGCACATCAAAGGTATCACGCAGGTAGGTGAAGAAGTGTTCGGCGGTGTTAAAGCCCTGCGCCGTGGCGAAGCGCATGTCGTTGCACTCCAGCGTATAGGGGATGATCAGATGCGGTTTGACGGTGCCATCCTGACGTGTGACCTGGGTCCAGAACGGCAGATCGTCACCGTAATAGTCGCTGTCGTAGCTGAAGCCGCCCTGCTCTGCGACCAGCCGGCGAGTGTTCGGACTGTCCCGCCCGGTATACCAGCCCGTCGGCGCTTTGCCAAACAGTTCGGTCAGCACGTCGACCGCCTGCTGCATATGCTGCCGTTCGGTTTTCGCATCCATTCCCTGGTAGTGGATCCAGCGCCAGCCGTGGCTGACCACGTCATAATCCGCCGCTTTAATCGCGGCGACAATTTCCGGGTGCCGCGCCAGCGCCATCGCCACGCCAAACACCGTCAGCGGCAGACCACGCTTCTGAAACTCATGATGAATGCGCCAGAAACCGGCACGCGACCCATACTCATACAGGGAATCCATCGACATGTGGCGATCGGCGTAGCTGGCTGCGCCAATGATATCGGACAGAAACTGCTCCGAACCGGCATCGCCATGCAGCACGTTGTTTTCTGCGCCCTCTTCATAATTGAGTACGAACTGTACCGCCACCCGGGCGTTATCGGGCCACTGCGCATGCGGCGGCTGGCCACCATAGCCGATCAGATCGCGCGGATAATTTTTGTTGAAGCTGTACTCTTTCTTTTCAGATGCGTCATTCATTCAGTCAGTTCCTGTTGTCACACCTCAGCCAGACCTTAGTTTAGGTGCTGAAAGGCGCCGCTGAGGGGTTTTTGCAGCGGATAAGCGAGATCGCCATGCTTGCTGGTGCCCAGGCCAAGCGCCACCAGCGCCTCTATCATTTTTACCGCCGCGCTGACGCCATCGATCACCGGCATATCCAGTTCGCGGGTCAGATCCTGCGCCAGCGACGCCATGCCGCCGCAGCCCAGCACAATCGCGCCGCTGTTATCTTCACGTTTTGCCTGAATGCAGCGCGCCCGGACTTTCTCCTGCGCCACGCCGCTGCCATCCTCCAGCGCCAGTACCGGCAGATCGATGGCGTGCAGCGCCGCACAGTGGTGCGTAAAACCATACTGCTGCAGCAGATGGCGGGCGATCACCAGCGTACGCGGCAGCGTGGTGACGATGGTAAAGCGCGTCGCCACCAGCGTGGCGGTATGCATTGCCGCTTCGGCAATACCGATTACCGGGCCGCTGGCCAGCTCGCGCGCCGCCAGCAAGCCGGGATCGCCAAAGCAGGCGATCACATGGCCGCTGACGCCCTGCGCTTCGCCACGCTTAATCTGCTCCAGTACGCCGATCGCGGCTATCGCCTCATCAAAGTGTCCCTCTATGGAGGGTACGCCCTGCTGCGGACAGACCGCCAGAATGTCCGTGCCCGGTGCCGCCACGGCGCGCGCGGCCGCACCAATAGTTTCAGTCATTGCCAGGCTGGTATTGGGGTTGATCACCTGTATCAGGCTCATGATAGGGCTCCTTTATGACCGGCAAATAACCGGCTGAAATCGGGCAGCGTTTCACCGCTGCGCTCAAAGTGCAGGCTGGAGAGAATGTGGTCGAAGTGGTGCGTCAGCGCCTCAGTCAGCGCAGGCAGCGCCCGCTGGCGCAGCAGATCGACCAGCCTGTCGTGATGATCGCAGCGGCAGCCGTGCTGCCAGGGCGTGCCCCAGGCGGCAATCACCAGCGATGAGCGCTGGGTCAGGCGCGTGATGATATCGGTCAGCACCTGATTGCCGGATATCGCCTGCAGCTGGATATGAAACGCGGCTGAAAGACGAATGGCAGCCGCGCCGTCATTCTGCTGATGCGCCTGCTGCTCCTGCGTGATAATCGCCTCCAGCGCCGCGAGGTGTGGCGACTGCAGATGCGTCAGTACAGCGGGCAGGTTGGCGCACTCCAGCATGCTGCGCGTGGCAAAGATATCGCGTGATTCCGCCACATCGGGCGTGCTGACCTGTGCACCACGTCCGGGCGACAGCGTGATCATCTGCACCGCCGCGAGGCGCTGCAGCACTTTACGAATGCCGGTACGGCTGACGCCAAACACCTCTGCCAGCGCCTCTTCAGGCAGCTTGCTGCCCGGCGGAAGCTGGTGCTCAACGATGGCACTAAGCAATGCCTGAAAGATCGCTTCATCTTTTTCAAACGGCACAGCGCGCGGCTTCACTGCGGATTCATGATTCATTACCTGCTCCGGAAAATAGCTGACTGCCAGATATCGTATACACTCCTTTCATTTTTTGTATACAACAAATCACTTCTGGCCTGGATCCTGCAATAGCTCTTTAAACGGTGAATATTTTCCCCATCATGGTGAGAGGAGCAGGTTTCATGCCAATTCATACTGAAGTGACGCCAGCGCAGGCTGATGCCCGCGCGGCCTATAGTCCACGCCTGTGTAATGAGGATCTGGCTCCGACGCGCCAGCAGAACTGGACGTGGTACAACATCTTTTCTTTCTGGATGTCCGATGTGCATAGCATGGGCGGGTATGTGGTTGCCGCCAGCTTTTTTACGCTGGGGCTGGCAAGCTGGCAGGTATTGCTGTGTCTGCTGGCCGGGATCGGTATCGTGCAGCTCTGTGCGAATCTGGTGGCAAAACCCAGCCAGATGGCGGGCGTGCCCTATGCGGTGATCTGCCGCCAGGCATTTGGCGTATTCGGCGCCAATATTCCGGCCGTGATCCGCGGACTGATCGCGTTTGCCTGGTACGGTATTCAGACCTATCTGGCGGCGAATGCCCTGATGCTGGTTCTGCTGAAGTTCTTCCCGGCGCTTAATAGCATGACGCAAAGCAGCTGGCTGGGGCTGTCGCTGCTCGGCTGGTGCTGCTTTGGCATCATGTGGCTGCTGCAGGCGATGGTGTTCTGGCACGGCATGAACGCCATTAAGCGCTTTATCGACGTGGCGGGTCCGGCAGTCTATGTCGTGATGGTCGCGCTGGCGGGCTGGATTGTATACAAAACTGGTCTGGCGGGTATCTCTTTTACGCTGGCCAGCAAATCACTGAGTGCCGGCGAACAGACCTGGCAGATGATCACGGCAACCGCCCTGGTCGTCTCCTACTTTTCCGGTCCTCTGCTTAATTTCGGCGACTTTTCGCGTTACGGCAAAAACATGAGTGAAGTTCGCCGCGGCAACCGCTGGGGATTACCGTTTAACTTCCTGCTGTTCTCCGTGGTTACGGTAGTGATTGTCTCCGGCACCCAGTCGCTGTTTGGCAGAATGATCACCGATCCGATTGAGACGGTAAGTATGGTAGGCAACGACCTGGCCGTCGCTATCGGCCTGCTGACCATGATCACCGCCACCATTGGTATCAATATCGTGGCGAATTTTGTGTCACCCGCCTTCGATTTCTCTAACTGCTCCCCGCAGAAGATCAGTTTCCGCACCGGTGGCATGATCGCCGCGGTGGGTTCCGTGCTGCTGACGCCGTGGAATCTGTTTCAGTCACCTGAACTGATCCACTATACGCTGGATGTGCTGGGCTCGTTTGTGGGCCCGCTGTTCGGCATTCTGATTGCGGATTTTTATCTGATCAAAGGCGGCAGCGTAAGCGTTGATGACCTGTTTAACGCCACGCCGCAGGGACGTTACTGGTACCGCAACGGCTTTAATCCCAAAGCGATCGCGGCGCTGCTGCCGGCGGTCGGGATCTGCCTGACGATAAGTTTTATTCCGGCGCTGCATGCGGTAGCTAACTTCAGCTGGTTTATCGGTGTGGCGCTGGGCGCGGGCTGCTATCGCTGGCTGGCGCGGGCAGAACGGGTCGTACCGGTCTCGTATCGTCCGGAAGCGACGCTGCAAAAAGAGGGTGTATAGTGCTGGCTGAATAGCAGACAGCAAAAAGCCGATTCATTTCTGAATCGGCTTTTTTAAATAGATTGGCGGAACGGACGGGGCTCGAACCCGCGACCCCCTGCGTGACAGGCAGGTATTCTAACCAACTGAACTACCGCTCCGCGCTTTGTTCCCCGTCGGGAACGAGGCGCATATTAATGGCAGCCCCCTCCCCCGTCAACGCTTTTTATATCAAAATGACACGTTTGCCGCTTTTTTCAGCTTGCCGCTGTTTTTAGCAGCAAAATCAGTGCATCAGGCGCGCCACAGACAGCTGCCACCTTTTTTTGTGACCAGATCGAGGCGGCTTTCGTGCGCCATGACTTCTTCATCACTGGCATTAATCACGCGCAGGCCTGAACCGGGGCGGCTGATACGCTGAATATGCTCCCCTTCAGCCTGATTACGCTGGTCGCCCTCCATGGAAAATGCCAGCGACGTCTGGCCGCCGGTCATGGTCAGGAAGACTTCCGCCAGAATTTCGGCATCCAGCAGTGCGCCATGCAGCGTACGTTTGCTGTTGTCGATTTCATAACGGTTGCACAACGCATCCAGGCTATTACGCTTGCCCGGAAACATTTTACGCGCCATCGCCAGGCTGTCGGTGATTTTGCAAAAGCTTTCAGTTTTGCCGATATCACGCTGCAGCATGCCAAACTCATAGTCCATAAAGCCGATATCAAACGAGGCGTTATGGATCACCAGCTCAGCTCCGCGAATATAGTCGAGAAACTCATCGGCTATCTGCGCAAAGGTGGGCTTGTCGGCCAGAAACTCATCGGCGATGCCGTGAACACCAAACGCTTCCGGATCCACCAGCCGATCGGGCCTGAGATACATATGGAAGTTGTTGCCGGTCAGGCGACGGTTGATGACTTCAACCGCACCGATCTCAATGATGCGATGCCCCTCATAATGAACCCCGATCATGTTCATGCCGGTGGTTTCAGTATCGAGGACAATCTGGCGGTTATTTGCAGTGATCATAGGGCTCGTTTTGTGTCAGACTTGGCGTTTTTTCAGAGGGAAGTCTACCAGAGATGCGCAAACAGGTAGAAATTTTCACCGACGGTTCCTGCCTTGGTAATCCGGGACCGGGCGGCTATGGGGCTATTGTACGCTATCGCGAGCATGAAAAGTTATTCAGCGCGGGCTATCGCCTGACCACCAACAACCGTATGGAGCTGATGGCGGCCATTGTCGCCTTAGAGGCGCTGACGCAGCCGTGCGACGTGGTCATCAGCACAGACAGCCAGTATGTCCGCCAGGGCATTACCAGCTGGATCCACAACTGGAAAAAGCGTGGCTGGAAAACCGCTGATAAAAAAGCGGTTAAGAATACTGACCTGTGGCAGCGTCTGGATACGGCGCTCAGCACCCATACCATTAAATGGGAGTGGGTGAAGGGGCATGCCGGCCATCCGGAGAATGAGCGCTGCGATGAACTGGCGCGCAGCGCTGCCGGTAATCCGGCACTGGAAGACATTGGCTATCAGGTTGCATCCTGATCCTGCGTTTCGCGAAACTGACGCGTAGCATTGACTACCGGACGCAGCTGCGCACTGCTGCGCGCCGTTTTCATTTTAGCTGGCGTAAGCGGGAACGTGCGCTTGCGGGCCACCACGATGTTCAGACACCCCAGAGCGGGCAGATGCGCACTGATCATCCTGCCCCCCTGTCGATGCCACGGCACCACCTGAAAACGCGTGCGGTACACCACTTCATAATTCAGCAGGCTCAGCCAGTCCAGCAGACGCACCTGGCTGAACATTCTGCTGTTCCAGGGCGCTCGCCGGCTCAGACCCGGAATCGCTTTGCTAATCCCCAGCAGGCTGAAAGGATTGAAGCCGCTGATAATCAGCCAGCCATCATCAATCAGCACCCTGTCCACTTCGCGTAACACGCGGTGCGGATCCTGCTCCCATGCCAGCGTGTGCGCCAGCAGGCAGGCATCGATTGATTTAGACTCAAACGGCAGCTGAGCAACGCTGGCGAGCACCTGCAGTGCGTCGCCCTCACTGCCAACATTGACCTGATGAGATATGGCACACTGGCTGGTATTGATTTCTGCGCTCAGGCTGCCAATTTTTAGCATATGGAAGCCATAAAGCCTCGCCAGCCAGGGCTGTAGCTGCTGGGTTAACGCATCGCGAAAGTACTCTCCCCAGGGCATATCATTCCAGGTGCGCGGCGCGGTCAGGATCTGGCGTGTTTTCGCTGGCTTCATGCTCTACCATCTTCCTTTAAGACAACCAGAGAGGTGTTTATGAATCTTACCAGTATTCCCGCATTAACGGATAACTACATCTGGACGCTGACCGATGACGCCGGCAGCTGCCTGATTGTTGACCCCGGTGAAGCCCAGCCGCTGATTGAAAAAATTGAAGCCAACCGCTGGACGCCGGTGGCTGTTCTGCTGACGCATCATCATCAGGACCATACCGGTGGCGTCGCTGAACTGCTACAGCGTTATCCTCAGCTTGAGGTATATGGCCCTCAGGAAACGGCGGCTAAAGGTGCACAGCATATTGTTCATGAAGGTGAAACCGTTACGCTGCTCGGCCTGCCTTTTCAGGTCATCGCCACGCCGGGCCACACTTTAGGACATATCTCATATTACAGCGCACCTTATCTTTTCTGCGGCGATACAATGTTCTCAGGTGGCTGCGGACGACTTTTTGAAGGTACAGCAGAACAAATGTTCCATTCCTTTCAAAAGCTTAATAAACTTCCCGCCGATACGCTTCTCTGCTGCGCACATGAATATACTTTATCTAACATGAAGTTTGCTGCTGCAATTTTACCCCATGATCCGAAAATTCTGGCCAGATATCAGGAAATTAAGGATTTACGGGCAGAAAATCGCACTACTTTACCGACAAAACTGGCGCTGGAACGTGAGATAAATTTATTTTTACGCACACAAGATGCTGATTTACAAAAAGCTTTAGCAATTAATGTGGAATCCGCCCCGTTATGGCAGACTTTTGCTGAATTGCGTAATAAGAAAGACCAATTTTAATTTTTTGGGTTGTGTTGTGCCGGTACGTCACGTATAGTTGCTCGTCTTTTAAGCGAACTACTGACACACACATGAAGGCTAAAGCGATATTATTACTCGCCTCAGTCTTGCTGGTCGGATGTCAGGCATCACGGAATGACGCCAATATCCCCGCTCAGCATGCACAGAGCCTGTCTTCAGCTGGTCAAGGTGAAAATGGAAAGTACGGAAATCGCTTGTTGTCGCCGCGCTGGCAAGATGATGGAACCAGCCTCGCAGAAGACACCGATCTCTGGAATCTCATTAGTGACGAGTTGAAGATGGGGATCCCGGAAAATGCCCGGATCCGCGAACAGAAAACAAAGTTTTTAAAAAATAAGAGCTATCTCCACGATGTAACATTACGGGCAGAGCCGTACATGTACTGGATTGTCGAGCAGATACAGAAACGTAAAATGCCGATGGAACTGGTACTGCTACCCATAGTGGAGAGCGCTTTTGACCCTCACGCAACCTCCTCCGCCAATGCCGCAGGCATCTGGCAGATTGTTGCGCAAACGGGCAAAAATTATGGTCTGAAACAGAACCGCTGGTATGACGGACGCCGTGATGTGGTGGCCTCAACCAAAGTAGCACTGGATATGATGCAGCGTTTGAATCGCATGTTTGATGGCGACTGGCTACTGACCGTAGCAGCCTATAACAGCGGCGAAGGACGCGTGTTGAAAGCGATGAAGCAGAATAAGGCACGGGGCAAGCCGACTGACTTCTGGCATTTATCACTGCCGCGCGAAACAACCATCTATGTCCCGAAAATGCTGGCTTTAAGCGAACTGCTCAAGAACAACAAGCGTTACGGCATTAAACTGCCAGCCCCTAATGAAAGCCGCGCGCTGGCGCGTGTGGAAGTGGGACAGCAGATGCAGTTAACTCAGGCTGCAGAAATGGCGGGTATGTCGCTCAGTAAACTGAAGACATTTAACGCCGGGTACAAAAACGGCACGACTGCGCCAAACGGACCGCACTATATTATGGTGCCTAAGTCCAACGTGGCACAGCTGCGCAACTCTCTGGCCTCCGGAGATATTGCCTCCGTGCAGCCTGTTGAACTGGCTAAAGCCAGCGCAGCCGGTAACAGCTACAAAGTACGTAAAGGCGACACGCTATCCGGTATCGCCAGTAAGCTGGGTGTCAGCATGAGCTCGCTAAAACAGCAGAACAATCTGCGCAGTGCGGCAGTGCGTATCGGCCAGACCCTGACGGTTAGCGGTACGACAGCAGCATCGCAGTTGGCAGATAACGGCAACAGCATCACCTACCGCGTTCGTAAGGGTGATTCTTTTGCCAGTATTGCAAAACGTCACGGCGTTAACACGCAGGACGTAATGCGCTGGAACAGCGACGCGAAGGATATACAGCCGGGTGATAAGCTCACTCTGTTTGTTAAGAATAGCGCAACGCCAGATACCTGATGCACTGAAAAGGCTGACATTTGTCAGCCTTTTTTCTTTATCGGCATAGCATCATCTATAGCAGTGCCGGCCAGAGCGTCTCGTCGTTACAGGCGGGTGCGTTTAGCGCGCAACAGTGACGGGGTTAAACTCTACCAGCAGCGGATTATGATCGGAGGCACGGGTGACCAGCACCGCTGCTTCACTCACTTTCATATCCCGGTAAAAGACAAAGTCGAGCGGCCGGCCAAACGCTTTACGCCGGTGATCGTCTGTAAACGCCACTTCCCGCAGAGACATGGCGCGGGCAAAGCGATAGAGCGCGTTCATCCGCTGACGACTCCATGCATTAAAGTCCCCTGCCATTATCACCGGGCCACGGTGATGCCGGATCTGCTCTCCTATAGGCCCCAGCTGCTTACTGTATACGTCCACACCCAGACTGAAATTAACCGCATGGATATTCACTACCATCAGCATATCGCCGGTTGGCAGAGGGTATGCAGTGACCAGCGCGGATTTTGCCAGCCTTAGCAGCGGCTCGCGCTCGCGCAACGGGCAGCAGTAGACCGGATGCGCCGATGCGAGCGTCATCACCCCTGACGGGTGCTGAGGCAGCACAAAAGCGGGCACCTGATCGGCTGCGAGATAATTGCTGGTAGCAAACTGGATCAGTTCAGGCGTGGTTTGCGCCTCCTGCAGAAGGACCAGATGGGCATCACGACCGAATCCCTGCAACACCGACATCCAGTCAGCGCGCTGCTGCTTGAAGATGTTCCATACCAGCACCCGCAGGGTGGGATCGGCCGGCAGCGGCTCCCCTGGCGGCAGACCCTGACCCAGATGCAGCATCGCACCCGGCGGAAAAATTCGCTCCGCTGGCTGGCCTGCTATATAGCGCATTGCATAGGTTTTCTTTCGCACTTTACCGCCTGGCTGATAACAACAAAAAGTTCACACTGACTGTTATAGGGATTTTAGCGCGGGGTTTCAATTCGTGGTATCGAATGTCGGAATTCACCTCACGACAAAGCTTCACAATGCCGGAGGGAAAAAGAGAATATGAAAAAGCCCTGACTTTAACAGTCAGGGCTTCTCAATATAGTGGCGGAACGGACGGGGCTC